>CAIKPM010000001.1 GCA_903829325.1 uncultured bacterium
GTTCGTTTGTTTAATAAGAGCGGTGTGAATCGAGAGATTCACGCACCGTTCCGTGAGGGGCTGGGGGTGCAATTCCCTCGGTCTACTCGACATATTGCCGTCAGGCCCCGCTGTAATTCCCACCACGCTACCCGTCACCGGATACTCAGTCACATGCGGCGTAATGCTCACCGTTGCACCCGTGAGACTCGTCACCGCGCTGCTTGATGAGCGCACCGAAATCGTGCTGCTCTCTAACCAATTTCCGTCGTACTGCATCAGAATCGGTGCCGTCTGTGGCGAAATAATGCGGTTTGGCCCGAGCAGACTCACCGTGCCGCGCCCACCCGCTTGCGCATTGCTCACACCCAGCGTAAACACCACCGGCTTGCCATTGCTATCGACGTAATTCGCGTTGCCGACAATCGTATTGCCGTCGGCATCTTTGACATTGACCGTCAGTGGCATCGATGTCGGCGTGCCACCGTTGGTCGCCGTATTCACTGGCGATAAACTCACCGAGTTCACCACCGGATTCGAGCTGAAGCTAAATGCGTTGAACGTCGATGGTCGCACAATAATCATCGTGTTATAACTCGAGAGCGCTTGATTCGAAGTGCTATCGGTAATTGAAATCGTAAGCGTACTCGCTCCCGGCGTGACCCCGCTCAAGCTTAGCGTGCAGACACTGCTGCTACACGCCGCGGTGCTCGGCCCGTAGCTCGGGCTACTCGCACCGAGTGGCGTGATGGTGACGGTCATATTCGGATTCGAAAGCAAGTGCCGTTGCATGCGACTTTGTACCGTCGTGGCGGGAGTGGTCTTCGCTTGTGGCAAGACATAGCGAATCGACACCGGCACAGGTAGTGGCACTGGCGTCGGGCTCGGTGGAATCAGCGCTGGTGCTGCGGGCGGCGCTGTACTGGGCACTGATGGGATTAGGTTCGCGGCCCCGCCTGAATTAGAGGCAGGACCCCCCCCCCCCGTTGTTGCCGCTGCCTCCGCACGCGGTCGTCGCGAGCATGCCAAGAAGCAGCATCGCGTAGGCGCTGCGTTTGGCGAACTTGCGTGGGCACGGCAGGTGCATGTCGGCGGTTCCTCAGGAGCGGATAGGGACTTCTCTCAAGATGCTTCGGCAGAAGGCGCGCGAAGCTGAAGCCATCGATCAGGGCATTGCTGGGAAAGTTTAATGGACCATTGACATATCTCATTAAATTGTTTATAAATCTCGTATGGACCCAGCTATCAATCCTTTTTCTCCGGGGGCCGGATTGCAGCCACCCGAGTTGTGTGGCCGTGATGAGCTCCTGCAAGATGCTGATGTGCGTTTTCGTCGGCTGCAGCGTGCAAAACCAACCCGAGGGATGATTCTTCTTGGATTGCGTGGGGTCGGAAAAACGGTGCTGCTCAATCGTTTTCAGGCAATGGCGGAAGCGTACGATATCAAGACGGTGCGCCTAGAAGCGCCAGAACAGGGGCAGTTGCCCGAGTTGTTGGTTCCAGAATTGCGCCGGATTTTGTATGAGCTTGATTTGACTGCTGCTGTTGGTGGTGGGATTCGTAAGGCGTTTGCAGCGCTAGCCAATTTTGCCGCTGCCTTTAAGGTCAAAGTCGGCGAGATTGAGTTTGAGGTTGATTCACGTACTGGCGTTGCTGACACGGGTAATCTCGAGCAGGATGTACCAGCGTTGCTGCGCTTGGTGGCAGAAGTTGCACGGGAACGGAAGACGGCAGTCTGCTTTTTTCTTGATGAAATGCAATATCTATCCAAAGCTGAATTAGGCGCCCTTCTGGTGAGCGCGCATGCTCTAGGCCAGGCCGGCTTGCCATTTCTCCTGTTCGGAGCTGGATTACCAGTTGTTGCCGCCTTGGCTGGGCACGCAAAATCGTACGCCGAACGACTGTTTGACTATCCTGAAATTGCTCAACTCGATCGGCCTTCGGCTGAATTGGCGATTGCACATCCTGCTCAGCAAGAGGGCGTTGATTTTTCCGCAGAAGCCTTGCAAGAAATTATCGAGCAAACCGAATGCTATCCATATTTTTTGCAAGTCTGGGCCTCGTTTGCGTGGGATGACGCCGCGCAAAATCCTATCGGATTGCCAGACGTTTTGCGGAGTAGTCAACGTGTGGTGCCGTATTTAGACAAGAATTTCTTTCGTGTTCGCTTTGATCGACTGACGCACTTACAGCAAAAATATCTACGCGCAATGGCCGAACTTGGGCGAGGACCTTACAAAACGGGTGACATCGCTTTGCAATTAGGTTGTGAACCCAACGAGTTATCGGTCACCCGGCAGCAACTCATTACCAGCGGCATGATCTGGAGTCAGCGTCATGGCGAAACGGCGTTTACCGTGCCGATGTTCGATGGATTTATGCGGCGCACCATCCCTATCTTGACGCCCCACATCCCCAAACGTAAAGCCCGCTAGGCTCGAGCCTGGCCATGAAGAGGCGGCGGGAAGTTGATGCGGAAGCGCGCTCGCATGGCGCTCTTCAAAGCTTGGCTTATTGCATTCTCACTCGCCCTCGATGTCTTTGCGGTCTCGATTGGGGTCGGCATGGGCAATGCCTCGCGGGGCCAACGCTGGCGTATTGGCGCGGCCTTCGTCACGGCGGAGCTCGGCATGACCCTCGTAGGTGCCCTCTGTGGCTCGCTGGTGCTACGCTGGTTTGGACCAATCGCAGGGTACGTTGGCTTTGCCGCATTGGTTGGCATTGGCATCTATATGATCGTCGAAGCCTTCGGCGAAGGCGAACAGAAATTTGATCTATCGCAAGGCCTGGGTTTGTTGCTCGGCGCGCTCGCGATTAGTCTGGACTCCTTGGGCATCGGGTTTTCGATCTTATTTTTAGGCGTACCGTTTGGCGTCACTTTGGGCCTGATTGGAGCTATGTCGCTGAGCGCAACCGTACTGGGGTTTCTGCTGGGCAGGCGTTTGGGCTTGGCGGTTGGAGAACGAGTCGGAATATATGCTGGAGCGCTATTGATCGTGACTGGTTTGTTGTTTGCTCTGCTCAAAGCCACGGGGCGTGGATGATTACGTTTCTGCTTCGCCGCGTTTTACAAGCGATTCCGTTGGTGCTGCTGATTTCAATGGTGATCTTTGGCATTCTCGAAAAAGCCCCAGGTGGACCACTGGCACCATATTTGCAAAACCCTCACCTCACGCAAGCTGATGTTGATCGACTCAAACATAATTTTGGCCTTGATCAACCGGTGCCCGTGCAATACGCCCACTGGTTAGGGCACGTGCTGCAGGGTGACTTTGGGTATTCGACCTCAAATTCGATGCCGGTGGGCGCGGCAATTCTTGATCGCCTACCCGCAACCTTAGAATTGATGGGCTGTTCGTTTGCGTTGTCGCTTGTATTAGGTGTTGGCGCAGGTGTTTTTGCGGCGATGCGGCCGTATACACGTTGGGACTATCTGATTACGACCCTCGCATTTTATGGCCAAGCGATGCCAGTGTTTTGGCTGGGCTTAATGCTCCAACTCGCTTTTGCGGTGCATGGTTTGGAAGGCTTTGGCTATATCATCCGCCTGCCCTCAGCCGGACGTTGTAGCACCGATGCGTGCGATGTCGCCGATCAAGCACTGCATCTGATCCTCCCGACGATCGTGCTCGCGTTTGTCAACCTTGCCACCTGGAGCCGTTTTACGCGTGCCTCGATGCTCGATGTGCTAGCCCTCGATTATATGCGAACTGCCGCAGCCAAAGGCTTGTCGCCCTGGACGATCGTGATAAAGCACGGCTTGCGTAATGCATTGACTCCGGTGGTGACGATTATCGCCCTCACGATGCCCTCGATGATCGGTGGAGCCGTGGTAACCGAAACGATTTTTTCTTGGCCGGGAATGGGGCGTTTATTCTATACCGCGCTTGGTCAGTTCGATTTTGCTTTGCTGATGGCGTATCTCACCTTGTTGGCTATTTTGGTGGTGGTGAGCAATATGGTAGCTGATGTGATGTATGCGGTTTTGGATCCACGGGTGCGTTTATCATGAGTGCGGTTGTTGCACCGACCCGCCATTTGCTGCAGCGGTTTCTCTCGCATCGCTTAGCGGTTCTCAGTGTCGTTTTGTTGTTTTGTATCGTTAGCATCGCGATCTTTGCACCGTGGTTGACGAAGATTGATCCGAATGCGATTGACCAACTCCACTGGAACGGCTATCCCTTAGCTCCGGGTGTTGCTGGGCATTTGCTTGGTACCGATGAAAGCGGCCGCGATCTCTTGGCGCGCTTGATGTATGGTGCGCGCGTTTCCTTAACGGTTGCGCTTGGCGCGGTTGCGATGCAGATTGTAATCGGTACTGCGCTTGGTGCCGTGGCCGGATATTATGGCGGCTGGGTCGATTATGTGATTATGCGTTCCGTGGATGTGGTTCTCTCCATCCCGTTATTGCCGTTATTATTAGTATTGACCGCGATTGTCGCTGATACGTCAAACAAAGCTGCATTGAGTTTTGGAACGATTATTCTGATCATCGGGCTGCTTTCGTGGCCATCGGTAACCCGCTTAGTGCGCGCTGATTTCTTGTCGTTGCGCGAAAAAGAATACATTGAAGCGGCTCGCGCGATTGGTTGTAGTGATGCGCGTATTATCATTCGCCATCTCTTGCCGAATGCGATCGCACCGATTATCGTGCAAGCAACATTAGCTGTGGCTGACGTGATTATCACCGAGTCGACGCTGTCATTCCTCGGGTTTGGAATTCAACCGCCCACCGCCTCGTGGGGAAATATGTTGGCGAATGCCGAGGCGAATATGCCGATTGCTCCCTGGGCCGCGATCTTCCCCGGGCTATGTATTTTCGTGACGGTCCTTGCGGTCAGTTACGTCGGCGATGGTTTGCGAGATGCCTTCGACCCGCATTTCAATCCCGAGAACCGGCCTCAGAGCAGGGGGGCGCGTGCAGCCTTCGGAAGAAAGGTCGAGCCTTCGGCGGAGGTGCCGACGTAGCTCAGTTGGTAGAGCAGCTGATTCGTAATCAGCAGGTCGTCCGTTCAAGTCGGATCGTCGGCTTTGTGTATGTCTCCTTGGGGTCACGTTCCTGGCGCTAATCGCCGGAGCGACTGCACTGCCCGCGCTTGCGGGCGTGCGGGCGCGTTCGTGTTTGGCTGGAGCGTTTCGACATAGCTGAGGTGCCCATTTTGATTGAGCTTCGCCACGGTGCCGCGAAAGATGACGCCGTTGTGGTTATGCTCGTTGAAGTGGTAGTTCGCGTAAAGCCCTACACTGGGCGGTAGTGTGGCGATACGCTGGGCCAGCGTAAGTCCAGTGGCTCCACCGCTCGCGTGCAGCCCGGCGAGAATCGTGTTGGTCGCGTCGGCGGCAACCGCCGCATAGACATTCGGCGCGAGGCCATTTGTGCGCAGAAAGCTGTGTTGATACGCAAGCAAGCCCGCGCGCTCAATCGCGCGCGTCGGTAACTGGTTCACGAGCATGATCGGACTACTTGCGGTATAGACGGGCCCGCGCGGCAGCAATCCATTGAATGTATGCACGGCTTGATTGGCGAGAGGCATATCAACCAACCACACGGTGGTGCGCTTATGCCGTTTGCGGATGGTTTGGAGTGTCGCTTGTTCGATTGCGGCATCGCCACCGACGTAGATGGCGTCAGCGCGATTGCGCAGAGCCTTGAGCGTTGCGTTTATCGCTGCACTGCGCGAGTTGACAAAGGTCCGCGAGAGTGGCTGCATATCGTGGTCGACGAGGGCTGGCTGGAGGCTGCGATCGTAGAGAATGCCGGTTTGTGTGTCGGGCGCAATGACCGCAATGCGTTTTAAGCGATGCTCGGCGAAGAATGCGGCGGGGAGAGCACCGAAGAGATCGCCCGCAGGCGCGAAGCTGCTGAAGTAGGTCGCGCCGTTGCTGTAATTGCCGCTGAGGCAAAACTGGAGCACATGCTGCGGCCCGGTCGCCAGATGAATCGCCTGGCAGCTTGGGCTGGTGCTACCGCCGATAATCGCTACGGCGGTATTGGCTCGCACAATTTGCTCGGCGAGCAGATACGCGTGTCCGGTGTCGGATTGGTCGTCGAAGAGATGCAAGGTCAGCGGACGCCCGTCGACTCCCCCCGATGCATTCGCAAGCGCAATGCTCGTATTGATCGCCCGTGCTTCCATGCTCCCTACGCTTGCGTAGGGTCCGCTCAACGAGAGGATCGCGGCGATCTCAAGGGGAGCTTGATTTGCCCCGATGGCAGTGAGCGAGGCGGCCCCAAAGGCGACGCCGAGCGCGGTCAGACGCAGCAATGATTGATGCATATCCTGAAATTGGAGTCGTCGGGAGGTCGCTCCTAGATTTGTCAGGATTTTCATGCCGAAGCGGCTAGTGACGATACCCGTTCCGGCCTTGCTTGCGAGGGCTTTCGGGGAAGTTTTTTAAAGCCCGAGCATTTTGCTGATCACCACCCTTTGTATTTCGCTCGTGCCCTCGCCGATTTCGTTGATTTTTTGATCGCGGTACATCCGTGAAACCGGATACTCGTCCATGAAACCATAGCCGCCATGAATTTGCACCGCTGCGTTCACGACGCGTCCGGAAACGTTCCCCGCGTAGAGTTTCGCTAGGCTAGCCGACATCGCAAAATCGCGTCCTTGGTCTTTTTCCCAGGCGGCTTTGAGCACCATTAATTTAGCGTGTTCGATTTCCATCAACATATCGACCAGCTTGAATTGAATCGCCTGAAATTTTGAGATTGCGGTGCCGAACTGGTGTCGGGTTTTCGCATAGGCCAAGGCCTGATCGTATGCGCCGAGGGCTAAGCCAAGAGAAAGCGCCGCGACGGAGATACGTCCGCCGTCGAGCACTTGTAGAAATTGTTTGAAGCCCTTGCCGCGGGTGCCGAGTAAGCATTCTTGTGGCACCCGGGCATCGACGAACGAGAGTTCTCTGGTATCTGATGCGCGCCAGCCCATTTTCTTGTATTTGCGGCTGCGCGTGAAGCCCGGTGTATCCTGGGGCACGATGAGATTGGAAATTTCCGGTCGCCCCTGGGCGTCGGTGCCGGTGACGCAGGTGATCGTCGTGCCACCGGTTAGGGTCGTGCCGCTATTCGTGATGAACGCTTTGGTGCCGTTGATCGTCCACAAGCCATCAGCGAGGGTCGCAGTAGTGCGGGTTGCGCCGGCATCGCTGCCGGCCTCGGGTTCGGTGAGGCCAAATCCCCAGAGCTTTTCCCCGCGGGCCAACGGCACCAAGTAAGTCTGCTTTTGCTCTTCGGTCCCGAACAGGTAAAAGGGAGTTGCGCCGAGCGAGACATTTGCCGCCAGGGTGATTGCGGTCGAAGCGTCGACCCGGGCAATTTCCATAACCGCGAGCGCATATGAAACGGTGTCTGCTCCACTCCCTCCGTATTCTTCTGGGAAAGGGAGTCCGAACAGACCGAGATCAGCCATTTTCGTGACGAGGTCGTAGGGAAATTCGGCCTTGGCATCGAGTTCTTCAGCTCTTGGGGCAACTTCGTTTTGGGCGAAATCGCGACACAGCGCGGCGATTGCCTGCTGGTCTGCGCTCAAGTCAAAATCCATCGTTTCAACACCTTCCGCTTTTCACTTCACTGACGTTTTGTCGTCGATGCTTTACCGAAGGTATCGGTCGCGAATCTCGAAGGAGGTACTTGTGATTCAGCTACGCGACGTCTCGCTCGTGTATTCGAACGGTGTACGCGCCCTCGATGCCGTCAACCTCGATATCGCCAAAGGGAGCTTTCTCTTCTTGGTGGGCCACTCCGGAACGGGGAAGTCCAGCATCCTGCGCTTGATGTACCGTGAACTGGTGCCGACGTCGGGTCAAGTGATTATGGATGGCATCCGGGTCGATCGTCTGCGCAAAGGTCGTGTTCCACATTTCCGGCGCAGCGTTGGGGTCGTGTTCCAAGACTTCAAGTTGTTGGCTGGCAAGACGGTTTGGGAAAATGTCGCCTTTGCGCTCCAAGTGACCGGTGCATCGACGCGCGAAATCGTTCGCTCCGTGCCGCGCGCGCTTGATCTGGTCGGTCTCTCGCATAAGAGTCGCATGTTCCCGCACGAGTTGTCGGGTGGCGAGCAACAGCGTGTTGCGATTGCCCGCGCGCTCGTGCGTAGTCCTCGCTTTCTGTTTTGCGATGAGCCCACGGGGAATCTCGATCCGGCCAATACCACCGAAATTATGGAGTTGTTGCTACGGATCAATCTCAAAGGCACGACGGTGATTGTGGCAACGCATAATCAGGCGGTGGTCGATCGGATGAAGCGCCGGGTCGTGCGTATGGATAATGGACGGATCGTTGCGGACGAAGAACGCGGATCATATTTCGTCGATGATGTTCCTGCGTTGACTTCGCAGAAAGCAGGCTACTGATGGATTTTGGTCGTTTCCGTTTCTTTGTGCGCGAAGTCTTCGCCAATTTATCGCGCAACGCGGGGATGCAATTTACCGCGATTGGCACCGTCGCTGTCACCATCGTGCTGCTTGGGTCGCTCTTGTTCGTGCGCGAGAGTGTGAGTCGGATTGGCGCTCAGGTGCTCAGCCAAATCGAAATATCCGCGTACCTCACCGATGCCAGCACCGACGACACGGCCGCGCAGTTGCGGCACCTGATGAGTCAAGATTCGCGCATCACCCGCATTACGTATATTCCAAAAAGTGTGGGATTTGCAGAGATGCGAACGCACATGGAAGGGCAAATCGACACGTCGTTGATGACGAGCAACCCTTTGCCCAATGCGTTTCGGATTCAGGTTCGGCGTCCACAATCGGTCGCGGGCGTCGCCGCCCGCTTGCAGCGTTTGCCGGGTATCGCGAAGGTCACGTACGCTCAGGATATTGTCCTCAAGCTTTTGCGCGTCACCGAGGTTATCGAGCGTGTGGGCATTGGGATGATTGTTGTTTTGTTGTTGGTTGCTGCGATTATTATTTCCAATACGATTCGCTTGACGGTTTTTGCTCGGCGGCGTGAGATCGCAATTATGCAGTTAGTTGGCGCGACAGCCTCGTATATCCGCGCGCCGTTTATTGTCGAGGGTTTTATCGATGGTTTAGTCGGTGCAGCCGTAGCTGTCGGGATTTTAGCGGGTGCTCAGGCAGAACTTTTGCCGAAATTGTTTGCGGCGATGCCGTTTGTGCCAATGGCGCATGCCGGTGTCGATGAGCATCAAATTGTGTTGCAATTATTGTGTACTGGTGCCGCGCTCGGTACCTTGGCCTCATGGGTTGCCCTTGGACGTTACTTGCGTACATGAGGGCTTTTCGTGTTCTTGCTGCGCTGACAGCGACTTGCATAGCTGGTGTTCCGTTGTTGGTGCGCGCTGACATACGAGACAAGATCCACGAACAGCAGTATCATTTGCGCGAAACCCAGGCTGCGTTAGATACGCGCCGTACTGATTTGCGCTCAGCGCAACAACGCGAGCAGTATCTTCGCGAGCAACTCGATGAAACAGCTCGCTCGATTTCTGCGACGCACGGGCGCATTAATGATCTCGGTAGTCAGATTCAAAGTCAGCAGCGCCGTATCGATTGGAATCGTGTCCAATTAGCGCAAGCGAAGGCAACTGTCCAGCGGCATACCGACGCGCTGCGTCATCGCTTGGTCGATGTGTACGAAAACGGTGATCTTGGGTATTTACAGGTGCTGTTTAGCGCGCATTCGTTTTCCGAATTTGCCGAGCGTTGGGACCAGATTAAATTCCTGATTGCCGCGAATGAGCAAACAATCCGCGAGCGCCGTGCTGCCGAACAGCGTGTGGCCCAGGTTGAGGCAACGTTAGAAGCAGAAGCTGCGGCCCTGAGTGAAGAGCAAGAAAAGGCACAACGCCAGCAAGAAGTCTTGCAATCCTTAGCCCAACAGCGGCGCAATCTTCTGGCGGTTGCCGATCAAGTACGACGGACGCGGGTTGTGGCCGTGCTTGATTTAGAAGAGAGTTCGCAGGCCCAAGAAGCGCAGCTACAGGCGTTGATTGTCGAGAAACAGCGTGAGGACGAAGCTGCGCTAGAAGCTCAGCGTGAAGCCGCCCGCCGGGCGGCGGCGCTCTCGGGCGGTAGCACCGCGAACACGGGTGCCCCGGGCGATTTCTCTTGGCCGGTGAGCGGGCCGATTACGTCGCCTTTCGGCATGCGGCTCGATCCGGTGAGTGGCGAATTTACCCGCATGCACACCGGGATTGATATCGGTGCACCTTTTGGTGCGACCATCGGAGCGGCGGCGCCTGGTCGGGTGATTCTAGCGGGTTGGACTGATGGCGGATACGGCAATATGATTGTCGTCGACCATGGTGGTGGTATTTCGTCGCTGTACGCTCACTGTTCGCAGGTCTTTGTGGTGGTGGGTCAAGACGTGCAACGCGGGCAGGCGCTGGGAGCGGTGGGCTCGACGGGGCATTCGACGGGGCCGCATCTGCATTTCGAGATTCGCGTAGGCGGGCAACCGGTGGATCCGACCTCGCGGCTGCGCTAGGGTGGCGTTGTGCACGCTATGGCGTGCACGTGTTTGCGATTGGGTCAATTGGTTGTGTTGCCAATGGCGTGGTGGGCCAGCGGCCACCGGGAACAGCTGGTGGTGGTGCACCAACGGCTGAGACGTCTAGCCCGGGGTTCATTGTGAGGTTGATCGTTGTTTGGATATCGGTGTAACAATGCATCATTGTTTGGATGCCCGCCGGACGAAAGGTGGTTCGCGAAGCAGCGGTGTTCATATTACCGTATGCATCACTAGTCTTTGCCAACGTTTGGCTAACCAGGGTAGCCTGAGGAGCAAGTGTGGTAGTGGTGCCGATAAGAAAAATTGGCGATCCGATCCAGCCCTTGATATTGCCTGACGGTGGTGGAAATTGTTGGACTGTTACGACTGGGGTTATAGCAGGCATATTCTTTGGTGTAGCAACGAATAGATTATTCATTGTTACACCACCAATTGTAAGGGTGGTCCGACTGCCGGTCGAGTCTTCGCCGTTGAGTAGTGGTCTCGGGTTATAAGAATCTGGCCACATTGAGCCGACTTGGTTTGTGGCGCCTAGGTTGTTATAAATGAGCGATGTATTAAAATCGGTTGCCGGGTTGGGCTCGTTGAGGATATTGCCCATGGTGTGAAATGCCATTTCTCGCTGTGTTCCGTATAGCATGATTGTACCAAGTGCGATCGAGCCGAAAAGCACGCCGGTCAGCAAAAATGGAGCAAGGAGGGCGAATTCAACCAATGCCTGGCCGCGTTGGCTACCCGGGTGTTGCCACATTAGCCTGGACATGTCGTACCCCTTGGTGGCAATGACAGGGTGTCGGTTGGTTGAGTCAATATAGGCGAAAACCAAACCATCAAATCTCCCGTATTCCAAAACCCGACCGGTGGACCCCAATGAGGGTCGTACCAGTCCCAGTTTCCGTCTCTTCCCGCAGCCCACGATTCCAGGGAAAAGTAGTGGCCGCATGCGCTGCCGCAATTAAAGTTATCAAACGCAGAGTTGTTTCGTGCCATAAAAAGATTTGCTTCAGGCTGTGCCGCCGCGTGGGCTACGATTTTAAGCGGTTTGGGGTAAAAAGGAATACGGATCGTATGACAGACTGTGACTTCGATATTCAGCGGATTCCAAGTGCGCCGTAGCAGCGCAGAAAGAGAGCCTACATGATGTAGCACTCAGAAGTGCGAGAAGCTGTGTGAAAGATGAGGGTAGGTCCCTCGGAATTGGCTTTCAGGAGCGAGTTTCAAACCAATCCATGCTGCTGCGA
>CAIKPM010000002.1 GCA_903829325.1 uncultured bacterium
GGAGGCTGTGCAGTTCACGCGGCGCGGGCTTACACCGCCTCCTTTGGTTGTGAAAGCCGTAACCTGACCTTATTAGGCTGAGGGGCTGAACGCTTACCGATTCTTAGATAATCATTTCACTTTCATCCCGTCAAGCTTCTTCTTTTTTGCAAATGGAATCGATGATCTGGTGTGTACGATACTGGACCCCCACATAGTGCTTATTGGGTTGGGCGATGTCTATAACCAAGTTGGTGAGCAAAACCCTACCGCGCTTTTTTGGATGTTGGTTCGCAACACGCCGGTGACGATCTTCGCTTATATAATCGCAGCTTGGTTTTGGTGCTTAGCGTTGGAAAAATCAAAATGGTTCTGGATTGCGGTATGTTTATCGCCGATATGTGGCGAGCTTGCATTTGATCGGATTACGGTGCTGTTAAACGTTAATGAATTGTTCTAGCGGTAATGACTCTGCCTCGCTCAATGGATTATTTGCTTCTGCTCGCTAATTCGTATTCATCTTCCGTGACCGCAATGGCGACGCGTGCTATACTGTCTGCGTGTTGATCTAAGGGATAGGCTACGATGACCATCAAAAATATCCAGGGACTGCGTGCGGTTGCTGCTCTGTTGGTTGTGTTTGTTCATTTGGGCAATCCAAACGGATTCGAACATCGCTATCTAGCAAATCCGCATCCGTTTACCGAAGCGCTGGCGAGGATCGGTTACCTAGGGGTCGATCTTTTTTTTCTGATTAGTGGCTTTATTATGGTAGTAACTACCTTCCGAGCTAAGGAGAAGAAGCTCTCGAGTATCAATTTTTTGAAGCGGAGAATAATCCGGATATATCCTCCACTTTGGATTATTAATACGTTTGTGCTTGCAGTTTTTCTGCTAAAACCATCGCTCGTCAACTCGCATAGTGCTGTTCCGACAAACATCTGGGCCTCGTATTTACTCTTGCCGCAAGCGGGAAACGCCTTGGTGCTTGTGGCGTGGACGCTTGTATACGAGATGTTTTTTTATCTCGTTTTTGCGCTGGGGCTACTTGGAGGCCTTCGAACTCTAACGCTCACCTTGATCGCTTGGGTGTCACTTCTTGCGCTGGCAAATAGAATAAATCCTGATCCTCAAAATATCTATGTCGCTTTCCTTCAGAATCCGATTGTGTCCGAGTTTATTCTTGGTGCTGCTATAGGCATCATGAGTAGAAAGAGCTTCCCTTCATGGTTTGCGATGACTTCGTTCTTGGCCGGATTAATCGGCAGTTTGATTGTCGCGATCCCGTTGGCGCTGGGTAGCAGAGGATTTCCTGAAGGCTGGACGCGCGTCGAAAGTGCTATCCCACTAGCTGGCATCTTGCTTGGCTTGGTGCTATTAGAGAGGCGTTTTGGAGCGTGGACGCCACGCTATGTGCAACGATTGGGCGACGCCTCTTATTCGCTCTACCTCTGGCACATCCCAACGTTAACGCTTATGGGAATAATTCTGCACGGTGCTCATCTACATACACCCCTCGCTCAAGTACTCGGACTTCTTTTAACAATGACCGCTGTCATCGCAGTGGCAATGGTTGTCTATCGTTGCCTGGAGCTGCCTTTAACGAACTGGTTGCGTGTTCGTTGTGGCTGATGCTGCTGCCCATCAACGTCAATCGTTTTTGTCGCGAATGTACAGCCCCCAGCTGCATCGTTAGCATCGAAATCGAACCACCATCGACGCCTTCGACCGGGAAAGTAATCTTATCATCAGGCTGTTGAGTGCCGATGATGTACAGTAAGGGTAGATAATGTTCCGGTGTCGGCACCGATAAGACCGCGTCTGCGCCGAGCCATTCGTAATTGATGAGGAGTTGATGATTATCCGCAAGCAATGCAGCTCGTACCGTATGCTCGAAGCGAGTGGCCCAATCATATGGTTGCGTGGTATGTTTTCCCCACGCATAAGTGTGCAGATTGTGCACCAGATTGCCACTGCCGGCTATAACGATGCCTTCTCGTCGCAACGGCGCGAGTTTTTGACCTAACTCGTAGTGAAACGCTGCTGGTTGCGAAGCGTCGACACTCAATTGTATCACCGGTACATCGGCTGCTGGATAGACGTGGCGTAATACTGACCATGTACCATGGTCAAGTCCCCACGTGTCATCAAGTTTTACGGATACTGGTGTCAAGAGTTGCTGAACGCGCCGCGCTAATTCTGGATCTCCCAAGGCGGGGTACTGGACCTGAAACAACTCATGAGGAAATCCACCAAAATCATGAATCGTGCTCGGTGCGATATTGATCGTAACGGCGACCTCGGGAACGAACCAATGTGCAGAGATCATGATGATTGCCCGTGGCTTGCCTAGCGAGAGCCCTAACATACGCCATGCTTCGGTATAGTTGTTGTGCTGAATCGCATTCATCGGATTGCCGTGTCCAAAAAAGATCGCCGGCCATATCTTGCCCAGCGGTTCAGCGCTCATAATGGCATCGCGGGAATATCCCAAAGGATCAGTTCCCCATCGCCATGGAGTTGCAGATCGAGTGCATCCCGTAAACGCAGCGCATCGCCTGCGTGGAGCGTCAGGTTTTCGTGAGCTGGTGATTCGACTGCTAGCTCGCCTTTCGCTAGGAATAAAAAGGCGTAGCGCCCCGTCTCTAGCTGCATCGATACACTGCTCTGCTGTAAACGGGCGACCGAGCAGGTGGCGTCTTGCCAAATCGTCACCGGCGCTTCAATGCCGGGTCGGCCACTCGCGACGACGAGCCAACGCCCATGCCGATCTGCAGCGGTAAAGTCAACCTGGCCGTAGCGCGGCTGCAAACCCCTGGCCGTAGGCACGACCCACATTTGCACAAGATGGCACGGAGTCGTGCTCGAAGCATTATACTCCGAGTGGGTTATGCCGGTGCCTGCGCTGAGATATTGCACTCCGCCTGATGTGACGGTGCGGACATTACCCATACTATCGCGATGAGTTAATTCGCCATCGAGTACATACGTGAGAATCTCCATGTCGCGATGCGGGTGCGTGCCAAAGCCTTGTGCGGGCTGCACAATATCATCATTAAAGACGCGCAGAGCGCCCCAGTGTATGTTCGCTGGATCATGGTAGTCCGCAAAGCTAAACGAATGACTCGTTTGCAGCCAGCCATGGTCAAAAAAAGCCCGCTCGGCGGATCGTTGGACGGTAAGTACGTTCTTGCTCGACATATTGGCAATGACCCATGCTGAAATTGGACAGTTGCACGCGCCCATACGCCTATTCTGCGTGGAGGGCATCGATCGGGTTTAAGTGTGCCGCTTTGCGGGCGGGGTAATAGCCGAAGAAAATCCCCACCGCTGCCGAGAATGCGACCGCTAATACAACCGCTTGCGGCGGCACCGCGACTGGCCACCCTGTTATCAATGCAATTGCGATAACGCCAATGACTCCAATCAAGACCCCGATGATGCCACCCAGGACCGAAAGGACAATCGATTCGGTTAAAAACTGCTCAAGGATGACTTGAGAGCGGGCCCCCAAGGACATCCGCAGGCCGATCTCTCGCGTACGTTCCGTGACCGACACCAGCATAATATTCATAATTCCGATTCCACCGACGATCAATGAAACTGCGGCAACACCTGCTAATAATGCTTGCAGTGCGCCCGTAGTGGCAGCAGCCGTTTGTGCAATATCTTGCAAATTACGTACGTTGAAGTCATTGCTCGAACCGAGTACGATTCGATGGCGCTGTTTGAGTATATTGGTGATGCGATTTTGAACAACTGGAACATCATCGGCCGTCAGTGCCGAGACGAGGATGATATTGACGGTTGTCAGCCCTGTCAAGCGCTCCATAGCCGAGGTATAGGGGATCAGTACGGTATCATCTTGATCTTGCCCGATACCACTTTGGCCCTTTGCCGAGAGCGTCCCGATGACGGTAAACGGAACATTGGTAATTAACACCGTTTTGCCAATCGGTGAGTTGCCGTCAGGAAAGAGATTGCTAATCACGGTTTGACCAAGCACACAAACTTTTGCAATTGCATTCGTATCGCTTTGGGAAAGAAAGCTGCCTCGTTCCAGAGACCAGGCGCGAATGAATGTGAAAGTCGGAGCAACACCCGTAACGGTTGTTTGCCAATTATTTCCGCCTGCTATTACTTGCGTGTGGAGACTAACAATGGGCGAGACTGCAGCGACTCCTGGCACTGATGCCACAGAGAGTCCATCAGCCGGTGTCAGTGTCGATGCACCACCGGCACCGGTTCGAACGCCGACTTGGGTAACGCTTCCCGGTACGATGACCAGCAGATTGCTCCCTAATCCGGTTATTTGTTGCTGGACAAAATTCTGGGCTCCAACACCAATCGCGATCGTAATAATAACCGCTGATACCCCGATGATAATGCCCAACATTGTTAGTAATGACCGGCTTACATTGCGTAAGAGTGCATGAAGGGCAAGGTTGACAACGGCAAATAAGCTCAAGCGCTTACCCCGGTTGTGGGAGCATCCGAGATGACCTGGCCATCCTCAAAGCGGACAATGCGTTTGGCGTATAAAGCCATTGAAGGATCATGCGTGACCAGCAGAACGGTCAAGCCGCGCTCGTCATTTAGCGCGCGAAAGCGTTGCATCACATCGTGAGAATTCTTGGAATCAAGAGCACCGGTTGGCTCATCTGCAAGCACTAGGCTGGGTGAATTGACCAGTGCGCGAGCAATCGCGATGCGCTGTTGTTGTCCGCCGGATAATTGGTTCGGTAGTTTTTGGGCTTGATCACCAACACCCATTTGTTCGAGCGCGGCTTGTGCTGCACGTCGTCGTTCAACTGCGCCAACGCGTGCATACAGCATCGGCAATTCAACGTTTTCGATCGCAGACGTACGGGCTAACAGATTATACGCCTGGAAGATAAAGCCTAAGCGCTGACAGCGGAGATCGGCTCGTTCATCGGCATTGAGCCGTGAGACATTTTTCCCCTCAAGCCAATATTCACCAGACGTTGCTTGATCTAATAAGCCAACGATATTCATAAACGTCGACTTGCCTGACCCAGAAGGACCCATCACCGCGACGAATTCACCGAGGGAAATGTTGATGCTGACACCATTTAAAGCGGTTACGCGAGGTGCACCCTCCGTTTCATAAATCTTTGTGAGATTCTTGACGCTGACAATCACGCTATCGCTCATAAACGTACGCCACCGCGTGCACTTGCCGCAGTCGCTCCCAGTGTCGCTGTGTTGTCGCTTGAACCAATAATCGCGAGATCGCCGACGGCCAAGGTTCCGTGGATAGGCAGAACTGCTGCCTGCGTGCCGCTAACGAGCATGACACGGACAGGTGTGCCGACGGCTTTTTCATTTTTGGCGACATACACGATAGCTGTACTTCCCGCAATAACCGCTCCGGCAGCGCCCACAGCGGTGTCTCCCCAAGGCGAATTGGAGCTGGTTGCACTCGCCGAGGGTGTCGCTAGCGATGATTTCGTGACGTGCGAGTTCTTAGGCTGCCATTGCAGCGCCGCGAGTGGAACGACCAGTGCGCCGTTCACTTGTGCAACACGGATCACCGCAGTTGCGGTCATGCCGGGTCGTAGGCGGCGATCATGATTATCAATGAGCGTCACAACATCGTAGGTGACGACGTTGGCGATTGTCGTTGGATTTTCTCGGACCTGGACGACATGACTCTGAAAGATCGTATTGGGATAGGCCAAAACGCTAAATTCTAGTGGAGCTTTATCGAAAATCCCGCCGATATCAGGCTCTCCAACGGCGATATCCACTTCCATTTTATTGAGATCTTGCGCTATGCTAAAAATCGTCGGCGCTGCTAGACTTGCAGCAATTGTTTGACCAATCGAGACATTCCGTGCGATAACGGTCCCGGAAACGGGTGAGGTAATCACGGTGTGATCGAGATTGAGTTGCGCTTCTTGTAACAGAGCATCTTGCGCCTGAGCGGCGTTTTTATTTGCCTCAACGCTCGCGAGCGCCCCGAGCGCTAATGCCTGACTCTGCGCGATTTGCCGTAATGCCGCGAAGCGCAACGCATTACTCGAATGTGCTTGGCTTTGTGCCGCTAATGCCTGGAGTCGCGCTTGCTGGAGGCTGGTCTGCGCATTATCAAACGCCGTGACGTCAGCGACTAGAGCGTTTTGGTCCGTATCAAACTGATTCTGGGCAATATAGCCTTGATGGAGCAAAGTACGATCACGTTCGATGGTGTGTTGTGCGAGTCCAACGGCGCTCGCTGCTGCGCGAACGCTAGCTTCTGCGCTGGTGACCGCGGCGTTAGCAATGCGAGCTGTTTGCAACACGGCGTTGCTTTGGGCGCTCGCTGAGCTGGCGTTCGCTTGATTGATGCCCACCGTACTTTGTGCAGCCAACGCCGCTTGTTGCGCGACCACTGTCTGTGCATTCGCTTGAGCGAAATTCGCTTGCGCTTGTGAAAGAGCGGCTTGGAAAGGAGTTGGATCGATACGTGCTAAGATCTCACCGGTTTTGACGGTGCTATTATAATCAACATACAGCGCCGAAACGATGCCTGATACTTGACTGCCAACTAAGATGGTATTTTGGGCATTGACTGTGCCGGTCGCAGATGCACTCTGGATCAATGACTGACGCACAATTGGCTGTGTGATAAAATGAATGCTGGCTGGCTTTCTCCTCTGCCAAACGATAAAGCCGGCGATCAGCATTATGATGATTATGATAACAATCAGACTTGTACGCAAAAGTGAGCTTTTCGTCACTCGGGTAGCCGGCACAACCGGTAGAGGCTGGCTTGGTATAACCGACTCCGAACTCTTCATGCTGGGAGTTTGTCCAGAATATATGCAGTACCATCATCTCGCTCCACAACAATAGCTAACACGCTCTCCATGCATCTGAATCGAGTTTAGGTGCATTATGAACAGTATGTTGATCCAATTCACTGAACAAGACGTCATTGAACGCTTGACGATGCCTCGAGCGATTGCAGTGCTAGAACAAGCGCTATGCGATGAGGCTCATGGCCAAGCCATCCATTTGCCCCGGCAACGTGTGACTATGGATGAGCGTACGCTCCACGTTTTGCCCGCAGCATCGGGACGGTATGGCTATCATGGGTTAAAGGCGTATCTTTCGGGTGGTGCACGGACGGCATTCTGGTATATGCTTTTTGACCGAGATGACCTCAAAGCACTTATTTCTGCTGACTATCTCGGTCGCTTGCGTACGGGTGCCGCTAGTGGACTTGCGACGAAATATTTGGCACGGACCGATGCGGCTATTTTGGGGGTTATTGGCGCAGGCTCACAGGCTGCTACCCAGATTCAAGCTATTTGTGAGGTCAGGAAAATATCGCGCGTCTTAATTTATTCGCGCAATGCTGCCCACCGCGATGCGTTTGCACACGAAGTGGCTACTCGCTTTGGCGTTGATGCCTCTGCGGTTGCCAGTGCAGAAGAGGCTGTCGCTGCTGCTGATGTTGTCGTGACTATCACAAATTCACGCGAGCCGGTACTCGACGGCACATGGCTGAAAGATGGAGTGCATATTAATGCTGTGGGGTCAAACCGAGCGGCAAGTCGTGAACTCGATGAAACAACACTGGCTCGTGCAGGCCGAATCGTTGTCGAGGATATTGCTCAGGCAAAAACCGAAGCCGGAGATTTCATTCGCGCTGAAAATTTTGATTGGACGCGGTTGCTCAGATTACAAGATGTGTTGCCCTTGGTGGAAACCCACGCCGAACCCAAGCGCGATCGTTCCGAAATAACGATCTTTAAAAGCTTGGGGATCGGTTTGTGGGATCTGGCGCTGGCGATTGAATTATTGCAAACAATGCACTGAAAAGACCGCTCGGTGTTGCGGTGCCGCGTAAGCAGAACCGCAACACCAGAATGATCATTACGTGTTTTTCGACAGATCAATCACAAAGCGATATTTGACGTCGCTCTTGACGACGCGATCGAAAGCTTGATCGATCGCTGAGGGCGCTATGATTTCGATATCTGAGGTGATGTTGTGTTTGCCGCAGTAATCAAGCATTTCTTGTGTCTGCGCGAGTCCGCCAATCAGTGATCCCGCTAGGCTGCCACGGCGGAAAATCAGGTTGCTAATATCGATGGTTGGCGGTTTCGGAGGAACGCCAACTAAGGTCATCGTTCCGTTGCGGGTGAGCAGATTCAAAAATGGGTTCAGATCGTGAGGTGCGGAAACCGTGTTTAAAATGAAGTTGAAGCTGCCTGCATGAGCTGCCATTGCATTCTCGTCGGTGGATACCACGACTTCGTCAGCACCCAAGCGTAATGCATCATCTTTTTTATTGAGAGAAGTGGTAAATTGCACGACCGAAGCGCCCATTGCATGCGCAAATTTAAGCCCCATATGCCCAAGGCCACCCAAACCAACGATGCCAACCTTCTGCCCTTTTTCAATGTTCCAATGGCGTAAAGGTGAGTAGGTTGTGATGCCCGCGCACAATAAGGGAGCGGCGGCTGCCAGGTCCAGATTTTCTGGAATTTTCAGGGTGAAGGCTTCATCTACCACGATTCCATCGGCGTAACCACCATACGTGAAAGAGCCATCGGGCAGCGGCGAGTTATAGGTGAACGTTGGGCCTTTCCGACAGAACTGCTCTTCGTGAGCCATGCAGTTATCGCACTCCCCGCACGAACCGACTAAGCACCCGACTCCAACGCGGTCGCCGACGCGAAATTTCTTGACTTGGTTGCCAACGGCACTCACGTGACCAACAATCTCATGCCCTGGCACCATCGGAAAATTGGATCCGCCCCACTCGTTGCGCGCTTGATGCACGTCTGAATGGCAAACCCCACAATACGCAATGTCTATCTTGACATCGCTTGGGCCGAGTTCGCGTAGTGCGTACGTCAGAGGGGCAAACGGGGCGTGTGCCCCGGAAACGGCATAGCCGTGAACTTTTGTCGAAACGATGCTCAAAGCAGTCTCCTTCACATTGGACCTGAGTGGCTTGATCAATAGCAGCTTGGGCGTGTTCCCAATCCTAGCCACGGACGCATCTTTCGGGTTCTGCCCAGAATAACGTCTTTTGCAACCCCTGATACCTGTGCTCGGGTTTGCGGCACAAGAATATTATGGTTGTATCTGCATCGCGTCCGCCCGCCCTGAAGCCGCCCGTCTCGGCCGCTGATCTTGAGCATCGATCACTCAGAGGCGGGGAGTTCTGGCGGGCGATCCCGGCTTATAGCAGCATTGACGAGCCGACCTTCCTCAATCACATCTGGCAAGGCCAGCATTCGGTCAAAACCCCTGATGAGTTATTGGCGACGATCACCGGACTCGTGCCGGACGCATTCATTGAGGATGTCCGCGCTGGATTTGCGCGCGCACCGATGGCAGTACGACTTTCGCCGTATGTGATCGCCTCGATTAACTGGCAGCAGCCTGAGCAAGATCCAATTCGGCGGCAATTCCTTCCGCTGGGCTCGACGCTCGAGCAAGATCACCCGATGCTAACCTTAGACTCCTTGCACGAGCAGCAAGACGCACCAGTGCCGGGATTGACCCATCGCTATCACGATAAGGCTCTGTTTCTGCCCTTGAATACCTGTCCGGTTTATTGCCGATTTTGCACCCGCTCTTACGCGATTGGCAGTGACACCGCGATCGTTGATAAGGTCGACTTGCATCCTGATCGCGAGCGTTGGCAGGCCGCGTTTGATTATATTGCGTCACGTCCTGAATTAGAAGATATCGTTATTTCAGGTGGAGATGCGTATCAACTGCCGCCGAAACATATTACGACTATTGGCGAAGCGTTATTAGGTATTGAACACGTACGCCGCTTACGTTTTGCGACCAAAGGTTTGGCTGTGATGCCAAGCAAGATTTTAACCGATTCAGCTTGGGTTGATGCGATCAGTGGTGTTGTGGCGCACGGCCGCAGCCTGAATAAAGATGTTGTTATTCATACGCATTTTAATCATCCAAACGAAATCAGCGAAATAACGCAAAAAGCGGCTAATGTACTTTTCCAGCGTGGTATTACGATTCGCAATCAAACCGTCTTAATACGTGGGGTTAATGATACTGAGGCAACGATGCTTTTGCTGGTGCGCCGTTTGTCGTACCTCAATATTCATCCATATTATGTCTATATGCACGATCTTGTTCGTGGCGTTGAAGACCTGCGCACTTCGCTTGCACAAGCTCAAGAACTCGAGCAAGCCATTCGAGGTGCGACGGCCGGATTCAATACCCCGATGTTTGTTTGTGACGCACCGGGTGGCGGTGGCAAGCGCGACGTGCACGGTTACGCGTATTATGATCGCGAAAACGGGATATCGGTTTTTCGTGCACCAAGCGTGAAACCAGGGCAATTATTTTGCTATTTCGATCCGCTTGCAGGTTTGAGTGCCGCAGCACAAGCACGCTGGCAAGATCCGACTGAACGCGCCGCGATGATTGTTGCCGCGCTGCATCAGGCCGGCGGCGAATTGCAGGGCGGGCCGTCGATCAAATAAAGCGCGTCTTTGAGTGAGCTGGCCAGCAGGCGACGACGTCGCCCATAGGTTGGGTCGTGGCTGGGGCGTTGGAGGGGCGCCACCAGGAGCACGCGCGGAGCCGCGCACAGCACCAAGGCGGGCTTGTTCTGAGGCAGAGGTGCGAGCGTGTCGGGCGAGGCGAGCACGGCAATCGGGGGTTGGGTGTAAAACATGAGCGCGTTTTCCCCGCCGACACTTTGCAAGGCAATCACGTCATTCGCTTGGCGGACTTGCATGATGATTTTGGCCAGCGGGGGGATAGGCTTAAATTGTTCTGCCTGAGCTAAGCCCGCAAACGCAATAATGAGCATCGCGGCGATCGTCCCGGCTCCAAAGCAATACGGTGCCCAGCGTGCATACCGCCGGCGGCGCAGGGCGAGGACACCCGCGCCCGTCCCCAGCCCAATCGCGAGTACCGCATCGATTGCCGTATGCGAGAGACTCTTGAGTGCACCGCTCATATTGAGGTGGTGAGCATAGATGATGAGTCCCAGGGCCAGGGCCAGCAGGCTGAGTGGTATCGTTGCCGCCGCGATGAGCACGTGACGCCGTCGGCGCTGTTCAAGCGCCTGTTCTAGCCAGACTGCACAGAGCAAGGCCATGCCTGGTGCGCAGAGTGCCACGTAGTTCGGGAGCTTGGTTTTGGCAAAGCTGAAAAAAAGAAACGGCACAATCGTCCAGACAAACCCGAAGCGGGTGAGGGTGCTACTGTTGCCGTTTGCGCTGACCGGTGCGCCTGGTCGTGCTTGCCAGAGTGCCGGGAGAAGAAACGACGTCCAAGGCAACGCGCCCAAGAGCACGACGGGCACATAGTACCAAAACGGCCCGGTCTGATTTTCGATGGTGCCGAGATAACGCCCAAAAGTATAATGCAGGATCAGCTCGCTGAGACCGTGCGAACCCGTTGCAATACCCAACAAGAGATACCACGGCAGACTGATGCACAAGAATGCGCCCGCAGCTACCAGCAATGGCAGGGGAGCTGGACGAACGAGGGAGTGAAAACGTCGCTCCCAGAGCCCCCAGGGAATCAGGATCAAAAGTGGGATCAGCAGAGCAACCAGGCCTTTGGTGAGCACTCCAAGCGCGGCGCACATCGCTGCGAAGATTGCGCTGGCCGCGCGCTTTCCCGGGGTCGTTGTCGGCCACACGGCGATGAAGCCACTAAGGGTTGTGAGCATGACGAATACATCGAGGAGTGCGTCCATGCTCGCAAAGCGCCCTAAGACGGCCTGCAGCAACATCGTGGCCAGAATGCAAGCGGCGTAACGCGCGGTTTGACTGCGGGTATAGCCGCGGACAAACATTGCGAGCGCGCCGCTCATGACGATGGTTGCAATGGCAGAAGGCAGGCGATACGCAAAACTGCTCTCGCTGCCCCAGATCTTGGCTGCGCCAGCCGCAAGCCAAAAATAGAGCGGCGGCTGGATATACCATGCCGCGCTATTGAGGTGCATGACAATGGCGTCATGGCTGAGCAAAATTTCGCGGGCGACTTCACTATAGGCAGTTTCACTGTTGTCCCAGAGTGTGCCGAGCCAGAGGCCAGGCACGGTCACCAGTGCTGCAACCAAGGCGCCAAAGAGGCCAACGCGGAGAAAGACGTTCACCCTGCTCGAGGTACGCACTCAACGTTCGAGCAGCCTGTCGAATACTTCGAGGAGGAAGTGGGCTACGCGAGAAGGCCCCTGAAGACGCTATGTATCCAATTTCTTTGCATCTTGCCGAACGAGCGGTGCTCGTTGTCGGCGGTGGCCCTGTGGCGCAACGGCGCTTGCTTGGGCTTCTCGAGGCCGGGGCCAAAGTAACCGTTGTAGCCCTGAACGCCACAGATATCATTCAGGCTCTTGCTCACGAAGAGCGGGTCGTTTTCGTGCAACGTGCTTTTCTCGCGAGTGACGTTGCCGGTATGGCCTTGGTTTTTGCGTGTACGAATGATCTTGCAACGAACCGAGCCGTCCGTGCCGCAGCGCACGCCGCGCAAATTTTTTGCAACGACGCGGCTGAACACGAACAGGGCGATTTCGTCGTTCCCGCCATTCATCGCGTCGGGCCGTTGACGTTTACCGTCGAGACGCAAGGTAGCTCGCCGAGCTTTGCGAAGCGACTCCGCGCCGAACTAGAACAGCATTTTGGCCAGGCGTACGGCCGCGCCGGTGAAGCGCTCGCCCAGATACGGGAGCTGGTAAAAGCGACGATTCCCCTCGAGCGACGGGCTGCCGTCATGGAGCGGCTAGCCGCTCACTCGGTGGCGGAACTCGCGGCGATGCATTTGGGTGACTTGGAGAATGCGGTTGAAGCCGCTTATCAGGCGGAGCTGCACGACGAGGGAAGCTTGGGAACGTTTCGGCCCCAGGCGCGCGTCTGTGCGACCCGTGCGAGCGCCCTGGCTTTGACCCAGACTCGCCAAGTGAGTGCGCGACTCGCCTTGGAAGGGGTTGCGTCAACCTTGCTGACCGTGACCTCGACGGGTGATCGCGTGACCGATCGTCCTTTAACTGAAATCGGTACTTCGGTTTTTACGAGTGAACTCGAGCATGCGCTGCGCGAACGCCGTGCTGATTACGCGGTGCACTCGTGCAAAGATTTGCCGAGTACGCTGCCGTCCGATTGCACGATTGCGGCTATCACCCAGCGCGTTGATGCCCGCGATATGTTCTGCTCGGAAGTCTACCCCACGTTTGCCGATTTGCCGGCAGGCGCACGCATCGGCACGTCGAGTCCCCGCCGCCGCGCGCAGCTATTAGCGTTGCGCCCGGATGTGGTTTGTGTGGATTTGCGTGGCAATATCGATACACGCTTGCGCCTCCTGCGCGAAGGCCATGCCGACGCGATCGTGCTTGCTGCTGCCGGCCTAGAGCGTCTGGGGCTGCGTGCGCGGTATATGTCGGCGTTTACGCTCGAGGAGTGCATCCCCGCGGTTGGTCAAGGCGCCCTCGCGATCGAAACGCGTACCGATGACCCGGCGTGGGTGGCGGTGTTGCAGCAAGCATTGTCCGACCCGGCGACCCACCTCGCGGTCTTGGCTGAGCGGGCGTTTTTAGCCGAGGTCAAAGGCGGTTGCCATCTGCCGGTGGGAGCGCACGCGCGCTATGAGACGGATGGTCGGCTGCAATTGGAGGCGATTATCTTAGCCGCTGACGGGAGTGCGCAAGTTCGTGATACTCGCTCGGTGGTGCTCTCGGGAGAACACGTGGCCGCTTGCGCCCAGGCCGAGCGTTTGGGACGCACGCTGGCTCGGGCTTTACTCGATAATGGAGGACAAGCGCTTTTGGTCGCGTCGCAGCCTGCTGAGTTACCGCCGTTGCATGGAAAGCGAATTTTGTTGGGGCGGACGCAAGATCGCCGCAGTCGCATTGCACTCGCTCTGCAAGAGATCGGCGCAGAAGTGCTTGAGATCGGCGAAGGCGAGCGCGATGACCATGACCTCGACGCTGCTCCGATCGATGCAATTTTATTTCCCTCGAGCGGCTCGGTTGCGGTGATTGCTGCTCGTACGTCGGCACTGTTTCACGCTTCGGCTGGCACCGTCGTTGTCGCCATGGGGCCTGCTTCCGCGGAAGCGGCGACGGCTGCGGGCTTTCCGCCGCACACGGTATCGCCCAAGCCTGATATTGCAACGTTTGTGCAGACGGTGACGACCACGTTGCTGGGGCAAGCGCGATGATGCATTTCGAGCGCCCGCGTCGCTTACGGCGCAGCAACGCCTTGCGGGAGATGGTGCGCGAACATCGCGTGAATCTCGCTGGTTTGATTCAACCCTTGTTTATTTCGGAGACGCTCGTTGGTCGTGCCGCGGTCGCGAGCATGCCTGGTATTGATCAACTTTCGCTTGAGGCCGCGATTGATGAAGCGGCGAGGTTATCGAAGCTCGGTATTCATGGGGTTTTGCTTTTCGGGTTGCCTGCCCATAAAGATGCGTTCGCTTCGTCTGCGGCGGATCCCGAGGGTATTATCCAGCGCGCGATTCGCGGAATCAAACAGCGCTGTCCCGAGATGCTCGTTCTGACGGATTTGTGTCATTGCGAATATACCGATCACGGGCATTGCGGGATTTTAGATGAGCGCGGTGACGTGGATAATGATGCCACGCTCGAGTTGCTAGCACGGACTGCCGTAAGCTACGCGCGTGCGGGGGCGGATGTGATTGCGCCTTCGGATATGATGGATGGGCGGATTGCCGTTATTCGGCAAGCGCTTGATGCAGCTGGATTTGTTTCGCTTGCGCTCATGTCGTATGCGGTGAAATATGCCTCGGCGTTCTATGGGCCTTTTCGTGATGCTGCACAATCCGCACCAAGCTTTGGTGATCGACGCAGCTATCAGATGGATGCCGGCAACGTACGTGAAGCACTGCGTGAAGCGCGAATCGATGCTGAAGAAGGCGCTGATATTCTGATTGTCAAGCCGGCTCTGGCGTATCTCGATGTGGTGCGAGCAATTGTGGAAGTGAGCGAATTACCGGTGGCGGTTTATAATGTGAGCGGCGAATATGCGATGGTGAAAGCTGCAAGCGCTCAAGGTTGGATTGATGAAGAACGAATTGTTGACGAAATGTTTACGAGCTTCGCGCGGGCTGGCGCATCGATGATTATTAGCTATTTTGCGGCGTCGTATCTCGAGAGGCAGCAGCGATGATTGATGCGCGACGTTCGGTCACCGAATCTGTACTGGCGTTCGATGCGGCTTGTCGGCGTATCCCCGGCGGGGTTAATTCGCCAGTGCGCGCTTTTCGCGCTGTAGGTGGCGTTCCGATTTTTGTTGAGCGCGCGCACGGCGCTCGCTTTATTGATGTCGATGGAAATCAATACATCGATTACGTGATGTCGTGGGGTCCGTTAATTTTAGGGCATGCCCCGCCGGCGGTGGTCGAAGCGATTATGCGCGCCGCTGCGCTGGGAACGAGCTACGGTGCTCCTACGAAAGCTGAAACGACTTTGGCTGAATTAGTGGCGAGTCGTTTGCCCTCGATCGAGCGCATTCGCTTTGTCTCGAGCGGCACCGAGGCAACGATGAGCGCGGTTCGACTCGCGCGCGGTTACACGAAGCGTGATCTCATCATAAAGTTTGCAGGCTGCTATCATGGTCATGCAGATGCATTTCTTATTTCCGCCGGAAGCGGTGCGCTCACCAATGGTGTCCCCAGTTCACCGGGTGTACCGGCTAGTGTTGCGGCGCAAACGCTTGTCTTACCGTATAATGATATCGATGCACTGACATCTGCTTTCGCGGAATACCCAGAGCAGATTGCGGCGGTTATTGTTGAGCCTTACGTTGGCAATATGGGGCTCGTCTTACCGAAGCCCGGCTTTCTCCATGCGCTGCGTGACCTGACCTCTACCGAAGGCGCCGTCTTGATTTTCGATGAGGTCATGACCGGGTTTCGCGTCGATCACGGTGGCGTTCAAACGCGCGAGGGCATTAGCCCTGATCTGACCACCCTGGGCAAGATTCTCGGTGGTGGGCTACCGATTGGCGCGTTTGGCGGCAAGGCGGAGATTATGGCGCATTTATCGCCTGAAGGCCCCGTGTACCAGGCAGGGACGCTTTCGGGTAATCCGATCGCGACCGCAGCAGGAATCGCCACGCTTCAGGCTCTCGATGCGCCTGGGGTGTACGATCGCCTAGAAAATATCACGGGTCGCTTGCTCGATGGCTTGTCGGCGGCTTTTCGCAAGCATGGCGTTGCCCATCGGGCGGCGCGGGTGGGGTCGATGTTCGGCTTCTTTTTGAGCGAGCAACCGGTAGTTGATCTTGTCTCAGCACAAGCTGCGGACACCGCCCAGTACGCAACGCTCTTCCATGCCTTGCTGGCGCGCGGCGTGTATTTTGCACCGTCGCAATTTGAAGCGGGCTTTGTTTCGCTCGCTCACGACGAAGCGACGATTGATGCCACGCTGCATGCCGTCGATGATGCTCTGCGCGAAACCTGCGGACAACCAACACGTTCTTAAACCACACACTTGTGTCGCCGTGACAAAGAAGGTGAGCGTGACGTTCTAACTGGGTGCGCTATGCAGCGGACGGAAGATTCGTCACTCCAGGCGGTTCTTTACATCGATGGAGCCCAGCCACAACCCCCCGTGCGGCGGCCGCCAAACCGGCGTTGGCTCGTCCTGCTCTGTGGAGCTGTCGTGCTCGCTTTGGCCGCAGCACTACGCTTGGGTCTGGTTCATCAGCTTCTCCCGACGCCTCCCGTCGCGGTGCAGACGGTGCAGCCAAAGCCCCAGGCCACTCCTTCGGTTACTCCTTCGCCGCAGCGGACCGCATCGGCGCGGGTTGCTCATCTGCAAACCGTTCGCCCGGTCTTCCGCCCCACCGTCATGCAATCTCCGCATGTCGCCGCATCTCCGCGGGTGCCAGCATCGCCCAAGCCGACGCCAAAGTCCCATCTGGCGCTGACGCCGAAGTCACTTGCGCGCCGGCAGCCCACGGTGGTGCATCGGACTGTGGTGCACGTTGCTCCCCCTGCTCCTGTGGCTGTTCACGCGGTTGTTGTGCCACGCGTTGTAAGGGCCAGCGATGCAGAGCCGGTGATCACTCGCTTCTTTGTCGCGCCGGATCACATTGTGGCGGGGGCGACGGCGACGGTGTGTGTCTTGGCTCAACACGCGAGCCAGCTAGCACTTTCGGGGATCGGCGAAGTCAACGCGCAGTATTTGAGCTGTCGCCGGGTTCATCCAGCCGCAAGTACGGTCTACACGGCCTGGGCGGTGAATCCGCTTGGGACTACCGTCACCCAGAGCGTGAAGCTTACGGTCGCGCCCTAGGGGGTCGATTCGCTGGTCGCGAATCGCCACCCAGCCTAGCGTGTTTTCTTAGAGGGTCTCGTGCCACTGGTATGCCTTGGGCTTTCGCATCACACCGCACCGGTGGAAGTGCGCGAACGCCACACTTTCCCGCCTGCACGTATGTCAGAAGCCTTGACGGCCTTACGTGATTATTCTGCTGTCCGCGAAGCCGTGATGCTCTCGACTTGTAATCGTCTGGAAATCTATTCAGAACTGGCTGATTACGAAGAAGGTGTCGCGCAGCTCAAGCAATTCTTGCAGAATTTTCGGCACGGTGCGGTGGCCGATCTCGATTCGTATCTCTACACCCTGCTCGGGAGCGAAGCGGTGGAACACCTCTTTCGGGTTGCGACGGGGCTCGATTCGATGTTGCTGGGTGAGGCCGAGATTTTGGGCCAAGTCAAAGACGCGTATATTGCGGCCCAACAAGCCAAGTCGGTGGAAAAGACTCTCCATACGCTTTTTCGCGAAGCGCTGAATATCGGTAAACGTGCGCGATCACGCACGGGCATTGGGCAAGACTCGGTGAGCGTAGCGACGGCCGCGGTGGAGTTGGCTCGCCGGCATGTCGGTGATATTTCCGAATGCCATGTGCTCGTGGTCGGCGCTGGGAAGATGGGCACGCTTGCCGCGAAACGCTTTGCGGCGCTGCACGCCAAAGAAATCATTGTCGCCAATCGCTCTGCTCCGCGCGCCCAAGACCTTATCGCTACCTTGGGACGCGGTCGTGCCATCGGGACGTCGGAGATCGCACCGGTTTTAGTGGATGCCGATATTGTTGTGACTTCAGCTGGTGCGTCATCGTTTCTGCTAACGCATTCGCTCGTGGCCCAGACGATGGAGCAACGGTTACGACCGTTGTTTTTGGTCGATATTGGTGTGCCTCGTGATATTGATCCCACTGTAGCCCAAGTGCCGGGTGTCGAATTGGTCGATATCGATGCACTGAAATTAGTCGTTGAAGATACGCTGGAGCGGCGGCGCAGTGCAGTGCCCCGGGTCGAGGCGCTGGTGCTCGAACATGTCGAGCGCTTTAGTCAGTGGTACCGCGCGCGTTCGGCGGTACCGTTGCTCAGTGCCCTAACGCAAAAGGCAGAGTATATTCGCGCACGGGAGATTGAGCGGCTCTTCAATCGCTTGCCCGGTTTGAGCGAGCGGGAGCGTTCGTTGATCACTGGCTCTTCGTTGACGATCGTCTCGAAATTACTGCACGGTGCCCTGGTACGGATTCGCGAGCGCGCAATTGCCGACGAACAGACGGCGACCACGCAGGCGCTGCTGATCGAAGAGCTCTTCGAGCTTGATACGATTTTACGGACGATGGTCAGCAAATCGTGAGTGGAATGGTCGCCTTAGTTGGCGCAGGCCCGGGTGATCCAGGTTTGCTCACCGTGAAAGCAGCTCGGCTTATTGCCCAAGCTGATATCTTGATTTATGATGCCTTGGTTTCAGCGCCGATAGTCGCGCTGGCGCGGCCCGATTGTGAGCTGATTTATGTCGGCAAGCGTGCCCGTAATCACACCATGCCTCAGCACGAGATTTCCGCATTGCTCGTTGAGCGCGCTCTGGCGGGCAAATGCGTGGTGCGACTCAAAGGTGGCGACCCCTTGGTTTTTGGCCGCGGAGGAGAAGAAGCACAAGAATTGCGCTCCGCTGGCGTGCGTTACGAAATCGTCCCCGGCATTAGTTCCGCGTTAGCGGCTCCGGCGTACGCGGGTATTCCGGTGACGCACCGTGAGATGAACACCAGCTTCACGATTGCTACCGGGCACGAAGACCCGACCAAGACTGCTTCCACCGTTGATTGGCAGCGTTTGGCAGATGGCCACGGCATGGCGATCTTTCTGATGGCGATGGGCAATCTCGAGCATGTCGTTGCGCAGCTCATCGAGCACGGCCAAGCAGCGACGACTCCAGTTGCGGTGATTCGTGACGGGACCACGCCGCGCCAAGTCACGCTGGTTGGGACGCTCGCGACGATTGTTGCCGACGTCGCCCAGGCCGGGATTGGTGCACCAGCGATTGTCGCGGTGGGCCAAGGGGTGAGCCTGCGCGAGGAGATCCGCTGGTTTGATAACCAGCCACTCTTCGGTAAACGGGTGCTGGTCACGCGGCCGCGGTCCGATCGCGATGAGTTCGTGCGCAGTCTATGGGAATGCGGAGCCGAGCCGATCGTCGTTCCGAGTGTCGCATACGCGCCTGCCCCTGAGCCGCTCGCTGTGCAGTGTGCGTTTGCCGCGCTTACAGCGGGGGCGTACTCGTGGTTGGTACTCACGAGCGCACAAGGGGTGGCAACACTTTTTGAGGCGCTGGAGGCAGCACAATGCGACGCCCGAGCACTGGGGCAGACGCGGATTGCCGTGGTCGGTGAGAAAACCGCGCTCGCCTTACGTCAGGCGGGGGTGCGGGCTGACCTTGTGCCTTCCACTGCAAGTGCCAGCGCCTTAGCCGGCGAGCTCGCCTCTCGCTTGGCTGGGGAGCCAGCAAAACATATCCTCAGTTGGGCAGCACAAGGTGCGAGTGACGTGCTGGCTAGTGAGTTACGTGCTGCAGGGCACCATGTGGACACTATTGCGGCGTATGCGACGATTCCAACGCTTGACCCTGAGTTGGCCGAAGCCGCTCGGGCGAGCGACGTATGGACGTTCGCGAGCGCCAGTGCGCTTGAGGGCTTCTTAGCCGCTGTGCCTGACGCCGTGTTGTTGCGTGGTGGAAAATGTGTCGCTTGTATCGGACCGGTCACGAGCGCGGCGGCGCGCGAATTGGGCTTACTGCCCGACGTTACTGCCGAGCAGGCAACGACTGCCGCGCTTTTGACTGCCTTGAAAGATAGTTTCTTCGCAACCGGAAAATGAAGGAAACCCCCGCCACGACTGAGATAAAATCGTTTTTTCTTGGCCGCTAAAGTCAGTGTGGGTTGCGCTGAACTGCGGTATTCTGTGTACATGGAAGTTTCGGCAGTTGGTTTTAATCCGCAGTCACAGTGGATGGCAAACAATTCTCCGGCCATTCCTGTTCGCGGCGCTGGGTTGCAGGGTGATACTGTGGCGCGCCAGCAATACGCCCCCACGGGTTTGATTGATGCTCAAGCGTTCTTTCAGCAGCGTTTTGACGGCGATGCCTCTGCGAGCGCAGAGGAGTTCATGCCTTAGTTGCTTGTCGCTAGTTTTTTCGCATGGTTGTTTTACGGCTTAGAGCCGTATTTTTTTTCTAGATACGGGATAATATCGTCGTCGTCATCGAGCACAACGTCGCCATCGACCATAACCGGAATGCTGCGTTGTCCCGAGACTTTTTCCACGATGTCTCGTTGCGATTTTTCTCGCGGTACATTGACGATCTGATAATCGATGAGAAGATCGGTGAGTTTGCTGCGTACGCGTACGCAATACGGGCACCATTCGGCCTGATAGAGCACGATATCGGAAGACTGACCCATGGCTATTCGTTTCCTTTCCCGTAAACGGGAGTAATGCGATGCGCAAAGCTTGCGTTGCGACCGAGGACGCAATTTTGATATTCGGCGAGAATTTTGCGAGTCACGCTAAACGCACCATTCCCAATCTGACGATGATCGACACTGGCCACTGGTTCTATTCCGATTGCGGTACCGGTAAAGAATATTTCGTCAGCGATAAATAATTCGGTGCGATCGATTGCGCGTTCTACAACGGGAATATCGAGGCTTTGGGCGATTTCGATCACCGTGCGCCTGGTGACCCCCTCGAGAATATTCTGTGAGCAATCAGGTGTGTAGAGCACGCCGCGCCGGTAGACAAAGATATTCTCGGCGGAGCCTTCCGAGACGTGTCCATCGGCTGAAAGCATAATCGCTTCATCGAAGCCACTGAGAAGCGCTTCGCTTTTTGCTAAAGCCGAATTAATGTACGCACCGGTCACCTTGGCTCGCGCGGGTGTGGTTGCATCGTCAATCCGGCGCCACGCACTCGTGCACACACGCAGACCATGCTCTGCGTTGACGTAGCGGCCAAACGGCACCGCCACGAGCGCAAATTGATCCGGCACATCATGCAGGCGCACACCGATTTCTTCGGCACATTTGAACATGAATGGTCGCAGATAGATATTTGTACGGAAAGCATTGCGTCGCACGAGCTCGGTCGTGATCTCGATCAATTCATCGGTGGTATGCGGTAGGTGCATAAAAAGGATGCGAGCTGACGCGGCCAGGCGGTCGTAGTGCTCTTTGAGGTCAAGCAGATATAGCTCAGCTTGGCTCTCGTTCCAGTATCCCCGTACGCCTTCGAAGCAGCCGGTGCCGTATTGCAAGGCATGGGTGAGCAGGCCTACCTTCACGCTTTCATACGGTGCAAAGGCGCCGTTGGTATAGACGATCGATGATTGCAGCGACATAGCGGCCTCGTTCGCCCTCTGGTGAGTTACGTCTTTTCCCTGCCCTCCCCGAAAAGGCCTAAGCATTCTCGGGCCTGTTGGGGCAAGTGCGCTGGCCTCTGTGGCTCAGGGCAAGTTAGGTTTGGTGCGCTAGGCTGTACTTCTATGAAGGCTTGGCTGGATTGTTTCTGTCTCGTAGGGTGTGGTGTGAGCATCGCCGCAGCCTGGTGGGTGGTGCGCCGTCAAGCCCAGACGCTTCAAGGTCACTTGCAGCGGCTAGCCTTTCGTGAGCGCGAGCTGCGCTTTGCGGCGCACGCGTTGATGATGGCCTCACGCACGTCCCCACAAGCGGTGATCGATGCGATCGAGCGCAGTGCGCAGCTCTTGGAGCCAGCGCTGACCAGCATGTTGTTTGCGGTGATCGATGGTGATGCGCTCGTCATCGAGCGGGCGCAAGGAATGCACGCTGCGCATGCGATTGGCACGCGCATTGCACTCGAAAGTGCTTCGCCCTTAGCGTTGGCGTATCGATTGGGGCATCGGGTCGTTACCGGCGATACACCGCTGCCGCCCTTACCGGGCGAGCAGAGTTATATCGCGATTCCCTTGGTGGATGTTGGGGAAGTGATCGCGGTCATTGCTTTTTCTTCGCAAAGCGAACGCGCGATTCTTCAGGCTGATGCTCTGGTTGCGGTTGTTGATTTAGCGGTGACCGCGTATCAAATTGCGCTTGATCATAAAGCCAATATTCAATCAGCGACGGTTGATTCGCTGACGGGGCTTTTGACGCCGCGGGCTTTTCGAAAGCGTTTGTTTGAGGAAGTGGCCGAAGCGCGGTTACAGCATTTGACCGCCTCACTCTTATTTATTGATACCGATAATTTCAAAGCGTGTAATGATACCTACGGTCACGCTGCTGGTGATATTGTACTTGCATCGATTGCGAGAGTGCTTTTGCGCCAAGCTGGGCCGGAAGCGATTGTTGGGCGTAACGGTGGCGACGAATTTTGCGTGCTGTTGCGCACCGGCAAAGCCACAGCGTTGCGGCGTGCAGAAGCGATTCGTGAAGAACTTGTCAACTATCCGTTTGAACATCACCTGGGTGTCATCCCCGAGCGGCCGATTACCTTGAGTATTGGGGTTGCTAGTTATCCTGCCGATACGAGCGACAGCGCAGAGCTCTTAGCGCGCGCTGACAGCGCGATGTATCACAGCAAGCGCAATGGCCGTAACATGGTTTCTTTTGTCGGCAACGACCAAACTTTGCTCACCCTCAAGGAAGCGCTGTATATTCCTACGCTTAGTCAGGAAGCTGCGTAGGGTCCATCGTCGAGTTTGAGGGTAAGGCATTTCGCCGATCCGCCAGTGTGGAGAAATTCCGATAGCTCGGTGGAAAATACTCGGTAGCCTATGCTATGAAGTCGTTCCCGTAAGCGTTGTGAGGCGGAGTGGAGGATGATCGAGCGATCAATTTCTACCGCGTTACAGGCAAACTGGAGCGCGTCTTCTTGCTCCACTTCGAGTAAATATTCGCGATCCCCGATGGTGCGGCGTAGCGTGTCTTGGGCGGCAGGGGTGAAGGCGTCCATATACGCCATCACGTGTCCGGTGCTCAAAGGGCACAGCGCGACATCAAGATGATAAAAGCGTGGATCGTGTAGTTCAAGGCCAACGACTTGGGTATCGAGTTGGCTCGCCACTTGGGCGACGGCAGCGGCATCGGTGCGCCAACCATAGCCAAGATAGAGGACCGGTTTGCGCCGATCAAACAGCGCATCGCCCGCTCCCTCAAACGAAATCTGGCCCAGGTCACTGACGCTATAGCCATGGTGTGCGAACCAGTCGGCAAATATTGGTGACTCGGGCTGTCGTTCTGGGAAACGAAACGTGCTGACAATTGCTTGTTGCTTACTGAGAATTGCGGCGTTGGCGGTAAACACGAGATCGGGCAAATTGGGAGCTGGTTCGACGCAATGGATTTCGACATCGCCAGCAACTCGCAGAGTTTCGAGCAAACGATCCCATTGGCGTTGGGCTTCCGGCGCGGTGTAGCCGATATTGCCGTTCATCCACGGGTTGATTGCGTAATTGACCCCAAAATAGGTTGGTGGACACATGAGAAGTCGTGTTGACATATCTTCTCCTATCGTCGTTCAGCCAGAAAAAAACAGCGAGCCGCTCTCTCTACGGCTCGCTGTGCTCTCTCTCTTCTTTTCTTTTCTCTTTTGCTTTGATCTCTTATTCGCTGGTTTTTTCCATATCGTCCGCTCTCTCAGGCGGTTGCGGTATCTTCTCCTTGTGTGGGATGGGCATGGGTTGTCTGCCGCGAGTTGGTGATGCCGAGCAGATGGCTCAAGGCAAGTTCGAATGGGGTGTGCTCAGGGGCGCGATAGTTCGCGAAGGCAACGTCTGGGGCACTGCTGGTATTTGCGGGAGCCGACATGTCAATCTGCTTGATGCTTTCAGGGTTTGAGTGCTCGATGTCGTTCATCAGGACTAGCACTGCGTTACGTAATGCCACTGCGTTGGCTGAATCGAGGCTCAGGGGGGTCCAGGCGCCTTGGCGCAGAGCGAAGTCGTTGGTCATCGTTTTGCGTAAGAACGCTGGGCGGAAGCCGTCGAAGGGGCGAGTGCGGTTGGTTGCTGGTGCGAAGGCAACGCAGGACGCTTGTCCTAATCCGTAAGGCTTGACGACCGCGAGGATACCTTCATCTTCGTTGATGGGAATGAAGACGAGTTGCGGTTCCTTTGAAACTTTTTTGAGGGTCAGCGTGATCTCTGTGTCATCAAACTTCTCATCAAACATTGTCTGCTCCATTGATTTATATATTTAAAATTGTTGCTCGGACGTTTACGATCCGTTGCTTATAAAATGTCGCAGTAGATTAGCCTGGAAAGCCCAAAACGCTCGCTTTCCCCCAAAAGAACCAGATTGTGCGTAGCGTGTGAGATGGGTGTAGAGCGAGCGTGTTCGGCTGGATTATACGAAGCGTAATAAGGGGTAATTGCTCCCCAGAATGGGCGTGGCGGAAACTCCGAGCCAACGTTCGAGAACCGTCGCATAGACCGAGCGGAAATCGACGGTGTAGGCGAGGTTGCCGTTATTGAGTGCGGTGAGCGACGGGTGCTCGCCGTAAATGCCCCCACGTACGGGGCCTAAGAGGCAGAGTGGCGCGGCTTCGCCGTGGTCAGTGCCCGCATTCGCATTTTCAGGCACGCGGCGCCCGAATTCTGAGAACGTCATGGTTAGGGTGCGTTGGGTATTGCCGTGGGCGTCAAGGTCTTGATAGAACGCCGAGAGCGCGACCGCGAGTTCGGTGAGGAGGCGATCTTGCGTGGCACGCTGGCCGACGTGGGTGTCGAACGAGCCATGCTGGACGTACACAATCTTGGTACCGAGGTTGCTGCCGATCATCTTGGCCGCTAACGCAAGACTCTGACCAATATGCGTGTTAGGATAGGTCGCTTGCGCCGTGTAGTGCGAGAGTAAGCCCGGTAGAGCGGCTGAACTTTGCTGTGCATCTGTCTGGAGTTGGGCAATCCGCGTCAGAAAGGGCGAGGTAAACGCTAGGCGTTCGTCACCGGCTAAGTCGGTGAAGGCGTGGCGTTGTGCATTGTTTCTATCGCTGCGTAAGCCGTAGCCGTTCAGAGACGAGATTACGGGCACATCGACATAATCGGCAATCAACACTTCTGGCAGCAGCTCGGAGAGCGCGGCGGCGCGGAAGAGCGAGGATGAGCTTCTTTCATCCTTGTCGAGATAACGACCTAACCAGCCGGTGCGTTCGTAGGTCGTGGGCTGAGCGGTCTGCCAAATTTCACCCGAGCGAAAATGCGAGTGATTGGGATCGGGATAGCCGACGCCTTGCACGATGGCGAGCGTGCCCTTATCGTAAAATGGCTTTAATGCTGTCAACGCCGGATTCAAACCAATATCGCGATTAATCGGTACGACCGCCTCTGCGGGGATGCCAATTTTAGGGCGATATTGATAATATTCGGGCGAACCGTAAGGCACGACCGTATTGAGCCCATCGTTGCCACCTTGCATATTGATGAGCACCAGGACGCGATTTTTTACATCGGGTCCTGCATTCGCTAGTATGTCGCTGGCACACGCTTGAGAAAAAATACTGCCTGAAGTTGCGATAAGGGCCAGACCAGAAGCTGCCCCAAAAAGAAATTTTGCGCGTTTCATCGTCATCCTACTCTCAATTCAGCTGAAATGCGGGCATCGTCATAGCGAGATAAAATCCACCGCGAATGCGCTCCTCGAAGTTCTCGATAGAGAGCATATGGTTGGCGGCAGTCGTATCACCGTCGAGGTAGCGGACTAGGCGTGCTAGTGAGGCTGGGGAACAATCCCCTTGAAGGACGATATCAATAATCCGTTGCGCCCCTTGTGTGGCATCAAGCGGGATCTGATTAAAAAGCGAGTTTGTTTTTCGCAGTTCGGGATCATGAACAAGCTGATTAATGAAATTATCGCGCAGCAATAAAGTGCCGCTGTTCAGCCAGGCGGCCCCGCCATCCCAACCTTTTACATTTGGTGGATAAAAAAGATTTTGCCCCGATTTATTAAGCGTCTGGAGTACTGCGTGATTGACGTGTTTGAGTCCAAGCATTTTCAGGCCGCCTAAGACAAATTCTACCGGGCTTTTAACGAGTGCACGATACGCGCGCGCCGAATAAAAAACTTCGCTCGAGAAAAGCTTCGCCAAAACGGGCTTAAGCTCAAAACCGGAAAAACGGAGTTCGCTCGCGAGCGCATCGATGAGTGCTGGTTCAGGGTTTTCGTACACGAAGAACTCGAGTAGCTTTTTTGCAAAATACCGTGAGCAGGCTGGTTGGGTGAAAATGATATTGATAATATCTTTTCCGTCGAAAGGGCCCGTATGGCCAAGAAACGTTTTTTGTCCAGTATCGTGGCGATTCGGAAAGACGCTGAATTTCTGACTTTTGTTCAGGCCCCAGCCGGTGAAGGCTCTGGCACTTTCTCGGACGTCAGTTTCGGAATAGTTGCCGATACCAAGGGTGAACAGCTCCATTAATTCACGCGCGAAGTTTTCATTCGGGTGCGCCTTGCTTGAGCGCGCATTATCAAGATAGAGCAGCATCGCCGGGTCCTGGGCTACGTCTTGGGTGAGCGTACGGATGTTGCCGGTGGCGTAGGTGCGAAACAATTGATTTTGCCGCAGGATCGCTTGCGCGTCGATGCCTTTTTCTTGCAGGGCAGACGTGAAGTGACCGTGCCAAAATAAGGTCATTTTTTCTTGGAGCGGGGCGGGGGTGCGAAGCATCCGTTCGAGCCACCATGTTTGGAGCAGCCTGCCGTTCTCTAGGCTTGCCTTCCGCAGTATTCTTCTTTGTTCGAGCGTGTACGGTTTGGGATATTGCGCCGCGAGGGCTTCGACGTTGGTGAGGTTTGCTGGTCGCCCCGGTAGTCTGCTTTGTAGTGGATAGTTGATCAGCTCTTCCAGCGTTGTGTGGAGTCCTTGGCGTTGCGCTTGGGTAATCTGCTCCGGGCTCCCGCCAAAGCCGGCGCGCCGAAAGAGATGCGCCGCCCGACGTTCATCCCAAGGGCCATTGTATCGCTCGAGTGCACGCTGTGCGTCGAGTCGGCCCGCGGGGCGATAGTCCTGACCAGACACCAGTTGCTGCATGCACAATCCTCCAAGACGTCCAGGGTGGTAGAAGCCGCTAGGCCCCAAACGGATTCAAACCCCAGCTGGTTCCACCACCTCGCTCAGGTATCGGCCAAACGCTATGGAAAGCGTGCGATGATTTTTTCGTGATCGAAGAAGAGAGTCAATCTTTACGGCGACTTAACGCTCGCGTATCGCGATACCGAGCTCGAAAAATATGCGATGTTCGAGCAACCGCGTGAGCTTTTTACTCTTGTGCGCTTAATGCTAATGCTTGACGAAGATCATCATGCTCAAACGCACTAGCCATGCGTGTTATTTCGGCAGAACGGGCACCGACGGTCTTGGCTACGGTGCGCCAAGTCGCGGTTACAGTTGCGACCTGTTTGATAATTGTCCGCGCCTGGGAAAGCGTCAGCGCAAAAAATTCCGCCGTAGCTTCGAGCAGATCTAGTGAGCAAGTGCCTTCGTCTAGATCGATATTGGTGCTTAGTATGCGGGCTTTAAGATCACTTGGCACTGGATTGAGGTCATACGCAGGCGAGAGGGACCAACCTGAATTGTTAAATCGCAAAAAACCATGGTTGCGCAGATGGTCGTCAACGTTTGATATCAAGACATTGAAGACAACACGCCGGTACAGGGCGTGGGTATCGGTTTGGCTCTGAGATCCATATTGGGCCAGTGCATCGACAATTTCTGGATAGCTTGCCCTCTCACCATCCCTGGCGCCGAGCATTGCCATTGCCGATAAAAAGGGAATGCGAACCGTGCCAGCGCGATCAAAACGCCTTGATAGCAAGACTGACTTGCCCGCGACGGTGATCAATTCATGGGGTGCCGTGGCAATGCCGGCCTGACCAGCCAGCCGGAGCGCAATCTCCTCCCATGTCTCGATACTGTAATCATCTGCCTCTTTGGGGAACTTCGCAATTGCAAGGTGGCCATTCTGGTCAATCACTGAGGCCTTAGGGCGCGCGCCTCCCAAGGATGAACCCGGCGCAAAAATGAGCTGCAGATCATCCTCGGTCTCTTCATCGCGCATAATTCGCTCGGTGATCTGAAGCAGGCGGCCCAGCTGAATCAAGGCGGGGACACTGTCGCGAATCGGTGCCTGGAAAACGTCCTCGCCTACTCGGCGGAATCGTAGCGCCCCAAGTCGGGTTGCGTCACAAACGCCAAGCAAATAGTCGCTTTCGGCGAGCGTGCGAACAGCACGCCCTTCCCGTTCGGCAAGACGACGTTCGCTGCGCTGCATCAGCCGCCGTCCCCAGGTGTCAGGCGCTGAATCCCCCAGGGAACCAAAGATAGCACGGTTGGCTGGAGTTGCGAATGTGCCCGTGGTTAGGGCGAGGGCAGGCTCGAGCGAGAAGCGATCGGGTGCCTCAAGCCATGTGTGCTCATACTCGAACATGATGGTCTCTCCGCCTCTGCCCCGATTGCTCCTGGCCAATCCGATAGGACGGGTTTGGCCTTCGAGGTCGATAAAGACCTCGAAATCAGGCATTGCGCGCCGCTCCATCGCTTCGCTTCAGATGTGCGTGTTTTGGCAGCTCAGCACTCGCAAGCGCTTGACCGACGGTGTCGTTGCTGATATCCGCCATTTGGGCCAAGCCGTCGAGCATGCCTAGCGCATGAAGCGTGCTCGCGTAAATGCCCATACTGACGCTCGTATCACCAGCTTCTACTCTCTGGAGTGTTGAGCGCGAGGTAAAAGCACGCTGCGCGATCACCGCCATCGGCAGGTGGCGTCGTCGGCGCGCATCGCGAATGTCCGCACCCAGCCTGCGCAAGGCACGGCGGACAGCAGCCGGGGGAAGATGCGGTGTTGGCATATGTCTTCTTCACGCTCCATATCTAGGATATATGTAGCACAAAGATCACATATTTGCTAGGGTCGTGGAGCTTTTCGCGCGCTCGTGGGCGTAGTCCAAGAGCGTTGCGATGAGAGCGTCGTAGCCTAGGCCGATCGCGTTGGCGGCGTCGGGGAGGAGGCTTTGTTCGGTGAGGCCGGGCAGGGCGTTGATTTCGAGGATTTGTGGTGTGCCATCGGCGCTGAGCATGAAATCGGTGCGCGAGTAGTCACGCAGGCCAAGTAAGTGATGGGTGGCTAGCGCGAGATTGCGCAGTCGCTCGGCAAGAGAAGCGTCAATCGGGGCCGGCACCAAGTGGCGGCTGCCGCCTGGAGTGTATTTTGCGGCGTAGTCATAAAACGCGTGCGCGTCGGCTGGCACAATCTCAATGACCGGCAATGCTCGTTCGCCCAGGACCGCAACGGTAAATTCGCGGCCCACAATCGCTTCTTCCGCAAGGATCGCGGTGACGCCGCTGTCGCTTGCTTTGCGCACTGCGCTCTCCCACGCTTGCGTATTGTGAATGAAGGTGACCCCAAGACTCGAGCCTTCGGCGCGTGGCTTGATGACCAATGGGAAATGGAGGGCGCTGGGTATCACCGGCAACGCAACGAGCGATGTATCACACACCGACCACGCTGGGGTCGGTAGACCTTCCGCCAGCAAGAGTTTTTTGGTGAGGTGCTTATCCATTGCGAGTGCGCAAGGCAATACGCTGCTACCGGTGTAGGGGAGCCGTAACCATTCGAGGATAGCTTGGACCCCGCCATCTTCGCCAAAGCCTCCGTGTAACGCGTTAAAGACCACATCTGGCTTGAGGGCGCGCAGGCTGTCGACGAATCCAGCATCACACTCGAGCTCAAACGCTGCATGACCGAGTCGTGTCAGCGCAGCTACGACCCCTCGCCCACTTTTGAGCGAGATCTCGCGTTCGCTGCTGGTCCCGCCCATGAGCACTGCAACGCGTTGCGGCTCGTGACGTCGGCCGCTCATGCCCGGACCGTCTCTTGAGGAGTATCCGCGGTGAAGACGCCCACAAAATGGACTTCGGGTTGCAGTTCAATACCAGTTTGCGCGAGCACCGTGCGGCGAACGTGGGCGAAAAGCATGGCGGTATCTTGGGCGCTGGCCTTGCCGAGATTGACGATGAAGTTTGCGTGGAGCTCCGATACCTGCGCATCCCCAATGCGATAGCCTTTGAGCCCGGCCGCTTCGATTAACTGCCCGGCTCGTTCGTTTGGTGGATTGCGGAAACACGATCCCGCATTCGGCCAGGTCAAGGGTTGGGTATTTTTGCGGCGGATCAGCCGGTCTTGTAAGAGTGAGCGGACGGTATTCGCATCGCCGCGCTCAAAGACAAAGCGGGCAGACGTTACGACGATATCTCGGGCAAGCGTGCTGTGGCGATAACTATAGCTTGCGTGGATGGCATGGGGAGCAGGATTGGATGGTGACATCCCGATGAGCTCGTCGATAAATTCGCCGGTTTCTCGATTGGTGCCGGCGTTCATACGAATTGCACCACCGACGCTGCCCGGAATGCCCGCTAAGCCGTCGATCCCGATTGCCCCGTGTGTGGCACCCTGACCCACGAGCTGCGCGAGTGAAGCAGCGCCACCAGCGTGAATCACGATCTGGTCCGCCGTTTGTTCGAGCTGTATTTGCGTAAATTCTTTGCCGAGGCGAATGACCACGCCGCGTAAGCCGCCGTCGCCAATTAACAGATTCGAGCCGTTGCCTACGATAAACCAAGCCAGCCGGCGGCGCAGACAGAAGCGCAGGAGTTGCCCGAGTTCCTGGGTGTTTTCGATATGGACGAGAGCGTCCGCCGGTCCCCCGATCTTCCACGAGGTGTATGGTGCCAGGGGCGCGTCAAATGTGACCCGCTCGTTGAAGAGGGCCAGTAATTCACTGCGGTCTAGAACCGTGAGGCAGCTCGCGGTGCCGGTCATACCAAAGCAACGGCCGGCTGGATGCGTGCAGCCAAGCCATGCGCAACCGCGGTAATGTCGCCCGCTCCGAGGAGCAAGACGAGTGTTCCCGGCGGGGTGTGGGTAAAAAGATATTCGTTGAGGTCAGCCCGGCGTACGTAGACAACATGAGCGCCAGCACGTGTTAAGGGGTCGCCGATCAAGCGTTCATCGACCCCGGCAATCGGCGGTTCGGAAGCTGCATAGATTTCGGTTAAGACAACTTGCTCAACCCCCACCAAGGCCCGGGCAAAATCGGCCGCGAGATATTCAGTCCGTGTGTAACGATGCGGCTGGAACGCGACGATAATCGGTCCGGGATGGGCATGTCGCGCCGCGGCAATCGTCGCGGCCAGTGCTGTTGGATGGTGGGCATAATCATCGACGATGCTCATCCGTTCGTCGCGGGCCAGAATATCAAAGCGGCGTCGTACGCCGCCAAACCCCGCGAGCGCCTTGGCAATGTGCTCAAAGGCGATGCCGACTTCGCTTGCGATGGTGGTTGCGGCTAGGGCATTACTGAGGTTCATCGCACCGGGGATTTGGAGTGCAATATCCCCTATTTTGACGCCGCGTGCGAAGACTTCGCAGCGCGAGTTAAAGCCCTCGTAGCAGGCGTTGCGGGCTTGATAATCCGCTTCAGGCGAAAAACCGTACTGCACGGTTCTGGCTGGCCGCGCTTCTTGAGCCAGGGCATGCGCTGCGGGTTCGTCGGCGCAAACGACGGCTAGGCCGTGCGCTGGAATAGAACCGAGAAATGTTCTGAATTGGGTAATGAGCCCAGCAATGCCCTCGTCAGAAGTAATGTGATCATTCTCGATATTGCTCACGAGCGCAATCTGCGGACGTAAGGCGAGAAACGAACCATCGGATTCATCGGCTTCGCTAATAAACCACTCGCTTGCACCGCAGCGGAAATTGGTGCCGGTTTCGCGGCGTTCGCCACCGACTGCGACGGTTGGATCGTATCCGGCTTGTTCGAAAATACTCGCAAGCATCGCGGTGGTGGTCGTTTTCCCATGGGTACCCGCGAGCGCGATGCCGCGTTGGGTGTTGAACCATTCTGCGAGTAATTCGCCGCGACGTAGAATAGGAAGCCCGGTTGCTTGAGCCGCAAGCAATTCGGGATTATCGCTGCGTACTGCGCTGGTAACGACTACGCGTCCTAATTTCGGAACGTGGCTAGCTTGATGGCCAATAAAGACTGTAGCACCCTCTTCGTGCAGGCGTTCTGTGGTGGCCGAGGCTTTATCGCTTGAGCCGCTCACGCGCAGTCCGCGCTGCAACGCAATCCGCGCCAGCGCGCTCATGCCGATTCCACCAATTCCGATAAAATGCAGGTTGTCGCTCATCGTGAGGCTCCTTTTGAAGCATGTCCCTGGCGGACATGGGCAAGAATGGTGGCGGTCGCATCGTTGTGCGCTGCGTGTTGGGCTGCTGACTTGAGGGTGGTATATGCAGTGGGTTCAAGCATCGTGGTGAGTTCTTGGCAAAGGCGTGGGCCGTCGAGGTCTGCGTCGAGCACGAGCCGAGCTGCACCGGTTTGGATGAACGCTTCGGCATTCAAACGCTGATGATCTGCAGTCGCATAGGGATAGGGCACGAGGAGTGCGGGTTTGCCGGTTGCGGCGAGTTCAGCGAGCGTTGATGCGCCCGAGCGGGCCACGACCAGATCAGCGGCGGCATAGGCAAGAGTTGGATCATCAAGATAACCGCGCACGCAGACTTCACCTCGCGCGATCGCTGCAGCCTGTTGCTCTTGCACGGCGGCCTCTTCGCTGCGGCCACACAGATGCAAGATTTGCCAAGGCTGCTCGAGTGGCTCGGCGAGGAGTTGAGCGACGGCCGTATTGATACTCCGTGCGCCTTGACTGCCGCCGATGACGAGGATAATCGTCCGATTCGGATCGAGCCCAAGGCTGTGGGCGGCGGTGTTGCGGTCGACGTGTTCGCGCAGACTCGCTCGGACCGGGGTTCCGGTGAGGATCGCGCGTGCGCGAAAGCGTGGTGAGCGTTGCGCTACACCAGCCCAGAGCGCGTCAACCAATGGTGCTAGGCAGCGATTTGTTAAGCCAGGCACGGCGTTTGGCTCGAGTAAGCCGATGAAGATGGGCCAGCGGCGCAATCGGCTTATGATGCGGGCCGCAATCACCACCGGAAACGTGACATAGCCTCCGGTAGCGATGACTGCATCAGGCTGGAACCGAGCGATAATGCGGCAGGCTTGCACGATTCCTCGGAAATTATCGCGCAGGGTGATGAGGGTGGCCCACGACCAACTGCGTCGCAGTGGCGCAGCGTTAATCACGGCTAGGGGTATCGCAGCCTGGGGAACGATGCGCTCTTCCATGCCGCTTCGTAGCCCCACAAAAAGGACGGTGTCGTTAGTCGCATGCAGCGCTTGGGCCAGAGCGATGGCCGGGTAGACATGGCCGCCTGTGCCGCCACCGGTGAGCAATACCTTCATCGCACGATGCGTCGGCGGCCAATATTGATTAATAGGGCGACGGCAACAAGATTGACGACGAGAGAACTGCCACCAAAAGAAATGAAGGGAAGCGGCACCCCGGTTACTGGCCACGATGAGGTGACGACGCCGATATTAATAAAAGCTTGAATGACGATCATTGCGGCGCACCCAACCGCGACGAAAAAACCGAAGCGGTCAGGGGCCGCAACCGCAATGCGAATGGCTCGATACGCAAAAATAACGAAGAGGATCACGACCGACACCGCCCCGATGAGTCCCAACTCTTCGCCTAAGATTGCAAAGATAAAATCAGTGTAGGGTTCGGGTAACCAGAAGAATTTTTGGCGTGAGACACCGAGACCTAGTCCCAAAACGCCACCACTGCCAAGCGCGAGCAACGATTGGACAATATGGAAACCAGTATTTTGCGGATCTTTCCAAGGATCGAGAAATGCCAAAATCCGGGCGCGCTTGTAACTACTGTGTAAGACTGCCATCGCGGCAGCGGGTAACATCGCGCCGGTTAAAAGCAAAATGTGTGATAAGCGCGCTCCGGCTGCATAGAACATCACGAACGCGGTCATGACCAACAGCGATGCCGTGCCCATGTCGGGTTCCAATAACACGAGAGCACTTGCAACTAAGGTGAGTGTGGCTAAGGGAAAAATGCCGCGCCGTAAGTCGCGCACGATGCCACCACTTTTTGATAAGACCGAAGCAAAGTACAAGACGAGCGTTAATTTTGCAAATTCTGATGGCTGGATACTCAGCGATGAGAAGCCAAGCCAGCGCCGGGCGCCGTTACTTTCGAAGCCAATATGCGGGATCAGGACGAGAAAGAGCATCGCAAGATTGATCAGAAAAAGCGGACTGGCGAGTTTCGCTAATTTGCGATAATCGAATTGATACGCAGCAATCGCGGCAATCAACCCGACTCCCAGCCAAGAGAGTTGACGTTTGAGAAAATAGGCTTCATCGTGGAATGAACGGACGGCTGTGGCACTCGAGGCACTGAAAATCATGATGAGGCCAATGCCAACCAATGCTGCTACGACACCAAAAAGAATGGAGTCTGGGGGAACCGTGACCCACGTGCTGCGCTGTACGCGTTGCTTCATGCTGGGCTTTGCGGTAATGCGCGAACGAATTGGGCAAATTGATTGCCACGTTCTTCGGCGGAAGCAAACATATCGAACGAAGCGCAGCCGGGCGACAAGAGTACCATATCACCAGGGAGCGCAAGCTGCTGTGCACGCTGAACCGCAGCTTCAAGGCTCGCAACGGTTTCGATGTTGGCTCGCTTTACCATAGCGGCAATATCATCACTTGCCTCACCGAGGAGCAAAACGCAGCGTACATGCGCATCGATGGCGCGCCCCATAGCAAGAAATTCGGTGCGTTTAGCGCGTCCACCGGCGATGAGAATCGTCGGGGCATCGAGCGCTTCGAGCGCCGCGACGACCGCTCCAGGATTCGTGGCTTTTGAATCATTGATATACGTTACGCCATCCAGCGTTGCGATCGGATGGAGACGGTGCTGCAGCGCTTCAAAATTGCGTACACCTTGACGGAGTACTTCGGGTTCGATTCCGGCAGCTAAACCGATTAGCACGGCGGCGAGGACATTGTCAACATTATGCCGCCCTAAGAGCGCGATTTCATCGACCGGCATGATCTCGATTGGGCGCGGATCACCCGTGGGAGGCGACCAGACGATGCGTTCGCGCTTTACGTACAGCGTTGCGTTGCGGTGGGCGTGCCGTGAAAACCACAGCATCGGGCATGGTACACGAGATGCTTCTTCGCTCTGAGCTAATTGGCAAATTAATTCATCGTCCAAATTGCCGACGAAAATATCACCCTTGCCTTGATTGGCAAAAATACGATACTTTGCTTCGGCGTACTCATCCATCGAATAATAGCGATCAAGATGATCTGGAGACAGATTGAGGATCGTCGAAATTTTCGGTTTGAACGAGCGAATCGATTCCAGTTGAAACGACGAGATTTCGGCAATAACCCAAGAGTTGGCGGGGGCTTTATCGGTTTCGCCAATTAAGGGATTGCCAATATTCCCCCCGACGTATGTTTCGCGTCCCGCCGCGCGAAAAAGGGCGCCGATTAGCGCGGTTGTGGTTGATTTGCCTTTCGTCCCAGTGACGGCGACGATCGGTGCTTTCGAAAGACGATAGGCGACTTCGATTTCGCTTAAAACGGGCAGTCGTGCATCTTGTGCCATCCGCACAACGGGGCTTGTCATGGGAACCCCGGGCGAGACAACCGCGACGTCGAGGCTACTCAAAACCGGCGCCAAATGTTCTGGTGCGATAAAGCGGACTCCGGGTTGCGCTAAATCGGCTTGCGCGGCTGCGAGGGCTTGGGGCGATTCATCGGTCGCAACGATATGCGCGCCCCGTGCACGTAGCACTTCGATCGATGAGCGGCCACTGCGCCCCAGTCCGATTACGAGAACCTGTGCATTGGCGTCAAAGAGAATGGCGTCTTTGTTCATAGTTCTCCAACCACGACGAGAGCGAGGGCGGCGCAGACGAGCGATGCGAGCCAAAACATCCTGGTAACGTGGGTTTCATGCATCCCGCCGAGCTCGAAATGGTGATGCAAGGGACTCATCCGGAAGATACGCCGCTTCGTCGTCTTAAACGATGCCACTTGCAGAATCACCGAAAGCGCTTCTAGCACAAAGACTGCGCCAAGTAAGGGCAGCAACAGTTGCAAGCCCATCACGATCGCGCTGCCAGCCAGTGCCCCGCCTAACGCGAGCGCCCCTGTATCACCCATAAATACTTGTGCCGGGTGCCGATTGTATAGGAGAAAACCGCTTAACCCGCCTACGAGCGCGACATCAAAAATCGCAACACTATGAAAATCGTGTGTCCACGCGATGCAAGCGCAGACAAGCAGCGGGGGCAGCATCGTCCCGGCGGCGAGCCCATCGAGGCCATCGGTAAGATTGACTGCGTGGGTGCTCGCGAGCACGACGAACAGGCTCAAACCGATCCAGAGCAAGAGTGGTAGCGCAATATTTGGCACGCTGAGATGCGTCACGGGCGCAAGATGCCAGGTCATGAGCAAGGTGATGAACACGACCGCTGCCGCGATGGTCGCGGCAAACTTTGCGCGTGCTGATAAGCCGCGATTGCGGGCACGACGAATCGAGGCGAGATCATCCACCGCACCGATGAACCCGCAGGCCATCGTGAGGATCACCAGGGTTAGCATCATGGCATCGGGGTGGAGGAAGAGTGCTACGGCCAAAGCGGGCACGAAGAGCAAGCCGCCCATGGTCGGTGTGCCGGTCTTGCTTTGGTGGGATTTCGGTGCGTCTTCGTAGGCATGCTGGGATAACGCTAGTGCGCGTAATCGCTGAATCAGCGGGCGACCACCAAGCCCTGCTAGCAGCGCGCTGAGCAGCAGCGCGAGTAGGATGGTCACGCGCCCGCGTTCATGAGCGGATTGGGGCCAGCTCCACGCCAGACTAACACGACAATGGGAGTTTGCTCGTCACCATTCCCATGTGGATTCGCCTGAAGTGCTCGAGCGACGACGGTCCGTGCCACATTGTTGGAGATACCCAAGACATTGACTTTCCCCAAATCGTTCGCATCAACGACCGCAGCGCCAATATCCGTGCCACAGCTTTCGGCAATTGCTTGAGCCGCACGGTTGGGTTCGTGCGGGCCGAGGACGATCGTGCGCTCGAACGGCGGAAGGGTCCCGGTATAGCCATCGATCGTCGCGATTGCTTCGCCCAAGACGCGATAAAAAACCCCGCGCATCCCCAAAAGCCGGCCCACTACGTGCAGACCCGCTGCGGCGAGCACTTTCGGCGCGCCGACTTCGTCGATGACCAGTTGGAGCGCTTCGGGTTGATTGATCGTTGCCAAGGCCCCCGCTCGGGCGGATAAGGTGTAGGCGAGTTTGGATGGGCGAATTGTTTCGGCAGAGAGTGAGCGACCTTGGGCGATCGCCACGGCTGTTTCGGATACCGCGACGACGCTGCCCGGCGAAGCGATTCCACGGACCGCCGCTGCAACCACAGCGGCGACATCATCGCCGGCGCTGATGAGTGCGGTACGGACGGGAATCGCGGCTAACTCTGCGAGTGCGCCTTCTTGCTCAAGGGGGAATCCAAAGGCGGTCATGCGGCTTGCCTCGCAGGTACGCCAGCTTGCGCAGGTCTGAGGGCGTGCACGATTTCCTCCAGCGCATAGCGGCGCGAACCTTTGATCAAGATGATATCGCCTGGTTGCACGAACGCTTGGAGGGTCGCGATGCTTGTTGCATTATCGGGCGTTTGCACGATCGTTTCAGCTAGCACCCCGGCTGCGCGTGCGCCTTCGGCGACTTCGTGCGCGAGTTCGCCGCTGAGCAGAATTTTTGCCGCGTGAACTGGGGCTAGGGCTGCGCCAACTCGGCGATGCGCTGCGACGGCTTCTTCGCCCAATTCTGCCATGCCGCCGAAGAGCACAATGCGGCGTCCCGCTTCTTGGGCAAACGCTTGGAGGCTTGCGACACTGCCGCTGGGCGAGGCGTTGTAGGCGTCGTGAATAATCGTGATGCCTCCCGGAGCAGAGATCCGCTCGTAACGACCGTTGGGCAGGCTGACGCTGCTGGCTGCGCGCGCTACTGTTGTGAGTGGAATGCCGAGCAAGAGCGCCGCGCTACACGCGGAGAGGAGATTGCGCTGGTTGTGTTCACCAGGTGGTAAATCGGTGAGGACTGCCTCTTGCGACGGTGTGTTGCGGGGGTGCCACTGGAGTGTATGACCTGCGAGTCGCAGAGTAGCAACATCGGCAATCGGTGGGTCGCTTGCCAAGCCGCAGAACAGCGGCGCTTGAGATAAACTTGTGTAGCGTTCGCGCGAGACCGCATCGGCAAGCGAGAGTATCGGTTGCCCGCCGTTCGCGAAAATTTGCCATTTGGTGCGCGCGAGTTCAGCGCGTGAACCGAAGATGCCGACGTGCGCATCACCGACATTCGTGAGGATGGCGATATGCGGTCGGGCGATGCTGACGAGCGGGGCAATATCGTCGGGCTGGCGAGCACCCATTTCGATGACGGCAGCGGCTTCACACGTGAGGCCAAGCAGTACCTTGCTCACGCCGATCTCGTTATTCTCGTTCAGCGGGGTTGCGGCTATCGGACCAATCTGGGCTGCTTCGAGGATGTGTGCAAGGAAAGCTTTGGTTGTTGTCTTTCCAGCACTGCCGGTGAGGGCGATGACTGCACCGCAAAAATGCCGGCGCGAGAGTGCCGCTAGACTCAAAAGGGCGTTGTGGGTATCGGCAACGACGATGCCCGGTAGCTCGGGCGGTAAGGCAGTCGGATTGCTGACAATCGCCGCTGCTGCTCCGGCGTGGTGGGCGGCGGTGAGGAAGGCATGCCCATCAAAGCGTTCACCGACCAACGCGAGGTAGGTTTGGCCGGTTTGCAAGGTGCGCGTATCGATGGAGAGAGCAAGCTCGGCGGGTAGGGTGCCTTGTATGCTCGCCGACAAGACGGCGCAAGCTTCGGTGGTTGCAAGCTTCATAGATGCTCTTTCCTTCCTGTGCTAGGCTCGGCTCGCGGGGCGTTCGAGTAAGATACGTTCGACTTCGCGACGATCGTCGAAACGCATGGTGGCTTGGTCGATAATCTGTGTGGTTTCAGCGCCTTTGCCAGCCACGACCACGATGCCCCCACGAGGAGCTTCCAAAATCGCCCGCGTGATGGCTTCGCGCCGATCCAAAATGCATTCGAGTGGAGTGCTCGCGCCTGACAGGACTGCGCGAGCGATTGCGGCGGGATCTTCGCTGCGAGGATTATCGTTCGTGACGATGACGCGTTGGGCCATACGCTGAGCAATGGCACCCATGGCAGGTCGTTTACCGGCATCGCGTTCGCCGCCGCAGCCAAAGACGACGGTCACGTGTTGTTGGCCATCCGGATTCACCGCGCTCAAAACACGGCCGAGCGCATCGGGGGTGTGTGCGTAGTCAACAAAGACCGTGCAGTTCTCGTGAGCAAATCGCTCCATGCGTCCGGGGACACCACGAAAAGTGGCGAGTTGCTGGCTGATGACCTCTAGGCTAATTCCCCAGCTTTTCCCAAAGGCAATTGCGGCGAGCGCATTCGAAATATTAAATCGACCTGGCAGCGGCACGAGAAAGCGAACCCCATCGACGCTGAATTCGCTGCCCTGCGCATTGAGTCGCACATGCTCTGCACGGACATCGGCCGCTGCATCAATGGCGTAGGAAATGCCTCCATAGCGCTGATGCCAGGTTTCCCCCATGGGATCATCTACATTAAAAATGCTGTTGCGGGCGATGCGGCAGAGGCGTTCTTTTGCGGCTGCATACGCTTCCATGCTGTGGTGAAAATCAAGGTGGTCGCGCGTCAAATTCGTGAAAATACCTGTTTCGATTGGTACTTCGGCGAGACGATCGAGCGCGAGTGCGTGCGAGCTCATTTCCATGACGGCTACGTCGACGTTGTCGGTGCGGGCCTGGGCAAAGAGGCGGTGGAGTTCGAGCGGCGGCGGGGTTGTGTAGCCCAGATAAATGTGCTGCTCGTTCCAACTTGCGCCTAAGGTACCGATGCGCAGGGTGGTATGCGAAGTTGCGGCCAGGATCGCAGCGATCATGAAGCTGGTCGTCGTCTTCCCGTTGGTCCCGGTAATTCCGATAATTCGTAATGCCTTGGCGGGATTGCCAAAGATATACGCCGCGAGCCTTGCGAGTGCTAATCTGACGTCCGGCACGAGACACGCAGGAATATCGCTAGGGAGTTGTTCGCGCGCATCGTGTTGTAGCAAGAGCGCGGCTGCACCGCGAGCGATCGCATCGCGCATAAAATGAGCGCCGTCAACATGCTGGCCTGGCAGGGCGACAAAGAGGCTGCCCGGTTGGGCGGCACGGCTATCGGTCGATACACTCGTCAGTAGTGTCGTCGAATCTCCGATGAGCTGGCTCTCATCGAGCTGAGCGGCGATAGCGGCGAGGGTTTGTGCTTGCACAGAGATCATTTCACCCGGGCTGTGGGAGTGGATTCGATGTGTGGGATTACACCGACGTGGATCATTGCTTCACGGGCAATCTGGGTAAAAATCGGCGCGGCGACCTCGCTGCCGTAAATCGATCCTCTGGGGCGCTCCACTTTTACCACAATCACAAAACGCGGATGTTCTGCGGGAATATAACCCGCGAATGAGGCGTTGTATTCGCCAGAAGCATAGTATCCATTTTCAACAATCTGTGCGGTACCGGTCTTGCCTGCGGTGGTAAAGCCCGGAACGCGGGCATTCGGTTTGCCAGTGCCGCGTACGACGACAGCACGCAGGTAGCGGCGCAATGTCGCTGCGGTTTGCTCCGAAATAACTCGGCGTTCGACTTCGGGTGGGTAACGATAGATGGTTGTGCCATCAGGCGCGAGCAGTGCGGCAACAACCCGCGGTCGCAGGAGGATGCCCCCGTTGGCGATCGCTGCATACGCGCGCGTAAGAGCTAGCGGTGTGATCGAGATCCCGTGGCCAAACGAAATGGTCGCGAGCGAACTGCCCGACCATTGATTTGGTGGGGCAACGATACCGGGATTTTCACCCTGCAATTCGATGTTGGTATAGTCGCCGAAACCAAACATCCGGATCATGCGGTACACCGCCTGAGGGTCGATGCTTAAGCCAATTTCTGCCGCGCCGACATTATGCGAATACGCGATAATGTCTTCAATCGATTCAGAGCCGTGTTCGCCGGCCATCATGCCATCTTCCGCGTTATGCACCGTGACGCCACCGACACTTAATGCATCGTGCGAAGGGTAACGCGCATCGGGATTCACACCATTTTCAAGTGCAGCGGCAACGGTAATTAATTTAAACGTTGAACCGGGTTCGTATGCGTCATTGACCGCACGATCGCGTTGTGCGTCACTTGAATAATGCCAGAATGCATTGGGATCATAATCTGGCATATTGGCTAGTGCTAATATTTCGCCGGTCCAAGGGTCCATCACGATTGCTGAACCGCTGCGCGCATGATATTTCGCAACACCGTCAGCGAGCGCGCGTTGGGTCGCATATTGAAGATCGGAATCGATGGTGAGCATGATGCTGCGGCCTGGTTTTGCCGGTTCATCGATCGAGGTTTGTCCGAAGGGAATCGGTCCACTACCGTCACCGACTTCGATCGTTTTTTTCCCACTCGTGCCGCGTAGGAGATGATCATAGGCAAATTCGATCCCATCGAGGCCTTGCTCATCGATATTCACGAAGCCCAGCACATGGGCTGCGAGCACTCCCGCGGGATTATTGCGTAGCCCCGTATCTTCCGCAACGCGGTAGATTCCGGGCAGATCCAGCGCGGCGATACGGTCGGCCGTCGCCGGAGTCACCTTGCGTTTAATCCAGCGAAAACGGGTGTCGTCGCCTAAGAGTTCTTCGAGATTTTCGCTGGAAAGCTTGACCAACGGGGCGAGCGCCTGGGCCTCGCTGACTTTGTTCGTGACCAGGTGCGGGTCAACGTAAATACTTTCGGATGGCGAGGATCGAGCTAAAACGTTTCCATCGCGATCGTATATCGTGCCTCGGCGGCCAAAGATTTCCACCGTGTCGTCATGCTGTTCGCGCGCTTTTTCGGCAAGTGCAGGGCCACGCACGACTTGCAGATACGTCAGGCGCAGCATCAATAAGACGGCGAGCAGCAAGATGCAATAAAAGAAATTCTTTGCTCGTCCGTTTGCGGCTCGTTCGCAGATCAGTCGACGCTCAAGGCGACGCGCGGCGGCGCGTTCTCTTACTGATGGTGCAGCCAAGACACCAGTGCCGATAAGATCGGTGCATGTTCACTCACTTGAACGGGGCCTGGTGCGTTGATAGTCAGAAACGTCGCGGGTTCATGCAGTTGCAGGCGTTTGGCGAGGACATACAGGCGATCACGAGATTGTAGGGTGGCTAAGCGATCTTGGATCGTATTCGATTCTTCTTGCAAATTGGCAATGAGGTTCTCCGCTTGACGATCGCGATAATCGAGCGCGGCTGCGCGAGTCATTAACCACAGGTAGCCCATGACCACGGTGACGATCAGCGTCGAGATCAAGCAGATACGAATGATGCTCCGATAGCTGCGCTTCCGATGATAGGCCTTACGTCGCTGCGTTGCTTCACGCGCGCTCTGTGCGGGACCAAGGCGCCGAGTCGGTGTTGCGTCGGGTGGAAAAAAGAGCGGTGCAAGCATGCTTAGGAATTCCTCTCGGCAACGCGGAGCCTCGCACTGCGTGCGCGCGGGTTGTGCTGAATTTCGCTGTCTTGGGGGAGCAATGGTTTGCGAGTGATTGCAGTCAGATGTGGGTTGTCACGAAAATGGTGTTTCACAAGACGATCTTCCAGTGAATGAAAGCTGATCGCGGCAATACGACCACCGGGGGCCAACATGGTGGTTGCTGCTTCAAGACCTTGGCTGATAGCGCCGAGTTCATCGTTGACCGCGATGCGTAACGCTTGAAAGGTGCGGGTAGCGGGATGGGTGCGCTCACGCTTGCCTGGGCGATGGAGCACGCCCGCGACGCAACGCGCCAACTCGACCGTGGTCCGAGGCAGGCGTCCTTGTTCGCGCGCGCGGAGCAGGGCGCGGGCAATGCGTCGTGCTGCGCGCTCTTCACCAAAAAAGAAAAGGATATCGGCCAATTCGGTTTCTGAAGATTCAGCCAGCAGCTCATGAGCGGTGCGTCCGCTTGTTTGGTCCATGCGCATATCGAGAGGCGCGTCGCTGTTAAACGAAAAGCCGCGCTCGCCTCGATCGAGCTGCATCGAGGAAACGCCGAAATCGAATAACACGCCATCGACCCGCTCGATCGCTCGTGCGCGTAGCTCGTCGGCGATATCGCGGAAATTCGCTTGCACGAACACGAGAGCCGGGTCGACCAAGGGCTCAACCGTGGGATCTACATCGAATGCAATAACTCGGCCGCCGCGCAGACGGGCCAGTAAGGCCCGCGTGTGGCCACCAGCGCCAAACGTTGCATCGACGTACGTTCCTTGCTCACGAATCGCAAGGCCGTCTAAGGCTTCATTTAAGAGGACGGGTGTGTGCGGTGCTGAGTCACTCAAAAGAGGCCGAGCTCCGTTGCAAAACCCTCAACCTCACTTGGGTCGGGGCTGAGGTCATGCAATTCTTCCTTGGCCCAGATTTCGACGCGGGTTAAGGAGCCAATCGAGACGACATCCCGTTCGATTTTGGCATAAGCACGTAGGGTGGGGGGCAAGACGAGGCGACCTTGCCCATCGCATGCGACTTCTTCGGTATGGGCAAACAGGTGGCGGACAAAGCGGCGATAGCGTGCGTCTTTGACCGGAGCGGCTTCGATGCGACGGCACACATCGGCCCAGGTGACGAGCGGATACATCGCCAGGCAGTGGTCAGGTTGAGCGATGGTGAGCACAAACGAACCACCCAGCCGTTCACGAAAACGTGCCGGGACAATAAGACGACCTTTATCATCGAGACCGTGCTCTGCTGAGCCCGTGAATCGAGGGAAATCAGTCGACAGTTGTTTAGCCCTCCACCTAGTACCAGTAATACACGTTATCCACAGGTGGGTGTGGATTATTCCACCACACGCCCCCACTTCACACCACTGCACCCCACTATAGCGAAAAAACTCCAGGGGGGCAACCCTTCTGGAGAGAACGCGCGCCCCGGTGATCAAACACGGTGGTGGCCTGAAGATTCTGGACCGGTATGTCCTGCGCGAGCTCGCGGCACCATTCGCCTTTGCGTTTGGGGCGTTTCTGCTGTTCTGGTTTATCAATATATTTTTTTTGGCGGCTGATTATCTGATCAACGCGCATGCGCCATTTTTTTTGGTCTTACGGTTTTTGGTGTTTCGGATACCTCAGGCAACACCGTATGCGTTCCCCTTCGCGGCACTCTTTGCGAGCTTGCTCGGCTTCGGACGCTTGGCGGCCGATCACGAACTGACCGCGATGCGCACCTCAGGTATTGCCTTTGCGCGCATTGCGGCCGCACCGTTAGCGGCTGGTTTTGGCTTATTTTTGGTGTCGTATCTCGTGAACGATAGCCTGACTCCGCGCGCGGTAGAACTCTCGACACGTACGTTTTATCAAATTGTCTACCACACCGCGACCTTGCCAATTGAGCCGCAGTTCTTTCGGAAGGATCAAGAGACCGGACGGGTTTTCTATGTGGGTGACGTGACGGGTGATCACCGGACGATGCTCAACGTGATGATTTTTGAACCTGCCCGCATGAGCGCGTTTCGCCAAGTGACCACCGCCCAAGAAGCTCGGATCAACCAGACCCAGCTCGTCTTAATGAACGCCTCGGTGATCCGCTTTAAGCCGAACGGCTTGGTCGATGGAGAAACGACCGGCAAAACCATCACGGTAAATCTGCCCTTAGGAGAAACGGCTGAGCAGTTTCTGACCACGAGCAATAACGATGCCTATGCGCTCAATTCGAAGCAACTGGCCGGTCAAGTGCACGATATGGAAGCCACGGGTCAGGGTGGCACGGCACTTGGTTTGTTAAAGGTGACGCTGGCTCAGAAGCTTTCGTATCCCTTTGCGGCATTTATTGCGACGTTGCTAGCATTGCCGCTAGCGGTAAGTTTGGGAAAGCAGAGCCGCACGTTGGGGGTCGGGCTGTCGATTCTGCTGTTGTTCATCTATTATTTACTGTCGGCGGGTTTTGCGGCCATCGGCCGTAACGGTGCTCTGAATCCTTATTTGGCTGCTTGGTTGCCCAATCTCATCATGGGGACGGTCGGGGCGGTATTATTTTTGCGAGAGGAACGCTAATGGAGTGGATCGCCCGCGCTCGGCGTGTTGCGCAAAGTATGGTGTGGCTTGCGATCGTAAGCCTGACCAGTGCTCCTTTTGGCTGCTCTCTGCCCTCTGCGAATGCAGCTGAACCAACCGCAGCTACGGTAGCGCTGGCGGATCTAGATGCCGGTTGCGGTAATGGGCGCCAGGTTGCCGATGCCGGCACTGGCATGACGAGTCTGCCTGCAGTTGCCCCGACTAGCAGTCCGGTGGGGACGACGCCTCTGCCTAGCGCTTCGCCGACCTTGGTGCCCCTGTTTCAGCCCGCGACCGGTCCGGGTACGCTTGTTGCTCCGGTCGCCCCGACACCGGTTGGTGTAACGCCCCCGCCTCTTCCCACCCCGACCCCGACTAGCGCCAATCTCAATCGACCGCTGATTGTCACCCGCGCAACCCCTGGAGCTACCGAGCACCCAATGGTTGGCGCGAGCCCAACGCCGCTGCCCACGCTTGGGCCGAATCAGATCGCGATTTTAGCCGACAGTGTGACGGGTTCAACGAAAGCCGGTGTCCCCGGTGACGCTCAGGGTGATGTCCACGTCTTTTATAGCCAGGGCGTCTTAATCGGCGACCGCGCTCATTACGATGGTGACCAGTACATCACGGTAAGCGGTCACACGCATCTGATTAATAATGCCGAAGATACGCGCTTAGATGCGGATACTATCGTGTTCGATATTCGTCAAAATCGCGCGGTTCTGACAAATGGTCATGGTGAGACCAGTCGTGGGGTGGAAAAAGGCGAGCTGTATTACACCGCTCAACATTTGCGTGCCACGGCGAATGGCACGACCCACGGGACAGCGGCTACGTTTACCACCTGTGAAAATCCACGCGGTGGCTATCACATGTACGCGCGGACCATGGACGTCACTCCGGGTCAAAGGATGGTCGCTCGCCACGTTCTCGTATTTCTTGGCGGGGTAGCGATTCTCTATGTGCCGTTCTTGGTGATTCCGTTGAATCGTAGCGACGGCCAGCGCCACCCGGTTGCTTTTGCCCCCGAGGTTGGATACAACCAACAGCAAGGCGCGTATGTGCGCCTTCGTCTGGGGTTTGGTACGCGGAATAATTACTACGGATATTACCGCATCGAAGAGTACTCGAAGGCTGGACTTGGTTTGGGGTATGTCGCCTTTATTGGGATTCGTAACAATCAGCCGAAAACCAGCGTGAATGCATATACGCTGCAGGGCAGTAACGGCACAGGGCGGCAAAATAACCTGAGTATCCAAGACAACGAAACTTTTACTAAAAACACGAGAGGCCAGTTTTCATTAAGTTATACCGGCGATTATGGCCCGTACGTTGATTTGCCCGCTCAGGATAGTCTTTCAGGAACAGTCACTCACGCGACGAGTAAGGCGACGCAAACCTATACGTTCTCACGCTACACTGTTGGGTCGCAAGAAAGTAATTTGAACACGGCGTTTCAAGATACGCGGCAGATTAGTGCTTATGTGACCCAAGGTCTCCAGCTCAGTTATACCGAGACGACGAATAACTATTCGGGCAGTAGTGATCAAACCTCAAGCTTTCATATCAATACCCTGACTCATGTGAGCTCGCATATCGCGGATTATGATTTTACGATTGATCAAACCGATGCTACGACGCCAAGTGGTTATAACAAGGTGCCTGAGCTGGTCATTCGTCCGCATACGGGCCGTAGCAATATCCCATTCAATACGCAGTTGACCTTGGGTCAATATACCGAGCCAAGAACGACCGGGAATTTTTCCACTTCACGTGCGCTCCTTGATACGAACATAGGCCCGGCTTTGTTTAAGGTGTTTCATTCGAGTGATTTTTCGGCCACTCTAGGTGCAAGTCAATATGCCTATGGCACCGGAGATCTCAAAGCGCAAACTCGCCAAAATATGAGCCTGACCACACCCTTTTCGCGTCATATTAACAACGTGCTCAGCTATACCGAACAAAACACTGCCGGTCCGCTTGGTGAGCCGTTTTACTATCTCGATACACTGGGCGGTGCGGCGCATAATGCCCAAGATGTTCTGCGTATTTATAATGCTGATATATACACCTTGAGTTTGTCAACCTCAACCGGGTTCGATCGCCAAGCGCAGCCGATTGGTTACCAACTGACCTCGCATCCTTCAACTCGCTCGACGGTCATTGTCGCAGGTAATTATGTGCCCGGCGCTGGCAATGGTTTTTTCCTGACCAACGTGCAAATTGCGACCCCTATTGGTCGTGGGCAAATGATTGAGTTCACCACCAATGTCAATTGGAAAACCGGCGAACGATTTATGAATAAGAATATCTATTTCCGAAAAGTTATCGGAAATTGCTACGATATCACCACCGCGTACAATGAAGATCTGAAAGCGGTGAACGTCACACTTGATTTGCTCTCTTTCCCCAATCGTTCAGCCAACTTTACCTTCGCAAGTCAGCAACAGGCAATCTTCCCTCAGAGCCTTGTCCCTTGAGTCAAATCGCGTAATCGGCAGTGAAGCGACTGTCTGATCTCGAACACTGAGGGCCGTGTTAGCTGGGTTTGGCAAATTTATCATGCGCGGCAATGTTGTCGACCTTGCCGTTGCCGTTGTGGTCGGTGCATCGTTCGGAGCCGTCGTGAACGCGCTCGTTAAAGATATTCTCACGCCATTTATTACCGCTTTAGTTGGTAAACCTGATTTTAGCCAACTGAGTTTTACGGTCAATCACAGTACGTTTCATTACGGTGAACTGCTCAATGCAGTTGTCTCGTTTTTGCTTATTTCCGCAGCGATTTATTTCTTCGTGGTCATACCAATGAATCGCATCCTCGAGCACTTGCGCGCGATCCAACCCCCCGTTGAATCGGTCATGCGTGAATGCCCCGAATGTTTAAGCGAGATTCCGAAAGCAGCGAAACGTTGCAAGGCGTGTACGGCGGTCGTGGCACCACTGGCGTGATCTCCCACTAGTCATCTGGTCGCTTTGGCGTGATCGGGAAGGCAGCGGCGTCCGATCGTTGGGCGTCAAAGGAGATACGTGTGCTCGCGCTAGCCTTTTCCGCGACTACGCTTGGGGTAGACGGGCGAATTATTCGGGTTGAAGCCGATAGTGCGCCTGGCACACCGATGTTTACGATTATCGGCCTACCTGATCGTGCTTTGGCGGAGTCGCGCGATCGCGTCAGAGCCGCAATTTGCAACGCGGGCTTTGTCTTCCCAGCGGGACGCTTGCTCGTCAACCTTGCCCCGGCTGATCTGCGCAAAACGGGGCCCAGTTTTGATCTGCCCCTGACCCTCGCTTTGCTTGCAATCGATGAGCAAATTCCCCGCAGTGTTTTGGCGACTTACGCGAGTTTTGCGGAGTTGGCCTTAGACGGCACGGCGCGCGGTGTCAGTGGTGTGTTGCCTATGGTTATTGGTGCAAAAGAAGCGGGATTGCAAAAAATTATTGTTGCACGCGCCAACGCCGACGAAGCGGCGTTGGTTGCCGGCATGGAGATTTATGCGATCGATCACTTGAGCGATGCGGTGGCGATTCTGTTGGGCCACGGCCAGCGCTTTGTTCACGTGCCGAGTGAGCGTCATGAAATTGTCCTGAGCGATGGTGATTTTTCGGAAGTCGCGGGACAAGCGATCGCTAAACGGGCCTTTGAGATTGCCGCTGCCGGCGGGCATAATTTGCTCTTGGTGGGTCCACCCGGTTGCGGAAAAACAATGTTGGCACGGCGTTTTCCCTCGATTCTGCCGCCGATGACCGATGCCGAAGCGTTGGGTGTTACGGCGGTATATAGCGCCGCTGGTGCATTCGATCGGACGGTTGGCTTGGTGCGGACTCGTCCCTTTCGTGCTCCGCATCACACGATTACCCAGCAAGCATTGGTTGGTGGCGGCAGCATTCCACGCCCGGGAGAAGCGAGCTTAGCGCATCACGGCGTCCTCTTTTTGGACGAATTGCCTGAGTTTGGGCGGAGCACGCTTGAGGCGCTGCGCCAGCCTGCCGAAGAAGGCCGGGTGACGATTTCGCGCAGCGCGGGCACGATCTCGTACCCGGCGCAATTTACTCTGTTGGTGGCGATGAATCCATGCCCGTGCGGGATGCGTGGTTCGCGTCAGCACGATTGTCGTTGCGATGACCAAGCGATTGCGCGGTATCGCCAAAAATTATCGGGGCCACTCCTCGATCGGATCGATCTCACGATAGAAGTGCGTCGTCTCTCGTTAAATGTGCTGGAGAATCCGGCTGCAACCGAACCCTCGGTTGCGATTCGTGCGCGGGTTCATGCCGCTCGAGAGCTGCAAGAAGCGCGCCACCCCGGGAAATTGAACGCTCGGATTGCCCCGAGCGTTTTACGCAGCCCTGAGTCGATCAGTGCCAGCGCCTTATCGATGGCGATGCAGGTGAGCGAGCGGGCCCAGCTCTCGGCTCGTGCGTTTGACCGCCTGCTCAGAGTCGCTCGCACCATCGCTGACTTGGCAGGCAATGCGCTCGTACAAGACGACCACATTGCCGAAGCTTGCACCTATCGCGCGAATATCAATCGCTGATGACGTGAGCGGGTAGATCTCAGATTTTGCGCAGCCAGGCGTCCGGCCAGTGGGTGATATTGCGGTTGAGGGTCGATTGGTTGAACGGCCAACTTGGTTCTTCGATCACAAATTCGGGATGGTTGGCAGCGAAATCACGGGCGGCCTGGGCTGGATTATCTTGTGCCCATTCCGTACGACCGCGGGGAACGTCAGTGAGGTCTTGCATGACGCCGTCGGTCGCAACAATGTACGAGCCGTGGGTAACGAGCGGTGCGTAGGCGGCGAGTTCTGCACTGACGTGGGCGTAGCTGTGGTCGGAATCGAGCACGACGAGAACCGATTCACCGCTGTTGATGAGAGCTTTGACTTGAGCGACCACCTCGGGCGCGACCGACGAGCCTTCAATCAGCGTTATATAAGGGAAGAGCGCGTGTTGTTCGATGCGCTCACGATTGTGCGCACGGATGTCGATGTCGACCGCGATGACGCGGCCTTTGCCCAACGCTTTGCACAGGCTCGCTGCGAATATTGCCGAGCCACCGTGAGCAATACCCGTTTCAATGATGACATCGGGCTGCACACGAGCGATCACTTCTTGGTACCGGAGGAGGTCTTCGGGAAGCTGAATGACCGGGACGCCCATCCATGAGAATGTATATGGATAGCGTTGGTTCCAGCCGACCTGAACCCAGAGTTGAGAGAGTACTTCGAATGCTTTGTCACTGTACAAAGCGAGTGCTTCGCCGTTGGCGGTAAGAATGCGGCGCTCGGTATCAATCTCGACGTGCATCCCGCATCCTTCCGGAATCGGTTCGGACGTCCCTCGGAAAGCAACTTGGCAAGAAGAAGGACGTCCCTACTCGACGGGCATGATACAATACTATCGCTGTGAAAACACGTCCTGATATCCGCAACGTGGCCATTATCGCCCACGTCGACCACGGCAAGACGACTCTTGTCGACGCCATGCTCAAACAGAGCGGCGTATTCCGCGAAGGCCAACACGTCGATACGCGTGTAATGGATTCCAATCCATTAGAACGCGAGCGTGGCATTACGATTCTGGCCAAGAATACTGCTATTCGCCACGGTGATGTGAAATTTAACATCGTCGATACGCCCGGTCACGCCGATTTCGGTGGTGAAGTTGAGCGTGTCTTGCAGATGGTGCAAGGGGTTGTCTTGCTGGTCGATGCCGCCGAAGGCGTCATGCCGCAGACGCGCTTTGTGCTTCGCAAAGCCTTGGAGCTCGATCTGCACGCTATTGTGGTCATCAACAAGATTGATCGCCAAGATGCGCGGGCAAAAGAGGTGGTCGATGAGGTGTTCGACCTCTTCGTGGGGCTAGGCGCGAACGACCAACAGGCTGATTTTAAGGTCATCTATGCCAATGGTCGTGCTGGTATTGCCAAAAATGAACTCGATGATGTGAGTGAAAATCTCGAGCCGTTGTTCGAGGCGATCGCCCGCTACATTCCGGAAGCGCCGGCTGAAGAGGGCGGCTTCCAGATGCTCATCAGTGCGATTGACCATAACGCCTATGTCGGACGTATCGGTATCGGCCGGGTCTTCCGCGGGAGTGCGAAGGTCAACGCCCCGATCGCGAAAATTGGCACCGATGGGGTGGTTTCCACTGGCCATCGTCTGACCAAATTACTCTCGTTCGCTGGTTTGAACCGCGTGGACGTTGAGAGCGTTGCTGCAGGCGATATCATCTGTGTTTCGGGTATCGATGGGCTCAACATCGGCGACACGCTTGCCGACGTGAGTAACCCCGAGCCGCTGAATGCGGTGGCGATCGATGAGCCGACGGTCTCGATGTTCCTGAGCGTCAACGCGTCCCCGTTCGCTGGTCGCGAAGGAAAATTCTTGACCTCGCGCCAGATTCGTGAGCGCCTGATGCGCGAGCTCGAATCGAACGTGGCCTTGCGGGTCGCTGACACCGAAAGCGCTGACACCTTCGAGATTCGTGGGCGTGGCGAGTTGCATCTTTCGATCTTGCTTGAGACGATGCGTCGCGAAGGCTACGAACTTGCGGTTTCCAAGCCGACCGTCATCGTGAGCGAAAAAGATGGCGTGAAGATGGAACCGGTGGAATATGTGGTGGTTGACGTCGCTGAGGAATATGCCGGCGCAGTCATCGAATCACTCGGACGCCGCCGTGCGGTTATGTCAAACATGTTCTCGGTTGGGGATATGCAGCGGCTTGAATACACCATGCCGACCCGAGCGATTTTCGGACTTCGCGGTGAATTGCTGACCTTGACGCGCGGTACTGCGGTCATGTCCCACACGTATTACGATCATCAACCTTTAGCCGGTGAAATCCCCGGTCGTTCGGTTGGTGCCTTGATTGCGAGTGATACTGGCACGATTACCGGCTATGCCTTGATGGGGCTTGAACAACGTGGCCGTTTCTTTGCTGACCCGGGCACCGAAGTCTATGAAGGCATGATCATTGGCCGAGCCAACGACGACAAAGATATCTCGATCAATGTCGTCAAGGCGAAGAAACTCACCAATATGCGCGCGTCGGGTACGGACGAGAACGTCAAACTCCCGCCCGCTGAGGAAGTCTCACTAGAGCGAGCCATCGAGTTTATCGAAGATGATGAGCTGGTTGAAATCACTCCAAAGAGCATCCGCTTGCGTAAGCGGATCTTGATCGAGACCGAACGTTTACGGGCTCGTAAGCAAAAGGTTACTCGCTAACCTAAAGCCCCAGCGTTATTTTGGCTTACTGGGGCTCCTCTTCGTTGAGGAGCTCCGTGAGCCGGACCCCAAAAACGTCGTTGACAACGACGATTTCTCCGCGCGCAATCAATTTTTCATTGGCGAATACGTCGATTGGCATGCTGGCTGGGCGGTCCAGCTCGATAATTGCATTGGGAGTCAAATTGAGGATGTCGCGCACGCTCATGCGTCGTGAACCGAGTTTGGCTGTGACCGTCAGGGGGACGCCGAAGAGCACCGAAAGGTTATCAACGGTCTCATCCTCTTCCATACGTGCTATTTCTCCCTTGGTGTTCATGTATTGAATCTTGCATTAGTGTAGCATACGTGCGGCTGGAATTGGCAATGCTGCTTGCAGGGTGCTGTTTTGTTTGCGCAATGTGCGCTATATATTTTTCTTCGTATATTTGCGTGACAATGTTGTGTTTCACGCTGAATGTCCTAATCGTATGGGCTTTACACGCGATATTGAATGAGCTAGGATAGAGGCAATATCAATCAGTCGTGTTCTGCCATTTTATCTCATAACGTTCTATCTCACATCCCCATCCCTTGGCTTGCGTAAATTCTCTATTAATATACTCCGAGGTAATCGCCCATGGCTACGCTTCCGCCACTTGCTCCCTCCGCTGGAGCACCTCAGATAACGCAGGCGCAATTAGATGCGGCGCAAGTTGCTGCCTCAAATCAACTCACCGCACAACAAGAAATCGATAGTGTGCGGTCATTGCAAATGCAGGCGACAACCCAAGCGTTGCAAACACGATCAAGTGAGCAAGAAACGCTGGGTACGGCGTTGCAAACGATTACCCAACAGGCGATTAGCCAGTCTCAAGAGCTAATCGACAACGAAATTAAGCAAGCGAAGAAAACGGTGCAAAATTCATCAGACGCCGTTTAGTATCTGGCGTTATCCGATAACGATGTTGATTGTCTTGAAAAGAATAATTTTCACACATATTGTGTGGAGATTTTTTGTGTTTTTGGCTATTTTTGATGGGATAGGCCGAAGGTCTTAGGTTGCCGTCATTTACAACTGATGGCTTTGTGAGATAGGATGAATCCAGATTCATTATTCTTAAAATAAATTCTTTTGGATAGTTTGGAAAAGAATACTGCGATGGAATCAATGATGAATTGCCCACGTCTTACCCCTAGTATTA
>CAIKPM010000003.1 GCA_903829325.1 uncultured bacterium
AGTACCAATCGCTTGGGACTTTTGTCCAACAACGCAACCCAACGTCGCAGTCACGAGGAGCAGTATAGCTCGGCCACACGCACACCGTCAAGCCTTTTTTACACCAATCGCTCAACTTTTTTCACAACTTGACGATAACGCGGCAACACATCAGCTGCTGCTAGGGATCGAGATTGATGCTCACCCTTACGCCACGCAACTTCTTCTGCAGCGGAACGATCGATCGCAGCACGGATGCTCGCAAGCCATCGTAACGCGCAGCCTTTACCGCAATACGCAAACGCCATTCGTGATTGACTCGGGCAACAGGATAGAACGCGGGTCCAAAGACCTCTCCAACTTGGGCCTCCCGTAAAATCGCTCCGACCTGACGTGCGGCATTCCAAACGTGTTCGTAGTCTCGTCCAATGACACCGACATAAGCTAATTTTGTAAAGGGTGGATACACCAACGCGCGACGCTCAGCGAGCTCACCACGAGCAAAACCGACGAAGTCGTGTTGAGCCGCAAAAGCTACGGCAGGGTGTTCTGGGAGATAGGTCTGTATAATCGCCTCGCCAGCTTGTGAGCGCCCGCTCCGCCCAGCAACCTGAGTCAAGAGATCAAACGTGCGCTCCGATGCCCGATAATCAGCATGATGCAATCCTATATCCGCTGCCAATACAGCCGCGAGCGTCACCGCTTCGAAATCGAGTCCCTTGGCAATCATCTGGGTGCCAACCAGAATATCGCCCTCACGTTCGAATTCTGCCAGCAATCTAGCGTGATCACCCACACGAGTTGTGGTATCGCTATCCATCCGCGTAATATGCGCGTGGGGGAAAAGCGTCGCCAACTCGCGTGCAACACGTTCGGTGCCAATGCCCAAAGCCTTAAATGGGGTTTGTCCGCAGCGAGGGCAGCGGTCGCGCACGGGCTCCTGCGCATCGCAGAGGTGACAGCGCAACAATCCTTCGCTCGCATGGTAGGTTAGCGACAAGCTGCAACGCCGACAGCGAGGCACAAACGCACAGGCACGGCATAGCAGAAAGTTTGCGCTACCACGCCGATTGACGAAGAGCACGGCTTTGTCACCGCGATGCAAACACGCTTCCAACGCACCCAGCAAGCGCAGGCTAAAGACGACATCCTCGCTGTTCCTAGGCTCCTTGCTCATATCGACCACATGCGTGCGCGGCAAGGGCAGTTGAGTCGCACGTTGCTCCAGCGTGATCAGTTCAGCACGGCCAAGCTTTGCGCGGGCGTACTCCTCGAGCGGAGGCGTCGCACTGCCCAAGATCAAGATGCCCCGCATCCGGCGCATCCGTTCCCGCGCCACGGTAATCGCATGATAGCGCGGTGTCACATCTTGCTTGTAACTCGTTTCATGAGCTTCATCAATAATGATTGCTCGCAAACGAGGTAATGGCGTAAACACGGCACTGCGCGCACCCACCACCACTCGCACCTCACCGGCGGCCGCGGCTTGCCGCCGCTCGAAACGCTCGCGTTCACTTAAGGCTGAATGCAAGACAACGACTTGCGTACCGAAGATAGCCTCAAAGCGTTTCGCCGTTTGTGGGGTGAGGGCAATCTCGGGGACGAGCACAATCGCGCTTTCACCCCGTTCCACAAGCACACGCAAGAACTCTAGATAGACGAGAGTCTTTCCACTGCCGGTAATCCCATGCATGAGCACATCAACGAAGGTATCCCGTTGGGCATACTCCAGCAATCGCCCAATTGCGGCGGATTGCTCGGGTGTCGGGGTAAAGGGCGACGGCGCTAGCAAGGCAGGACGCGGCGCACTCGGTGCGGGCACGAGCACTTCACGCAGCGCCCCAGTCCGAACGCCTTGGAGAATCAGCGCTCGTGAAAATCCTTGAGCTAGCGCGTCTTGCGTTGGCAGTTCACCCCCTTGAGCAAGAATCAACTGCTGCAACGCAGTCGCCTTCTTCCCTCGGGCGGCTTGATCTCCACGTTGCAATATGCGCATCGTGCGCTCCCGGATAGCCGGGGCAAGTTGCCGCCGCTCGAGCTCCACGGCCCCCAGCTCTACACACGCTCGCAAGATGCGTCGTAGCGTCGGGCGATCAGCCGTGCGGCGAGCCTCAGGATGACGCAGAAACTCTTCCAAGGCAACGCCTTGGGGGAAATCCCCCCACAAGAGGCTGACGAAACGCTCAGGGATACTCGTTACTCCGGCGACTAAGTCTTGATCGCCCGGGACGATCCGCTCGCGTGTTCGGGGCAGAGCGTTTGCCGTCACCATCGTGGCTAGGGCTTCACTGAGTGTGCAGCAGTAATAATCCGCCAGCCACTGAGCGAGCGCTAACGTATCAGCAGAAAAAGCGATTGGGATATCAGTGCAAGGCTCGAGATATTTGATACGCTCATCGAAAGGCTGTTCGCGCATTTCGCTCAGCACGTAGCCGTAATGAGACCGCTTGCCAAGCGACACTTGCACAACCGCGCCTACTCCAACGGCATATTCTGCAGGCACGGCATAGGTGAAGCACGGCTCAAAATGCGAGCTACGAAGCTGCAGCAGCACATCGACGACGCGCTGCGACTGGAACGACTGCATCAACGCAATTCGCGACTACTCGGTGGTCGCGTTACCTGCTCGATAACGCCGCGCACCAGCCGAGCGGAGGCAGTGACCCCATATTCGACATCACCAATCGCGCGAGGCAAGACAAAACGCAAGGTCCCAGCGCGTGCTTTTTTATCGGCAGCCATTCCCTCAAGTACGCGCTCCACGTGCACCTGCTCATCGAACAGCGGTAACTGGAGCAATGCCAAGAGAGCCAATAAGCGTAGATGTTCTTCCTCGGAAAAACGCCCACAGCGCAATGCCAACAAACCGGCCGCCCGCAAGCCTATTGCGACAGCAGCACCATGCGATAATCGATAATCGCTAGCGTATTCCAAACCATGGGCAAACGTATGTCCCAGATTGAGTAACTCGCGTTGGCCGGCTTCCAAGCGATCATCGTTGACAATCATCGCTTTGATCCGCATCGATTCAGCGACAATCTCTTGCCAAGGCCATGCCCGCAAGGGCAGCGATGCGAGCTCTTCTAGCCGTGCGAAGGCCTCATCACCCTCGATAACAGCATGCTTGACGACTTCGCCTAAGCCTTCACGAAGCTGCGCGAGAGGCAGCGTTTCGAGGGTATCGATCGCGGCAAAGACTGCTACTGGATCGCGGAAAGCCCCCGCCAGATTTTTGCCCGCGGTAAGATCAACACCGGTCTTTCCGCCGATGGCGGCGTCGACCATCGCAACGACCGAGGTCGCAATATTGATAAATGGCACACCGCGCATGTATGTCGCAGCAGCAAAACCGAAGAGATCGCCAGCGACACCTCCCCCGACACCGATGAGCAAGGTATCACGATCAGCACCTTGTTCGGCTAGCGCATCTAGAACGGTTTCCACCGTCCGCAGATGCTTACGTTTTTCCCCTAAGGCGAACGACAGCACCACCGTCTTGTTGGGGAGAGCCACCGCGAAGCGACAAGCATGCTGCTGAACGCGACGATCGCAGAGCATCACGACACGTCGGGCATCCCGCTGCTGCACCAAAATGGCCAGTTCATTTTCAAGCTCAGTACCCACGACAACCGGATATGGCAAGCTTGAAATAAGAGTCTCATTCTTCGACGACATGCCTGCCGCTTCGACGAGTATCCCCAAGAAGGCTTTCGAGGTGCCTTTTTAGACTGCGCCCAGACTTCTCACGAGTTGTACGACCTCATCAACCACTTTCACAAGGGGCTGCTCACCGTTAATCCGATAGGTAGCCGTCCCATAGAGAGCTTTACGAGCTTCATACAACTCACTCACGCGCTGCTCCGTCGGCAAGGCACCCACTAAAGGACGCACGATAGCAGAATCGCGTAAACGCTGGGTGAGCGCGGCCACCGATACGTCGAGATAAATCGTTATCACCTGGGTGAGCAAACGACGGCTAGGCGGATGCGTTAAGAGCCCACCGCCAGTTGAAAGCAAGACTTGCGGACCAGCCACGATTTCTTCCAGCATCGCGTATTCATGGGCACGAAAACCAGCTTCGCCTTGCTCCGCAAAAATATCGGCGATGGGACCATAGCGTGCGACCAAGCATGCGTCCAAATCAACAAAACGCATCCGTAAGCGTCGGGCAGCTAACGAACCGACCGTTGATTTTCCACAGCCCATCAATCCCACGAAGGCAAAGTGCAACTTCATGCCGCCATCCCTGCATATCCAGGGACTAGTAAGGCACCAATCAGTTGATTATTACCGCTCAGATAGCTCTGCGTCGCCTCTAGCTCAGAAATCGCCGGAGCGTATGGAGCGACATCACTTAATTTCGTTGGCAGATGAACCGTCGGACCGGGAGCATCAAGATACGAGGGGCCGAAACCAGCAAAACCAACACTCTCGCCATGCGCCAGAAGCGTCCCGCTGATTGCCAGAGCTAAGGAAGCGGCATCGCGGCGCACGTCGAGGGGCAGGCGCGGATCACGCGCCAAGACCGTGTAGACAGCAATCGCGGGACGATCGGCATTCCACGGAACACCAGAATTGGGCTGGTCGCGTTCCATTCCTTGGACCTGGCTGATATCAGACAAGACGCGGGCTCGAAAGCCCGGGATCTGCCGGCTATCTTGAATAAGCCGACGATTGAGTTGGACTTGCGCTTGTTCGACTGGCAGCATCCTGCTGTTGGCAAGATCCATCACGAAGAAGGTCGCCGCAGGGTGATAAGGCTGGGTATCACCATGACCATCGCTTTGGAGGTAAGTGCGATCCATCACCGTTTTGACCACGCCCTGAGCCTGTGCCCGAGGGTCACCCGCATGCGCTGCAATCTCGTGCAAGAGCGAGAACGGAATGCCCGGGGCGATCGTCGTCTCAGCACTTGCGGCGAAGTAACGCACTCCCACCCGCGAGAGGGTTTCGGCCACCGTGAGCGTGCCCTCGAAGCACTCGTGCATAACGACGCCATCAATGCGCCGATTCGCATCCGCTGGATAGTGCTGAGCGTGGATCGCGACTCCATCAGCAATCGCGCCCGCCAACGTATCGACAGACATGTGCTGCAAGCTGCCGTCAGGTTCTTGCGTAAACGAGCCGCCCGCATCCCCAGCACCATGATCGGCCAACACCAGCCACGTCTCTCGTGCATGATGCAGATAGGCATCATCGAGCGTACGGGTCACGAAATTCGCCATTGCGGCGCGGCCCGACATATCAACCGGCTCACTTGCCACAACGTGCATCAGCGATCCGTTCGATAGCTCAAACATGACCGTCCGCATCCCTGGACCAACCCCCAGATTCGGACCGGTATCCTCAACGGTGAAGGCAATGCTTGGGTCGCCTTTACTCACCGAGACGAGCTCGGGAATTGGCCGCTCGATGTAGCCTAAGTTATTCGCCCCAGCAACATAGACGCCGACTTCGATTTTTGAAGGCGGAAGGCTCGGCTGGCTCGGCCTGCTTGCAGCTGAAATAGCCGCACTTCCCGGCGTTGCAGGAGCAGTTAGCGCAAACAAGCCAGGCGGTGTCGGTCCGATTCCCGAGGCGTTAGACATGGCACACCATCACCTTCACCAATGTGCGCCAGATACACATTGACAAGCACCCTGGGCAATCAGCTTGCAAAAAAAAGTGCTGCAGCTACCCGGCTTTGATCGCTGCAAACAGCGCTTGAGCGGAGGCGACCGAACGAGTGAAATTGTCGTGCGTCTCCTCGATCGAATCTCCGCCAAATTTCTCTAAAATGGGGCCGGTCAACGCAAGCACCGCCATCGCGCACCCGACAATGCCAGCCGCGGGCACGACGCAGACATCGCTGCGGACAATCGAAGCTGGCGCATCGGTCCCCTGATGCAGGTTTACCGAAGGTAGCGCTTTCATGAGGGTCGGGATGGGCTTGACCGAAACTCGCAGCGTGATAGGCTGGCCGTTGGAGATGCCCCCCTCGATACCGCCAGCACGGTTGGAAGGGCGCACGAGCGCGCCATCTTGCAAGGCAAAAATATCATGCGCCGCAGAGCCGGGAGTCGCCGCAACTGCAGCACCCGCCCCAACCTCCACAGCTTTCACCGTCTGCATGGCCATCAAGGCTCCCGCAAGTACACCATCTAGGCGGGTATCAGGCTGTCGATTGGCACCAATTCCCGCCGGGACACCGGTAATCTCAATGGTAAAAACACCACCAAGCGTGTCACCCGAAGCTTTGGCAGCCTCGATCGCAGCAATCATCCTTGTGCTCGTCTCGGGATCGGGACAACGCACAGCACTCTCTTCTATCTGTGCCGGGTCGATCTCGCTCATTGGCGGAGCTTCGACATCGCCGATGCGCGTCACATACGAAGTGCAGCGAATCCCGAGGACGGCCAAAAACTGAGCACAAATCGCACCTAAGGCCACCCGCATCGCGGTTTCGCGTGCACTGGCTCGCTCAAGCACGTTGCGCAAATCGCGATGGCCGTATTTCATCGCGCCGGCGTAGTCAGCATGCCCCGGACGCGGATTGGTCAGCGGCTTGCCAGCGCCGGTCAGTGGATCCATCAACGCTCGCACATTTTCGAAATCCGCATTCCGGACCAGGACCGCCAAGGGCGAACCCAAGGTTTTGCCCCCCCGCAGACCTGCCAAAAACTCGACCGTGTCGGTCTCAATCTTCATCCGATTGCCGCGCCCATAACCACCCTGACGAGCTCGTAAGGCCGCATTGATAAGGTCAACATCGAGTGCTAAATTCGCGGGGAGGCCATCTAAAATGCCCACAAGCGCCGGGCCGTGCGATTCGCCAGCAGTTAGGTAACGGAACATGAATCTGCGCTTTCCACATCCTCGGCGAGGACCATCTCATTCGAATCAACGAAACCCATCCTGCGATAAAAGTCGTGCGTGCCTTCACGGGCATGCAACATAATCCGGCGCGCGCCGCGAGCTTTGGCCGCATCGATCGCGTCGCGAATGAGCTGCCGCGCAAAACCTTGCCCACGATACGATGGCTCGACGTACACTCCGGCAATCTCCGCGTGCATCATTCCGTTCGGGTACGGCAGGCGCATCCAGAAGAGCGCCACCGCACAGCCAACCGGACGATCGCCCGCTACGAGCATCCACGCGGCAATCCGCTCCTCTCGCAGCATCCGGTAGAATTCGCCCCGAGCCTCAAGCAAAAAGGCCGCCTTTTCCGGTGGAGCAAGCAAGCCCATTTCAAGCAAACTCGCCGCGCGCAAGGCAGCGAGGGCCGAAGCATCATAAGCGGCCGCGGGACAAATATAGAGCGACTCAGGGTCGCTCATCAAGAAACCAGAGCAGCCAAAGCCTCACGATCGAGGACGGTTATATGAGCAGTACGCATATCGATGAGGTGTTCATCCCAGAATTTGTTAAGCGTGCGATTGACGGTCTCACGTGTTGTACCGATCATATCCGCCAGCTGCTGATTCGTCAAACGGAGCCGGATGCGCATACCTGGCTCGGCCGGTTCGCCAAAGTGATCAGCCAATTGCAGTAAGAGCAACGCCAAGCGCGCCCGGATATCGGCTGCGGTGGTGACGGCAAAGAGGGTATTGGCTTCACGCAGGCGTTGAACCAGGCCGAGCACAAGCGCCCGACCGAAGGCCGCATGCTGCTCCAATAGCGCAACAAGGGCCGGCTGCTCCAACACCCCAAGCTCAACCGCGGTCACCGCTCGAATAGATGCGGGACAAGGTGAGCCATCAAAAATGCTCGTTTCGCCAAAAAAATCGCCTTCTTTGAGCAGGGCTACAATCGTTTCTCGACCATCGCTCCCAGCGCGCACCGCAGCAACCGACCCCGCGAAGAGCAAATAAAGCCCATCGGCGACTTCACCCTCGCACAGTAAGAGTGCGTCTTTAGGCCGCTGACGCATAACGCAAGCTTCATTGACAACGGCAAGCAACGCCGGCGGCAAGTCCGCAAAAAGGGTGATGCGCTGCAGCCCGGTTTTCAATCGGGAAAACGAGGCTGACGGCCACGCGAACTATCGTGGGGCTGCACTGCCCGCCAGACTTCTTGCAGCACAATAGCGTTTTCGGTGCGCGCTTCGTCGATCATATCCCAATCAAGGCGTGTGAGCGCGCTCCGTTCGGCGCGACGTTCGGCATAGTGCAACAGCAGCGACTCCTGATGGACGTATGCGAGCAGAGCATCAAAGAATGTATCAGATATCATACCTGATCTATCGTCCCTCATGCTCGTTCGCTTTAGGCTCATACGTATTTTTTTAAAACTTGGGCTCAGTCTCGGCCGAGTCAGGCGCTGGCAAGCTCGGGGCCAAGAGCAATTGCTCATGGACAGTCTGCCCAAGGTCAGCGTTTGTCACGGACGTTGGGGTCTGGCCATCGCTATGATAGAGCAAAACGATTGTATCGTTTGGTGCTAATGGAAAACCAACTCGCGTTGTGAGATCCAGTGTTCCCTCTTCTGAGGCAAGCAGACTGACCGCACGATCCGAGAACGGCACAAAATTCATCCCATCGGGGCTCGCATGTTCAACAAAGATGCTATACAACCCAAAAGGCACGAGATTGGTAAACGAAAAGCGAAAACGAGGCGCGACTCCATCACCAGCAGGGAAGCGTTCGGTGCTTCCAGTGGCGTGTGCCCATTTAGCAAACGTGAGCGCAATAGGGTTGCCTTTTGCGTCAAACAGCGCAGAAATCGGATCATCATTTGGACGCGCGGGACGATATCCCTGACCGTTCACTGGGTCAACAACAAAGACGTCAAGTGTGGTCGGCGCAACAAACGATAACGATTCATCGGCGAGCACCGGCGTAGCAAAGCCTAGCGGAAGCACGAGCAACGTGAGCAGCATGGAAGCGCGACGAACAACTCTAAGCATATTTCTCCAAACATCTGCAAAGCCGAGAAAAGACGGGGTTCTGCGCTCATGAATGCTGACCTAGCATTTCAACAAACAGCCAACCTGGCGGCAGCGTACGCGGCAACCCCGCCGGCGTATGTGAGCTATATCTCGCGCACAACCATTCGCATTCCTCGCCTCCGACGTGAGCGCGACTTTGCCTATCACGAAATCAGCCGCACCCTTGACGGTGAAACGACGCTCATTGCGCTCCCGCAAGGCAAGCACCAGACCGTGGCGCAGGGCTTTCCGCTTCTTCCAACATTTAACGCCATTTCAGGCTTTAATCTGCGTTACGGAATGTCGTGGCACGGGATGCCGTCCTTTCAACTCAGCAACGTCGCACCGCTAACATTCGCTCCAATCGTTCCACACGATGTCGATGTTGTCGTCGTGAGCACCAAGGGCTACCATATCCGCTTCGCGCCCGATTCATCGGACGCGAAGCAGGGCACGACGCACGTTTTCTGCACACCGACTCAACACGAACTCAGCATCGCGCCTCGAAATGCCTATTTCTTTTCTGAGGTGCTCATCGATAACGCGAGCGGACTTCCGCTGCGAGTTTCCTACGTTGGCAACAGTGACTTCAAGCTAGATTTTGTGTACGGCTTCCCAGAGGGACGCTGGGCACTCCAGAGCGCCCACCTGGAAAGCACGCTCTACGGTCCGTTGCACATCGGCAGATTGCACTTCGTTGCAGACACAACGTTTAGTGAAACGCATTTCAGCGCAACCGCTCCGTTAGAGTTTGATAGTCGTTGAATTGGTGGCTGGCCATACATGTCCAGCACTAGCGGTTACCACAACCAAGCCGAGGATAAAAAAGATACCTATCAAGCAGATGATGCCCGCGAAGTGAACCACGTTCGGGATCCCCTGGCTGACTGGAATTTCTGGCTCGTTACTCATACCGACGGCGCTCCGAGCGCGTGAAACGCAGTCAGTACGACCAAGACGCAGCCAACGACCATGAGCCCGAGCATAAGCTTCGTCACATTATTATCAAGGCCGGTTGCCTGCCAATCATTGATCAGCGCGGTCAGGGCGGTCGTTCCGACGACTAGGCCGCCGAACATCGCGACCCCGCGCTCTAAGCCAACAAATTCTTCCATACAGCGTTACTCCTCAGCTAGATCAGATAGAACAGGGTGAACAACGCAACCCAGATCACATCGACAAAATGCCAATATAAGGTGCCAGCGGTCAAGCCAAAATGCTTCAACTTTGTATAGACCCCGCTGTTCGCTTGGCCCATGAGCACGATCAGGTAGATCACGCCAACAAGTACGTGGAACCCGTGCATTCCTGTCAGTGTGAAAAACGATGCACCGATCGTGCTGCCGGCCCACGTCACTTTTGCATGAATATATTCGTACGCCTGACCCGCCAAAAAGAGCGAACCAAGGATAATCGTCGACGCCATCCAGGCATTAAAGGCTTTTTTCGCGCCGTGCTTCCAGCTCTCCAGCGCAAAATGCATCGTTGCCCCGGAACCAAACAGAACGACCGAGTTGACCGCTGCAAACAAAGTATCGAAGCGGGGAAGTTGCTTGCCATCGGCACCCAACGGTGGCCATTGCGGCACACTATTCCGCAGGTAGAGATACGCGAAGATGAAGGCTGAGAATAGGACGACGTCGCTGATCAAAAACAACACGAAACCGAGGAGTCGCATATCCCGCGTCTCCGCATAGAGGCTATCAACAGGCTCGTCATGAGCATCAGATGGAGTTCCGTGAACAATTGCGCCAACTGCCATCGCTATTCTCCCGCAAACTTCGACTGGGGATTGGGACGAATCAAGTCTCCCCCGACATACGGTAACGGTTCACCAAAATCGTAAGGCAAGGCCAAGACCGATGGGATCTTCTTGAAGTTGTAATACGGCGGCGGTGAACTGATCATCCATTCCAACGTGCGAGCGCCCCAAGGATCTGACGAGGCTTTCTTGCCTTTCGTGAGGCTATAGGCCACGTTCGCAAAAAACAGCAAGGTCGATAAAGCCAAGATAAACGAGCCAATCGAGGCGAGCACATTCAACGATTGAAACTGTTGATCATAAATTGGCACACGACGCGGCATGCCCATTAATCCCAACCAATGCATGGGGAAAAACGTCAGGTTAAACCCAATGAACGTGGCCCAAAAATGCGCAACAGCAAGGCGCTCGCTCATCAGTTTGCCGGTCATTTTGGGCCACCAGAAATACATACCGGCAAAAATCCCAAAGACGCTTCCACCGAATAAAACGTAATGGAAATGCGCCACCACGAAATACGTGCCGTGCTCATGCAGATCAGCTGGCACAGCCGCTAAGAAGACACCGGTAATTCCACCCAGAGTAAACGTCGCGATCAGGCCCAGCGAGAACAGCATTGCGGCGGTAAAACGAATTCGTCCGCCCCAGAGTGTCGCAATCCAAGCGAGGACTTTCACGCCAGTCGGAACTGCCACGAAGAAGGTAAGAATCATAAATGGGAGCGTCAACCAAGGCACCATACCGCTGGTAAACATGTGGTGAGCCCACACCATGAAACCAACTAAGGCAATCCCAACGCTCGAGAACGCAACGGCCTTGTAACCGAATAACGGCTTGCGTGTAAAAGTCGGTAAGATTTCAGAGACGATACCGAACGCCGGTAAAATCATAATATACACGGCTGGGTGCGAATAAAACCAAAACATGTGCTGCCAAAGCAAGGGGCTACCGCCCTTACTCGGATCATAAAACGGTACGCCAAAAGTCCGCTCGAGAAAGAGTGCCAACAGCGCACCAGCCAGAGCCGTGGTTGCAACCATCGACAACATTGCCGTCGCTAACTGCGCCCAGACAAACAAGGGCATACGAGTCAAAGTCATACCAGGAGCGCGCATCTTCATAATGGTGACCAGGAAATTGATGCCGGTCAGCGTCGATGAGACGCCGACTAAGAAAATCGCCATACACCAAAGCGAGGTTCCCGGCGGGCCCTGCAGCGAGATCGGCGGGTATTCGGTCCAGCCAGCTTCGGGTGCACCAACCAAAAACGAGGAGAATAAGAGTGCCCCAGCGACCGGAAACATCCAAAAGCTCGCCATGTTGAGCCAGGGAAAGGCGACATCGCGGGCACCAATCATGAGCGGCATCACAAAATTACCGAAACCGCCTGTAAGCATCGGGATGATCACCAGCCATACCATCGCCGATCCGTGCACACTGTACACCTGATTATAGACTTCGTTCGAGACAAAGCCGCCCGTCGGGTGCAGTAATTGCACGCGGATGACTTCAGCGAGAAGCCCAGCGATGCAATAGAAAATAAACGTCGTGATAAAATACTGGATCCCGATAATTTTATGATCGAGCGAGAAAATATACTTCTGCACGAAATTTGTCGGCTCGGGATGAATGTGGTCGTGATAATTTGCGTGTGCGGGTGCTGCTACAGCCATGTGTTCTCCAGCTACTTCGAAAGACTGACGAGATAGGCGGTCAAGTTGGCAATATCGGCCTCAGAGATCGCATTTTGTTGCTGATTGGGCATCATGCCTATCGGGCCAGTGTAGCCCGTGTGCAAGATGTGGGCGATTGCCGCCGCAGAAGCTTTTTCACCCGTGACCAGGGCCGGATGCGCAGGATCATTCAGTAAGTGTCCGAGACCCGGTCCAACGAGCTTTTCATCAAAGCCACCGACCGAGTGACACGAAGAGCAATGAGCTGCGAAAACGACTTTGCCGGCAGTAGCATCGCCTTGAGCGACAGGGGCAACAGCAGCAGATCCACCACCAGGGTGAGTCGCATTGGCGACCATCGGAGCAGCCGCGGCAACCACCGGAGCAGGACCCTCAGCGTGGGCCTGAGCCGCCAACCACGATTTAAACGTAGCTTTCGGCTCGATCACGATCTTTCCGATCATCGAACCGTGCGCAACGCCGCAGAATTCGGTACACACGATACGGTACGTGCCAGGTCGTGTGGGCGTAAAGCGCAAGGTGTTCACGAGGCCAGGAACCATATCGGCCTTGAGTCGGATCTCGGGAGCCCAAAAACCGTGGATGACATCGCTTGACGTCACTTTGACCGTCACGGGCTCATTCAACGGAAGATGTAGCTCTTGAGAAACAGGCTTCCACAACGTAGGGTAGCGGAAGTCATAAAAAAACTGGTGGCCGACCGCCTCAACCGTCAGGGCGTTACCCGGTGACTGTTGCAACCCGTACCAAATTTGCACACTTACCCAGCTAATGAAGCACACCATAATGGTCGGCACAATCCAGAAGCCCAACTCCAATGATGGGGCATCGTGCATCTGTACACCAATCGCGTGAACATCATCACCGGAACGAACGCGATACGCAAACGAAAGATAAATCAGGAAACCAAAAACGAAAATGAATACAACGCCACCCATTTGGGCAAGCATCTTGAAAAGACTGTCAATCTGATCCGCTGGAACAGCAGCTTCGGGCAAGAAAGTCGCAAAATCGGTGCGTCCAAGCCACACGACCCACGCCACGCTCAGCGCCGTTAGTAAGACCGTCACCGGCCAAAAGCCGGGTCCGATCCCCTTTTTAGGGGCAAATTGTTTCGCCAAACTCGCTCTCCATTAATAATCTGGATTAGTTCCGATACGCGTTTCACTGGGCGGAACGTCCCTTTGCCAGGGCAGTGCGACACCTACGTGGTGAGGCCTTCCAAAGTTCTGGATTTATAAGAATATCTCGCGCAAAAAGAGCGGGCTGCACAGGCGCCGCTCTTTTTGACAAGAGAGAAAAGCCTCAGCTTAACGCTTCGCGGCAGCCGCCTTACGGCTCGCTGGGCGCGCAGTAACCTTGCGGGCAACTGGACGAGCAGCTGGTTTGCGAGCAACTGTGGCCTTCGCCGCAACAGGGCGTTTGGCAGTGGTTGCTTTCGCGGCAACAGCTTTCGCCGGTGCTTTGGCAGCAGTTGCAGGACGGGCCGCAGCCGTTGTCCGCTTCGCCGCAGCTGCAGCCTTGGGGGCCACAGGCTTCACAACTGGCTTGGCGGCTTTTGCCGCACGAGCCGCAGTCGCTTGAGGGCGAGCAGCAGTCACTGCGCTCGCTGAACGACTGGCACGCGCGGCTGTCGTCGCACGCTTGGTGGTAAGAGTCGTGGTTTTACGAGCAGCAGGCTTACGCGCTTTCGCGGTTCCGGCTGTCGCTGACTTCGCAACGCGAGCAGCTTGCACGCGCGGCTTGGTCGTTGATCGAACTGCCATCGAATATTCTCCTTAAACAGGCGGTTGTCACGGTGTATGCACGCAGAACGCAACATATCAACCCATGCTACTTGCATGTTTCGGCAAAAGAAGAAAAAAGTTCATAGCAGTTTTTAGCGAGGCGCTTTGCAGCTCTAGCAGTGTGGTTACTGTGGCCGCGCTAGAGCTTTTTCGATGTGCCCTTCATTCAAAAACGGGGAACCAGGAGCAAACCGCCGAGCCCAAACGCTCGATTGCCGACGCGACGATATCGAGTTCGTTGGCTTCACAGAACAGCGCGTTTTCACTCAACGGGCGCACGACGATCTGTGCAGCTGCAAGTGCCGCACTCACCTGCGCGGCATCGACAGGCAGCACCCGTAGAATCACCGGCAAATCCGGACTCACGGCAGTAATGGGCTCCGCCACCAAAAGGTCCGAGCCTTGGTATTCCCAACGCGCGAGTTTGCGCACGATATCAGCCAAATCGCTGAATACCGCAGAAGCAGTGGCGCGTTGTCCAGCACCAGCACCGGAGAACTGCAGCGGTCCACAATCCGCGCCGGTGATACGAATCACATTCCCTGGCCCTTTCGCGCGGGCAAAATCATGATCAGCGTGAGTGAACACCGGGGCGACGATTGCCGCAAGTGCATCACCTTGCCGCCGTGCAAGAGCTAGCGGCACGATCGCATACCCTAAGCTTGCTGCGAACGGAAAATCGTCCGGCTGCAACCGTCGCAGGCTTAAACGGCGAACGCACGTGACATCGAGGTTGCGGCGAAAACCGAGGGCAGAAAGTACCGTGAGTTTCTGCGCTGCATCATGGCCGTCAACATCCGCGCTAGGATCGGGCTCAGCGTAGCCAGCTTCTTGGGCACGCTTCACAACAACATCAAATGATGCTCCTCGGGCCATCTCATCGACAATAAAATTCGAAGTCCCATTCATGACGCCAGCAATTTCGAGGACTTCTTCTGCCGCCATGGCATCTGCTATCGCTCGGACTACCGGCACCGCTCCCCCGACTGCTGCCTCGTAGCGCAGCGCCGCATGACGGCGGCGTGCCAACTCAGCCAGTTTGTGTCCATGCGTCGCGATCAAGGCCTTGTTGGCCGATACAACGTGTTTGCCGTTCGCCAAAGCGCGTTCAACCAGCTCGCGCGCAACGTCCACCCCGCCAATGGTCTCCACCACAATATCAACTTCGGGGTCGTCGACAATATCAGCCGGGTCGGAAGTCAAGAACGGGGTTACCGCCTCGGGAAACCGCGGCTTGCTCAAATCGCGCACCAAGACGTGGGCGAGCCGCGCCGGCTGACCCAGAATATGCCCCTCGGCGAGCAAGCGAGCAACGACTCCGCCGCCCACAGTGCCGCAGCCTAAAACGCCGATCACAATCGTTCGGCGTCGTTCATTAGTGGGACACGAAGGGTCTGAGACATCCTGGGCAAGGCTCATGGGAAAAGCTCCTTGTAACTCACAAGCCTCCAGTCCATTCGGACGGGAGGCTTGTGAGTGGTGGACATTTTTGTCTTAATCCGCGCGCACTACCAACCCGACCGAGACTCTTCCGAGCCGGTAATAATCGTAATGCTGCGAATCATCCATCTTGACATATCTCCCTTGACGCTAGCATGGACGAATCGTTCCTGTCAACAAGAAAAGCCGCACTTTCATAAGATTGCTTTGCTTTGTCAACTTTTGGTATAGGTCTGCAGCTAAGCTAGCAAGCGTAGTCGGCGCGCCGATACTGCTCATATGGCAACTCTGTCGGCACTTTTGCTGGGCATCCTGATCGTGGGGTTGACTGCCGCGGTCATTGTGAGCGTAGCAGCATGCTTGCGACTGCACCAACAAGCTCAAGAGACCCGCGAACGGCTGGGAGCGTATTTGCCACATCTCATTGTGGATGGCATTCTCGCGCGTAAAGATACCCGCGCCCTCGCCCGCTATCATACTGCGGCAACCGTGGTCGTGCTACGTATCAATAATTTTGCCCCCTTGATCGAAAAGCTCAGCCCCCATGCCGCGTTGAAATACATTAATGAGTGTCATCTCCTATGCGGCACCGCGGTTACTCGCAACGCGGGCATGATCGAGCGTTTTCTCGAGGATGGACTGGTCGCGGTCTTTGGGATTGATCCCGAGAACGCCAGCGAACACGAATATCGCGGCCTTTGCGCCGCGCTCGAAGCCTCCCGCCTAGTCGCTTCGATGAAGCCGCGTTGGATAAGCGAAGGAAGGCGCTCATTCCGCGTCAGTGCTGGAGTGCATACTGGCAGCCTTATCGCAGGCGATGTAGGCTTTGAGGAACAACGCTCGTTCGCACTCGTGGGCAATACCATCGTTATCGCACAGCAATTGCAACGCTTTAGTGAAGAAGTGCACGCCTCGGTGGTTACCTCGGCGGCAACATTCATCCAAGTGGAGGAGCGTTTTGTCGCCCTGCCCGTCAAACAACTCCCGTTGCGTCACTTACACGAAGTGCAAGACGCCTACATTGTGCGCAGCCTTGCTGCCGACGAACTCGCCGATGAGTTAACGATGCCACCGGTCGACACGCTCGCCACCGAGGTAAGTAACGAAGCTGAATTCGTGCAATTACTCTATGCTCATCCAGTATTGCCACCCGCCACGTATGAAGATCGCAATGGTCCCCCCATGGAACTCTCGCGATGAGCCCAATCCGCACCCTCATACCAATGGGCTTGGCAGATTTTGAACCTACCATCGAGTTTCTTGCACGCCGACCTATTGAGCACGCCCAGCTGTTGGCTCTGGCCCGCAGAGCGCAAGCGACGCTCGGTCTACGACGGAAATTCCGGCTCGGTTACAGCAATGATGGTCAACTAAACACCGTCATTTTCCAGAGCCCACAAACGATCGTGAGCCACAGCGACCCAGGAATCACCGCGAATTTTCCGCTGTTACCGCATCGCAGTTTGCGTATGCTCACCGGCCCGCCAGCGCAAGTGAGCGCCTATCTTGCGAGGCACCAGCGTACCGAGCAGCGTAGCCCGCGACTCGACGCCCACCAACAGCTCTATCTGCTCACATCGCTGGCCCTAGAACCCGCCTTCTTCTCGCGTGAAGTCAGCGAAGCCGACGTTGATGATCTTGACCTCGTAACGCACGGCACAGCACATATGATTCAAGAGGAATTAGGCTACGATCCGTCCCAACGGCCGACGTTTCGGCAAGAAATTCTGCAACAAATTTTGGCCCGTCGGTGGTGGATTGCCAAAGCAGACCAATTGCACTTACTCTGTCGCGTCGGAGCAACAACCCAGCAAACGATGCAGCTCGAATGCATCTGGGCTCCCCCAGCGGCCCGTGGGGTTGGGCATGCAACCCGCGCTCTAGCAACCATTTGTGCACAGCTACTGCAACGCCGTCCAACACTCTCGCTTGCGGTCAACGATCACAATACCCGCGCTCGCAAGCTCTATGAACGCCTAGGCTTCGTCCCTCACAGCACCCAACGCACCATCCTTTGGTGAAGGCAGAATCTCATTGTTACGAGTCATGACAGCAAATCTCAACGGCATCCGCTCGGCGGCCAGCAAAGGATTTTTCCCCTGGTTTCTCACCCAAGAGATTGATGTGCTTTGCGTGCAAGAGACCAAAGCGCAGCAACATCAGCTCTCTGAGCAGATTCTTGCCGTACCCGGATACGTATCACTGTTCGAAGATGCGGAAAAACGCGGGTATAGCGGCGTGGCACTCTACGCCCGCATCGCCCCCGACCGTGTACACCGTGGCATCGGTTTAGCCGATCTCGATGCCGAGGGACGCTATCTGCAAGCCGATTGGGGCAACCTGAGCATTGCCTCGTTTTACGCCCCGAGCGGAACCAGTGGCGCAGAACGGCAGGCGCAAAAAGAACGCTATATGGAGCGCCTCACTACGATGTTCGGCGAGATGCTGGCTGATCAGCGCCAGTACATCCTCTGCGGTGATATGAATATCGCCCACACCACGCGTGATATTAAAAATTGGCGCAGCAACCAAAACACGCCGGGATTCCTACCCCACGAGCGGGCTTGGCTCGATCACGTTTTCGATGACATCGGCATTTGCGACGCCTTTCGAGCCGTCGATCAACGCGACGAGCAATACACTTGGTGGTCGATGCGGGCGAATGCGCGAGCGAATAATGTCGGTTGGCGCATCGATTACCACTTCGTCACGCCGAATCTGCGTGCGAGCGTACGAGAAGCGATCATTACTCCCCAACCCTTCTTCTCCGACCATGCACCGCTCATCATCACGTACGATCTGGATCTGCCGACACATCAACCGCACTACCCACCGCTTGGCTTAACGTCGTAAAGCCATCCCGGCGCAGCAGCTCGGCCAACTCGCCTAACACCCGTCCGACTAAGCCTGGTCCTTCGTAAATCATCGCTGTGTACAGTTGCAACACGCTTGCCCCCGCGCAAATTTTCGCATACGCATCGGCGCCGCTCGCAATCCCCCCCGTTCCAATCAAGGGGACGCGCGTGCCCACAAGCCGCCGTACGACCGCCAGCTGACGCGTTGAGGCGGAAAACAGCGGACGACCACTCAAGCCCCCCTTCTGCTCCGCATGCTTGCCAAGTCCCGTAGGGCGCGCGGTGGTTGTATTCCCCACACAGATCGCGGCAATTTGGCCTTCCAGCAACACCGCAACAAGCTCAGCCAAGCGGCCGTCATCGAGATCCGGAGAGATTTTCGCAACCAATGCGGGACGATTGGCCCCCAGTGGGACCGCGTTGAGACTAGCGAGCAACTCCGACAAACGGGCGGGCTCGAGGAAAACCTGACCGTTGGCGGTATTCGGGCACGAAATATCGAGCGTGAGAAAATCGCCCAAGGGAGAAAACGTTTCGAGCAGAGCCAAGAAGTCGCGAATAGGCTCGATACTCGCAGCGTTGCTAGCGAGATTGATACCGAGCATCCCCCCCGGTGGCGCGGCTGCCAGGCGCGCCGCAACGACGCTAGCGCCATCGTTAGGGAAGCCCATGCGATTGATCACCGCCCGCTGCTCAGGCAAACGAAAGACCCGCGGCCGTGCGTTGCCCGCTTGCGGCAAGGGTGTTACCCCGCCGACTTCGATAAAACTGAATCCCTGAGCAAACATCCGGCTCGCGACTCGGCCGTTTTTATCGAAGCCCGCCGCCAAACCTAGGGGATGAGCTAAGCGCCAACCTAAAAACGAAGTTGCCAAAATCGGATCCGGCAACACCGGTTGCGCTGGAACCCAGCCACGCTCGAGCGCTCGCAAGGCCCACTCGTGCGCTTGCTCGGGGTCAAGCGAATGCAACAGCGGTCGGAGCAAGGGATAGAAATCGGGCAAACGAGCGATAACGATCTCCTTAGGAAAGCATGCAAGCAAACGTGCAAGCACAAAAGTCGACTTTCGTGCTAGTCGAATCAGCTGACCATTGCGATACTGCTTGCTATGGATGTTGATGACGCCGACGCAAAAATTCTCCCACGCAACGTCGTGGAATACGGCCTGCGACGGACGCTAGTCACCTTCGCGGTCATCCTCGCGACGCTTCTTGAGATTGTCGATACGACCATCGTCAACGTCGCATTACCGACGATCCAAGGCAACGTCGGTGCCAATATTGAGGAAGGCAGTCTCATTGTCACAGGCTACATCGTCGCCAATGTGGTGGTGATCCCTTTGACACCGTGGCTCTCTGAGCGCTTTGGGCGCCGACGCTATTTTTTCGCATCAATTCTTATTTTTACCATCGCATCGATGTTGTGTGGCTTATCACATTCACTCTGGGAACTCGTGTTTTGGCGCATCATTCAAGGCGCCGGTGGTGGTGGGCTGATCTCCACCTCGCAGGCAATTCTGCGCGACACGTATCCGCCTGACAAACAGGGTCAGGGCAGCGGAATATTTGCTCTGGGTGCGATCGTCGGTCCAACCATCGGTCCAACCCTAGGCGGCATTATTACCGATAATTTTTCTTGGCAGTGGGTTTTTTATTTGAATGTGCCGCTAGGGATCTTAGCGATGTTTTTGGTCGCGCGTTTTTTGCGAAATCCGGTCGATCCGCATCCCAAACGCGTCGATGGCGTCGGTATCGCGCTCTTAGCGACCGGACTCGGTGCGCTGCAGTATGTCTTAGATCAAGGTCAGCAGTACGATTGGTTCGACGACCCGCTCATTACCGGCTTGGCACTGCTAGCCGGACTGTGTCTGCTGTTTTTTCTGAGTTGGGAAATGTTCTTCGCACAGCGCCCGATCGTCGATTTGACCGTGCTACGCTATCGTTCGGTCGCAGCGGGCAGTACCTTAGGCTTAGTGCTCGGAGTCACACTCACGGCGAGTCTGGTAACGTTGCCGCAGTTTGCGCAAGGGATCCTCGGCTTTACCGCCACCTTGAGCGGCGAAATGATCTTCATGCGCGCGGCTGCCGTCATGCTGTGTACGCCACTAAGCGTCGCACTCGCCACTCGCCCGAATGTTGACATCCGACTTTTGATCGGCTTTGGTTTTTTGTGCACCGGACTCTCGAACATCGTCCAAGCGCAAGTAACGACCAGCACGGCAAACTTCATGAGTTTTGCATTACCGATGATCCTCGGCGGGATCGGCCTCGCATTTACCTTCGTGCCGCTCTCGCTCGCGGTCTTTGCTGGCGTCACGCAACGTGACATCCCAGGAGCATCCGCCTTCTTCAACCTTGCGCGCCAGCTCGGCGGCAGTGTCGGTACCGCCGTCCTCGTCACACTCATCTCCCGTGGCATAGCGATCCACCATAGCAACCTCGCGCGAGAGATCCGCCTCGGTCGCACACCCATTGCCGCGTACGCCCAAACGCGCACCCGCAACGCCACAACCAACCAACTCAATCAAACGGTCAATATCCAGGCCACTACCCTAGCGTATGCCGACGCATCTCGGCTCACCGGTGCGAGCACGCTGCTGGTGCTTCCGCTGGTATTTTTGCTCAAAAAACGCCAGAGCGCGCCTGAGGCTGGTGGCGAAGCAAAAATAGACGTAGAGCTAGGCTAGCCCTTACGATTGCCCATCATGGTTTTGCACAACAGCGGTTGTAGGGCATCTCGAACAATAGGGAGTGATGGATTTGGTTTGGATTTTTCGTCGGATCAAGGAGCCAAAAGCCGCAGAAACGCAGAGCGTTTTAAGGGTTTTGGCGACGCAGAGCCGGCGGAAAAGACAAATCAAAGCCGTCGCTCCCTATTGTTCGAGATGCCCTGTAGGAGCTTGGGCGTAGCTGCCGAGCGCCTGAATCATCTGCTGCAGAGCAATCCGCATGTCAGGATTACTTTCGAGCGCGTCAAGCTGGGTGATATGACGCCACTTACCGCTAGCTTGCATCTCATCGACTTGAACGGCCCATTCCATCCCATGAGCGCTATACGCATCGCCGATCGAGAAGCGGAATAACTTGCCTTGATTGAGCGCCGTGTACATACGTTCTGGCACAATCTCAACAACTCGGCTGAATCCATGGTTCTGCCAGAACGAAGCCGCCACTGGGAGGCCTTGCGAAAAGACGACAGGCGTTTGGTTACGTGGCTTCACGCGCACCACTCCGCGCCCAACCCGAATTTGATAGCTCGCCTGCAGACTGATATTGGAAAGCCCTGGTGATATCGCGGACGCAACGCGCAGGACCCGCTGCGCATCGCTCGAGGCACTCGCAAGCCCGAGTCCAAAGGCGCTATTGCCTTCATAATAGCCAGTTCCCAGCACCACCGCGGTTGCACCCGGCACGGTCACCGCAGCAGCCGTTCCCGCTTGAGCCAGACTCATCGCGACGCCCTTATTGGCGATTGTCCCGACCTGATTTACCTGCGCCGCAAGCGCTCCCGATACATTGTGGACTTCACCGACAGTAGCCACATCCGTCGCGGCTTGTCCGGGCGCGACATTCACCAATCGCCGCTGATTATCGACGGTACCGACCGAGACGGTGTTTGCCTGATCTGCAAGTGAGTCCGCGCCCAAAGCAACCGAATTTGCTGCGGATGCATTCGCGTTTGCCCCTAAGGCAACGCCTAAGGATTGGGTTGCCGACGCCGAGGTCCCCACAGAAAGGGTATCGGAGAACGCTGTTCCGTTACCTAAGCCCGCATCGGTACCAATCGCAATATTATTGTTTCCTACGATACCAAGGTCTGGCAACAACGATTCAAGATTGCGTTGGTGCTCTGCGGCACTCGACAAGGTGAGAGAATCCGCCACCAATGCACCAGCACTACCCGCACCTTGACCGAGCGCAATATTCCCGTTACCCGTGACCTGATTGCCTGCGCCAGCGCCCAGAGCACTGTTCCCGACACCAGTGACCTGTTGACCAGCGCTCGCACCAGCCGCGGTATTGCCGCTGCCAGTGACCTGAGTACTCGCTTGTAGACCAAAACCCGTATTGGCCGATCCGGTCACTTGCACACTCGCAAGTTCGCCACTGCCGGTATTTCCATCACCCACGACAGCAGTGCTCGCTCCATAACCCGTACCCGTATTACTAATCCCGCTGACATTGAATCCGGATAATTCGCCAACGGCGGTATTTTTATCACCGTTGAGGCCAGAGCCTGTATGATCCCCAACCGCGACATTGCTGGTGCCGCTTAAGCTCAAGCCAGCGGTGACGCCAATCCCAACATTGCCATTGCCGTTCAAACCGACTCCGGTAGACACGCCATAGAGGGTATTATTCATCGCACTCGCCGATAGGCTAGGGTTAATTTTTTCGACTGCGCTTGTCAAGCTCGCTAATTGATTCGTAATCCCACTAACTTGGCTCGTGACTTGGCCATCGAGGCCGGTAATCGAACCGTTGACATTACTGGAGACACTCACTAAGGCGGTATTCACGCTTGCGGATGCACTGCTCAGCGCAATACTCACCGTTGTTAATGCGGTATTGAGTTGAGCTGAGACTGTATTGACCGTTGTATTCAGCGCAGCGGACGTAGTCATCAGCGTCGTATTCAGCAGCCCCGACACACTATTCAACGCGGCATTGGCCAGCCCAGTGCTCGTGCCACCGCCGCTCGTGCCGCCGCCTCCACCGCTTGTGCCGTTCAAAGAGGCTAATTCGCTATTCAACGCTGCAGATACCGAAGCGATATTTTGGGAAACCGTATTCGCGGCGTCAGAAACAGCCGTGATACTCCCCAGAATCGTTGTTTGTACAACGCTGAGTTGCGTATTGAGTGCACTCGACACGCTCGCCAAACCCACATCTAAGTTTGCAAAATCCGCGCCAATAGTGGCATTCAATTGCCCTGAAACGCTGAGCAGGTTCGCCGCAACGACCCCAACCGTACCGGAAGTACTTAAGAACGCACTATTCAAGTTCGCCGAGACGCTTAATAATGCTGTATTGACATTCGCAGAGCTCGCGAGCAAAGTACTAGCAACGTTACCGAGCGTCGTGTTCAAATTCGCGGAAACCGAAGTCATATTCGTAGACACCGTCGCAAGTGACGTATTGATGTCGCTTGAAACCGCCACGAGATTCGCAGTCAGTGTCGTTAGCTGCGTATTGAGGTTGGCCGAGACACTCACAAGTGCGGTATTCACATTCGCTGAAACGCTCACCAAGATCGCATTCGCGAGTCCGCTCGTGGGTAGCAATCTATTGAGCGCACCAGAAACGCTCACAAGCGCTGTATTGAGATTACCCGAGCTCGTCACAAGCTGCGCAGCAACCGTTGTGATTCCGGCATTTGCGCTGCCCGATACGGCCGCAAGATTGCTCGTAAAGCTCGCCGCAGCAGTCGTGAGCGTATTGGTCAGATTCGTATTATCAGCAATCAAGCCAGTATTGATATTACCCGACACACTCACAAGCGAAGTATTGAGGGCGCTGGCCGCGCTGGCCAAGGCTTGATTGAGGTCAGCCGAGGCTATTGTGACACTCGTATTCAGGCTACCAGAAACACTCATCAAGCTTGAATTCAAGGCGCTGGAGACTGCCGTGAGTGCGGTATTTGCAGCACTCGAAACGCTTGCGAGCGCCATATTCAGATTCCCCGAGGCACTGGTGAGCGCGCCGTTGAGATTCGCAGAAATACTCATCAGCGAGGTATCGGGCACGAGGCCCGCGATCGCGCTGATCCCCGCGTTGATCGAACCCGACACGCTAACTAATGCAGTGTTGAGATTACTCGAAACCGAGACCAGATTGGTAGCAAGCGTGACGACCGCCGTATTGAGGTTCCCAGAAACACTGACGAAATTGCTATTTACCGCATTCACGGTGGTGTTCAGACTGGTATTGAGCGTCGCAGAAGTATCAGAAAGATTGCTCAGAAAATTATTTGCAGCACTCATTTGACTCGCATTCACGGTGGCGCTCACGCTCACTAAAGCCTGGTTGAGATTGCCCGATGCGAGTACAATCGCGGCATTGTTCATCCCAGAGATACTGGTTAGCGCCATATTCACCACACCCGAACTGCTGATCATCGCCGTATTCAGATTGCTCGAGACACTCTCCAAGGCCGTATTAACCAAGCCCGAAATACTCACGAGCGTCGGATTCACCACCAGCGCCGCTTCAATGGTATTTAACACACCAGACACGCTAGTTAGGGCCATATTCAGATTACCCGACGCTGAGACCAGATGATCGGCAAGCTGCAACGCTGCCGTGTTGAGATTACCCGAAGCACTCATCAGGCTTGTATTGACGTCACTCGCGTCCGTAGCAATCTGAGTATTGAGATTCGCAGAAATGCTCGTCAGATTCGTATTGAATACGCCAGATGAACTCAGTAACGCAATCCCGATATTACCCGAAGCACTGATCAGATTTTGATTCAGGGTATTTTCGGCGCCTACAACTGAGCTATTCAGATTGCTCGATACGCTGATCAGGGCTACATTGAGATTCCCCGAAGCACTCACCAGTGCGGTTCCGATATCGCTTGCAGTTTGTAGAAGCGACGGATTCAAATTCCCCGAGATACTTACCAACGCTTGATTAAGCAAGCCCGAAGTGCTCACGAGGTTTGTCGGCGAGGCAAATTGCGTCGTGATCATGGTATTCAAATTGGCTGAGACACTCGATAAGGCCGTATTCACATTGCCCGACGCCGAAACCAAGGTTGTCGCGACGGTGGTAATCTGCGTATTGAGTGCACCGGAAACGCTGACGATATTCACGTTCCACGAACTCGACGCCGCCTCTAAGCCACTATTGAGGTTACCGGAAACACTTACCAGGCTTTGATTGAAGAGCCCAGACGTGGTGTTTAGCGTAGCGTTGAGATTACCCGACGAGCTAAGCAGAGACGCATTGAGGTTTCCCGAGAATCCGGTGATGGACGTATTGAGATTGCTCGAGACGCTCACCAGCGCTGCATTCAGATTACCGGACGCACCAGTAATCGAACTATTCACGTTACTCGAGACACTTAACAGCGATGCGTTCAGATCTCCTGACGCACCAGTAATCGAACTATTCACGTTGCTCGACACACTCAACAGAGATGCGTTCAGGTCGCCAGATGCGCCCGTGATCGAACTATTGAGGTTGCTTGAAACACTCATCAGCGTCGCGTTGAGATTCCCCGAACTGCTCGCGATGCGCTGATTGAGCGTGCCCGAGAGTCCCGTAATAGAGGCATTCAGATTACTCAAAACACTCATGAGTGCGCTATTCGCACTCCCCGAAGCACCGGTTATCGAACTATTCACATTGCTTGAAACGCTGACAAGGGCCGCATTGAGAGTACCAGAAACGCCGGTGATCGAGCTATTCATATTACTCGATACACTCATAAGCACAGCATTCATATTGCCGGAAGCGCCAGTGATTGAGCTATTGAGATTGCTCGACAGACTGACTAATGCACCGTTCATCGTACCTGACGAACTTACCAAGCCTGTATTGTCGACGTCGTTAGACAAAATCGAATTCAACAGCCCAGACACGCTCACCAAGGCAGTGTTGAGGTTTCCAGAGACAGAAACACTATTGCTGGCCACAGTGGTAATCGTGGCATTGAACCCACCAGACACGCTGAGCAAAGCACTATTGAGCGTACCTGAAGCCGCAATAATCGCCGCGTGAGCAGTCCCCGACACGCTGACCAAAGCAGTGTTGAACGTCCCAGAAGTGCCGACAATCGATGCGTTCAGATTGCCCGAAACGCTCACGAGCGCACTATTCGCACTCCCCGAAGCACCGGTTATCGAACTATTCACATTGCTTGAAACACTCAGGAGTGCGCTATTCAGATTCCCCGATGCACTCACTAGCGCGAGATTGACATGACCAGAGGATCCGGTAATCGAGCTATTGATATTGCTTGAGACACTCACCAGCGCACTATTCACATTACCAGACGCACCAGTAATCGAATTATTTACATTGCTCGAGACGCTGACCAAGGCTGCATTCACATTGCCTGAAGCACCAGTAATCGAACTATTCACATTGCTCGAGACGCTGACTAAAGCTACATCCAAATTACCAGAAGCACCGGTAATCGAATTATTCAGGTTGCCAGAGACGCTTATCAAGGATGTATTGAGCGTACCAGATGCACTCACGAGGCCGGTATTGGTGAGGTCGATCTGGGCGTAGGCATTCAAAACTCCCGACACACTCACTAAGGCCGTATTCAAATTCCCAGAGGCGGAAACGAGGTTATTTGCCAGCGTCGAGGCCGCACCATTGAGAGTGCCCGAGACACTCACCACAGCATTATTCAGCGCAGCAGATGCAGCGACGAGCGACGTATTGAGATTCCCCGAAACGCTCACGAAAGAGCTATTCAGATTACCAGAAGCGCCGGTGATCGATGCATTCAGGTTGCTTGAAATACTGACCAACGCGTTGTTGAGGTTTCCTGAAGCTCCGGTAATCGAGGCATTGAGATTGCCTGAGATGCTGACCAACGCGTTGTTCAGATTTCCAGAGAAGCCAGTGACCGAACTATTCACATTCGAGGAGACACTCACCAACGCCGCATTGAGATTTCCAGACGAGCTTACCAATGCGACACTCAGATTGCCGGAAGCGCTCACGAGCGACGTATTCATCGTGCCCGAGGCACCGGTAATCGACGCATTCACATTCGCCGAGACACTGATCAACGCAGCATTGAGATTGCCCGACGCGCTCACCAGGGTCACGTTCTGCTTGCCGGAGACACTCACGAGTGACGTATTCACATTGCCCGAAGCACCAGTAATCGAAGGATTGATATTCGCTGACACGCTAATCAACGCGGCATTGAGATTGCCTGACGCGCTCACGAGAAGCGTATTAAGGTTGCCAGAAGCGCCGGTGATCGAGGCGTTCAGATTGGCCGAGACACTGATCAGCCCCGTATTGAGACTCCCAGATGCCCCAGTAATGGAAGCGTTCAGATTACTCGAAACGCTGACCAGAGTCGCATTCACATTGCCAGAGCTGCTGACCAAGGCGCCGTTGAGATTACCCGAGACACTCACCAAGCCAGCATTGACATTACCAGATGCACCGGTAATCGAACTGTTCATATTGGCAGAAACGCTGACCAGCGCGGTATTGAGATTACCTGACGCGCTCACGAGCTGAGTATTGTTGATGTAATTCACCGTTAACAACGTATTCAAGGTGCCGGAGACACTGACTAACGCCGTGTTCAAAACACCCGAAGACGAAACAAGATCCGTCGCCTGGGTCTGAATCGCTGTATTTACGCTCCCCGACACACTGACCAAACTGCTATTAAGATTCGCTGAGGCTCCGTTGAGCGAAGCATTGAGCAAGCCGGATGACGCCACCAATGCGGTATCCAAGTTCCCCGAAGCACCCGTAATTGATGCGTTCAGATTGCTTGAAACACTCACCAAGGCAGTATTCACATTGGCGGAAACACTGACTAAGGCTGTATTCAGATGACCAGAAGCACCCGTGATCGAGGCATTGACATTGCTCGAAACACTCATCAACGCTGCATTCAAATTGCCCGAAGCACTCACGAGCGAGGTATTCACATTACCCGAAGCACCAGTAATCGACGCATTCATATTCGAGGAAACACTGATCAACGCGTTGTTGAGATTTCCTGAAGCACTCACGAGTGACGTATTCACATTGCCGGAAGCGGCAGTAATCGAGGCATTCATATTCGAGGAGACACTCGTCAACGCGGTATCGAGATTGCCTGAAGCGCCAGTAATTGACGCATTCAGATTGCTCGAGACACTGACGAACGCCGCATTGACATTACCCGATGAACTCACTAGCGCCGTATTCAGATTACCTGACGCGGCGATCAGCGAGGTATTCACGTCACCCGACGCGGCGATCAGCGGAGCCATGAGTACACCCGAGACGCTAACCAGCGCCATATTCAGATTCCCCGAAGAGCTCACCAGCGCCGTATTGAGCGTCCCTGCGGCAACCGCAAACGGATTATTCAGAGTCGCTGAAACGCTGACCAAGGCTGTATTGAGATTGCCTGACGCGCTGATGAGTACGGTATTGAGATTACCCGATGCACCGGTAATCGAAGGATTGATATTTGCAGAAACACTGATCAACGCAGCGTTGAGATTTCCCGATGCGCTCACCAACGGCGTGTTCGCGCCTGCTGAGATCGCGAGCAGCGATGTATTGAGGTCACCTGAAAAACCGGTGATTGAGGCATTGATCGTGCTCGAGACACTCCGTAAGGCCGTATTCAGGTTGGCAGATGAGCTAATCAGCGTCGTATTAAAGCCACCAGATGCAGCGGTCAACTGCCCATTGACCATGCCAGACACACTAACCCACGCGGTGTTCAAATTACCGGACACACTGACCAGCGCCACATTGAGATTGCCAGAGAATCCGGTAATCGAAGGATTGATATTCGCGGAGACACTGATCAACGCAGCATTCAGGCTTGCCGATACGCTCACGAGTTGAGTATTGAGGTTCGTGGAATATCCTAGCCACGCTGTGTTGAGATTGCCCGAAGCCCCAGTAATCGAGGCATTGAGATTTGCGGAAACACTGACGAGTCCAGTATTGAACGCTCCAGATGCACTCACAAGCGCGGCATTCAGATTACCGGATGCCCCAGTGATCGAGGAATTCACATTACTCGAGACGCTGATCAATGCGTTATTCGCATGACCCGAAGCACTCACGAATGTCGCATTCAGATTACCCGAGGCACCGGTCACCGAAGCGTTCAGATTACTCGACACACTCACCAACGCGGTATTGAGCACGCCCGAACTACTCACGAGCGCAGCATTCAGCGTAGCGGACCCGCCAATCACCGAGGCATTCAGATTACTCGAGACACTGACGAAAGCCGTGTTGAGATTGCCCGAAGCACTCACCAAAGCCACGCTGAGATTTCCTGAGGCACTCACAAGCGTGGTATTCAGATTACCCGAAGCACCGGTAATCGAAGGATTGAAATTCGCGGAAACGCTGATCAACGCTTGATTGAGATTCCCCGAAGCGCTGACCAGCGACGTGTTGAGATTGCCCGAGGCACCCGTAATCGCAGGATTCAGATTCGCGGAAACGCTGATCAACGCTTGGTTGAGATTGCCTGATGCGCTGACCAGCGGCGCATCGAATTGTCCCGACACACTCACCAATGCGGTATTGAGATTACCCGAGACACTCACCAACGCAACGTTGATATTCCCAGATGAACTCACAAGCACCGTGTTGAGATTACCTGATGCACCCGTAATCGAGGGATTGATATTCCCCGAGATACTGATCAGCGCCGCATTCAGATTACCAGATGAGCTGACAAGCGCCGTATTCACATTCCCAGAAGCGCCAGTGATCGAGGCATTCAGATTCGATGACACACTGATCAATGCAGTATTGAGATTGCCAGAGGCGCTCACCAAGGTCGTATTCACATCACCCGAGGAACCGGTAATCGACGCATTCAGGTTGGCAGAGACGCTGATCAAGGCCGTATTGAGATTCCCAGATGAACTCACCAATGCGCTATTCACATCACCTGAGGAGCTGACGAGCGCCGTATTGAGATTGCCAGAGGCGCCAGTTATTGATGCGTTCAGATTGCTCGAAACGCTGATCAACGCACTATTCAGATTACCCGACGAACTCACAAGCGCCGTATTCACATTTCCCGATGCGCCAGTTATTGACGCGTTGAGATTGCTCGAAATGCTGATCAACGCACTATTGAGATTCCCTGAAGAACTCACCAAGGTCGTATTCAGATTACCCGAAGCACCCGTGATCGAGGCGTTGAGATTCGACGAGACACTGATCAACGCGTTGTTCAGGCTACCCGAAGCGCTCACCAGCGCCGTATTCAGATTACCCGAGGAACTCACCAGCGACGTGTTGGCATTGCCTGAAGCGCCGGTAATCGAAGCATTCAGATTCGATGAAACACTCATCAACGCAGCATTGAGATTTCCCGATGCGCTTACGAGCGTCGTATTCAGATTGCCGGAAGCACCGGTAATCGAAGCATTCATGTTGGCTGAAATACTCATCAGCGCCGTATTGACATTCCCAGAAGCACTGACCAACGCCGTGTTGACATTCCCAGAAGCACCGGTGATGGAAGCATTCAGATTACTCGAGACACTGAGCAACGCTGTATTTAGATTACCTGAAGAGCTGACAAGCGCGGTGTTGAGATTGCCAGACATCCCCGTAATCGAAGAATTGACATTAGCTGAAACGCTGATCAGTCCAGCATTCATATTACCCGATGCACTCACCAGCGCAACTTGGACATTTCCCGAAGCACTCACGAGGTCCGTATTCAGATTGCCCGAGGCCCCAGTTATCGATGGATTCAGATTACCCGAAACACTGATCAAGGCTGCATTCAGATTGCCCGAAGAGCTCACCAATGCGGTATTGAGATTCCCCGAAGCACCGGTAATCGATGGATTCAGATTCGCTGAAACGCTGACCAAGGCCGCGTTCAGATTGCCCGAGGAACTCACCAAGGCCGTATTGATATTTCCCGATGCGCTGACCAAAGCGACACTCAGGTTACCAGACGCACTGACCAACGAAGCATTCAAGCTCCCTGAGGTACTCACAAGCAACGTATTCAGATCACCCGAAGCGCCCGTTATCGAGGCGTTGAGATTACTCGACACGCTCACCAAAGCGCTATTGACAATGCCAGATGCGCTCACGAGCGCTGTATTGACATCGGCCGAGAAACCGCTGATCGACGCATTCATGTTCCCCGAAATGCTGATCAAAGCAGTATTCACATTCCCCGATGAACTCACGAGCAAGCTATTGACGCCGCCGGATCCACCGAGAAGTGAGGCATTAATATTTCCCGAAATGCTCATCAAGGCCGTATTTACATTTCCGGAATTGCTCACCAAAGCTGCATTCATATTTGCGGAATTGCTTACGAGCGAGGCGTTCAGATTACCCGAAGCACCGGTAATCGACGGATTAATATTCGCGGACACGCTGATCAACGCCGCATTCACATGGCCCGAAGCACTCACGAGCAAAGTGTTGAGGTTCCCAGAAGCGCCCGTAATCGAAGGGTTGATATTCGCGGAAACACTCATCAACGCCGCATTCACATTGCCCGAAGCACTCACCAGCAAGGTGTTGAGGTTACCAGAAGCACCGGTAATAGAGCTATTGATATTCGCGGACACACTGATCAATGCCGCATTCACATTACCCGAAGAACTCACCAGTGTCGTGTTCAGGTTGCCGGAAGAGCTTACCAACAGCGTGTTGAGGTTACCCGATGCACCAGTGATAGAGTCATTGATATTCGCGGAGACACTCATCAACGCCGCATTCACATTGCCCGAGATACTGACCAACGCTGTGTTGACGTTTCCAGAAGCACCCGTAATCGAAGGATTGATATTCGCGGAAACACTCATCAACGCAGCATTCACATTGCCCGAAGCACTCACCAGCAAGGTGTTGAGATTACCAGAAGCACCCGTAATCGAAGGATTGATATTCCCGGAAACGCTGATCAGCGCCGCATTCACATTGCCCGAGATACTGACCAACGCTGTGTTGACGTTTCCAGAAGCACTCACGAGTGCGCTATTTACATCACCAGATAAGCCGGTAATCGATGGGTTGATATTTCCTGAGATGCTCACTAAGGCGGCATTGAGGTTACCAGAAGCACTCACGAGCGCAAGATTGACGTCGCCCGAGAAACCGGTAATTGAGCTATTGACGTTACTCGAAACACTGACCAGTGCTTGATTCAGGTTGCCAGACGAGCTCACCAAAGCGCTATTGACGTCGCCGGATGCACCGGTGATCGAGGCATTCAGATTACTCGAGACACTGATCAACGCTGCATTCAGAACACCAGATGAGCTGACGAGCGGAGCATTGAGATTACCCGAAGCACCGGTGATCGAAGCATTTAGGTTACTCGACACACTAATCAATGCAGCATTCAGATTCCCGGAAGAACTTACCAGTAGCGGGTTCCCCGCCGCTCCAATCACCGATGCATTGAGATTAGCCGAGATGCTCACGAGTGCTTGATTCAGATTACCAGAAGCACTCACCAATAATGCATTGACATTACCCGAAGCACCCGTGATCGAGGCGTTGATAGTACTCGATACACTGAGCAAACCGGCATTCAGATTGCCTGAAGCGCTCAGGAGTGTCGTATTCATATTGCCCGAAGCGCCAGTGATCGAGGAATTGAGGTTACCTGATACACTCACCAAAGCCGCATTGATATGCCCAGAAACACTTATGAGCAGAGTATTGAGATTACCAGAGGCACCGGTGATCGACGAATTGAGATTCCCCGAAACGCTGATTAAGCCCGCGTTCAGATGACCTGAAGCGCTGACTAAGGCGGTATTGAGGTTTCCTGACGCGCTAACGAAGGCAGTGTTGACATTCCCAGAAGCACCAGTAATTGAAGAGTTTATGTTGGCAGAAACGCTGATCAACGCAGTATTCAGATTCCCCGAAGAGCTCACAAGCGACGTGTTCACATTGCCTGAAGCACCCGTAATCGACGAATTGACATTGGCAGAAACGCTGATCAAAGCAGTATTGATATTTCCCGAAGAGCTTACTAACGCCGTATTGACATTGCCTGAAGCGCCCGTAATCGACGAATTGACATTGGCAGAAACGCTGATCAAGGCAGCATTCAGATTCCCCGACGAACTCACCAGTGTCGTGTTCAGGTTACCTGAAGAGCTCACGAGCAAGGTGTTGAGATTGCCAGAAGCGCCCGTGATAGAAGAGTTCACGTTAGCGGACACACTGATCAACGCTAGGTTCACATTGCCTGATGAACTTACGAGCGCCGTATTTACATCTCCAGAAGCGCCGGTGATCGAAGAGTTCACATTACTCGATACGCTGATCAAAGCCGCATTGAGATTACCAGAAGCACTCACCAAGTTTGTATTGAGATTACCCGACGCACTAACCAACGCAAGATTCAGATTTCCCGAAGAGCTGACTAGTGCAGTATTGAGATTGCTCGAAGCGCTCACTAAGGCCGTATTCACATCGCCAGAGTACCCGGTGATAAAACTATTGATATTGCCCGACACACTGATCAACGCTGCATTGAGAGTACCTGAAGAGCTCACGAGCGTCGTATTCAGATCTCCCGAAAATCCGGTAATAGAGCTATTGAGATTACTCGACACACTGATCAGCGCCGCATTGAGATTGCCAGACGCGCTGACCAACGAGGTATTGAGATTGCCCGAGGCCCCGGTGATCGATGAATTGAGATTGCTCGATACGCTGACCAGTCCAGCATTCAGATTACCCGAGCTACTGATTAACGCAACATTGAGATTCCCCGACGCGGCGACTAAGCCTGCGTTGTTATTATCGATGAGCGTCGTATTGATCATACCGGAAATACTGGTGAGTGCTTGATTGAGATTCCCCGAAGCGCTCACCAGCGTCGTGTTGAGGTTGCCCGAAAACCCCGTAATCGAAGCGTTCAGATTACTCGAAACGCTCATCAGGTTCAGATTAACCGTACCAGAACTGGTGATCAGATCGGTATTAAGGTTCCCAGAAAAACCCGTGATCGAGGCATTCATATTACCCGATACGCTGATCAAAGCCGCATTCGCATGACCAGACGCACTCACGAGCAACGTATTCATATGACCGGAAGCGCTGACCAACGCAGTATTGAGATTCCCAGAAAAACCGGTGATTGAGCTATTGAGGTTGCTTGAGATACTGATCAATGCGGCGTTCAGATTGCCCGAAGTACTCACCAAATCTGTATTCCGGTTCCCAGAGGCACCGGTAATCGAAGGGTTGATATTTCCCGAGACGCTGATTAACGCAGCATTGAGATTGCCCGAAGCACTCACCAAGTTCGTATTGAGATTCCCAGAGGCACCGGTAATCGAAGGATTGATATTTCCCGAAACGCTGATCAAGGCGGCATTCAGATCACCAGAAGCGCTGACCAAGGCAACATTCACGTTGCCAGATGAGCTCACGAGCGCCGTATTCACGTCGCCCGAAGCGCCAGTGATTGACGAATTCACATTACTTGACACGCTGATCAACGCGGCATTCAGATTGCCCGAAGAGCTCACCAGCGCCGTATTCACATCGCCAGAAGCGCCAGTGATTGATGAATTCACATTACTGGACACGCTGATCAACGCGGCATTCAGATTGCCCGAAGAGCTCACCAGCGCCGTATTCACATCACCCGAAGCTCCAGTGATTGAGGCATTGACATTGCTTGACACGCTGATCAACGCGGCGTTCAGATTGCCCGAAGAGCTCACCAACGACGTATTCAGATTCCCAGATGCACCAGTGATTGAGGCGTTGACGTTGCTTGACACGCTGATCAGCGCAGCATTCAGGTTGCCGGAAGAACTCACGAGCGACGCATTCACATCACCGGAGGCGCCTGTGATCGAACTATTGATGTTACTCGAGACGCTGATCAAAGCGGCGTTGAGATTCCCCGAAGAACTCACGAGGATTGCATTCGCAACAATCCCATCAGCCAGCAGCGTTGCATTGAGGTTAGCGGAGATGCTCACCAACGCAGCGTTCAAATTCCCCGAAGAACTTACGAGATGAACGTTAATCTGTTCCGAAGTATTCACGAGGGTGGCGTTGAGATTTCCTGAAAATCCCGTTATCGATGAATTGATATTACTCGAAATGCTGATAAGCGCTGCGTTGAGATTTCCAGACGCGCTTACAAGATGTAGATTTACGTTTCCGGATGCACCAGTAATAGATGAGTTTATATTAGCGGACACACTGATCAACGCCGAGTTTACATTTCCAGATATACTGACCAAGTTACTATTGAGATTACCCGACGCACCAGTAATTGACGAATTGACGTTTGCAGAAACGCTGATCAGAGCAACATTCAGATTTCCAGATGCACTCACGAGCAAGGTATTGAGATTGCCTGAGCTACTGACCAACGCAGCACTAACATCACCTGACGCTCCAGTGATTGATGAGTTAATATTCCCCGAAATACTGATCAGTGCCGCATTCAGATTGCCAGACGAACTTACCAATGAGGTATTAAAATCACCGGAGGCTCCGGTGATCGATGCATTAAGATTCCCAGAAATACTGATGAGAGACGCATTCAGATTGCCAGAAGAGCTGACCAACGAGGTATTAAGATCACCAGAGGCTCCGGTGATCGATGCATTAAGATTGCTTGAGACGCTCGCCAGACTCGAGTTCAAATAGCCTGAAGAACTGACCAACGCAGTATTCAGATTACCAGACGCACCCGTAATCGATGCATTGATATTCGATGAGATACTGAGCAACGCTTGATTCAGATTACCCGAAGAACTCACCAGTGCCGTATTCAGATCACCAGAGAATCCAGTTATTGAGGGATTCATATTGGCGGAAACACTGATTAACGAA
>CAIKPM010000004.1 GCA_903829325.1 uncultured bacterium
CTGGTTGCGAGAATTTAGTCCCGACGTAGGGAAAAAAGTCGCGTCATGAAAGGAGCGCGCACAGCGGATCGTAAACGAGCGGCCCAGGTGGGTTCGTCTTATCCCGGTGGAACTGGGTTCGATTTATCCCGGTGCTAACATAAACGTGCCGGAGGTCGTAATTCTATTGATATTATGTTCACCGCCAGCAATGCCAAAGTCACCAAACCAGATGTTCCCGTCAGCGCCAATCGCGATTGGACTTGAGTACGTACAAGGCGTGCAAGGGTATGCAGTATAGTTTGATCCACTCGTGCTAATTTTTCCAATTGCGCTGCTCAACTCTGTGAACCACACGTTCCCATCAGGTCCAGCTACAATACCACTCGGTGACCCTGCTGCCGAATATTCAAACACATGCGGCATCGTTGTAAATGTCGCACCGCTCAAGCTCGTCACCGCAGCGCTAGTCGACATCACCGACACACTCGCGTGATCAAGCCAGCGCCCATCGTAATGCGCGGTAATTGCTGCTTGCCCTGGCGCGGTAATTCGCATCGGGCCTTGGATGCTTACCGTGCCGCGTCCGCCGGCTTGGGTGTTGGTGACGTTGAGCAAAAATACGACCGGATGCCCCGCGCTATCAACATAGTTCGCGTTGCCGACAATCGTATTGCCATCGGCATCCATGACATTGAGCGTCAGCCCCTCATTAATTGGCGTGCCAGCCGTATCGGTAATCGCATTCGTACTATTGCTATTCCAAATCAACGCAGCACTATGCGCAACCGGATTGCTCGTAAATGCAAAAGTATTGTTGGTGTTCGGCAGTACGGGGCGCGATGTCGTGAAACTCGCCAAGACATTCGAATTGCTGCTATCGCTTAAGGTAAATGCGAATGTATTGAGCCCTGGTGTTGCGGTGATATCGACACTGCAGCTCGTCGTGGTGCAATTAGTCGGTCCCGCACTCGACGGTGCGCCGCTGATTGGCGTAATCGTGACGCTAAGCTGGCAAGTGATACTCGTGCACGCACTCGGTCCGGTGGTCGTGCCGATACTCAAGCTCCTGCGACGTAGCAGACTCTGCGTAATCGACGCGTTGCTGACTGATGCAGTGGGAAGCACGTAGGTTAGCCTGACCCTGACTCGCTGCGTGCTGAGCGGCGTAGGGGTCACAGTTGGCGCGCCAAGGCTAGGCGATGTTGTTACGCCTGAAGTTGGAGGTAGGACCTCCCCCCCCCCCAGATGCGACTTGAGTCGACCCACCCCCCGCACAAGCCGACAGCGTCAACCCCAGCAAAAACCCCGCTGCCACAAAGATGCGGCGCGTTGCTGCTGGGGTTTGTTCGAAGAGAGATGGCACGATAGCGGAAACCTCGCGGGTGCTAGGTAGGCACTTCATACGAGATCGGCTGAAAAGAGCGAAAAATGAGGCGGAATAAAAGCATCAGCCCCCAGCAGTGCTGGAGGCTGATGAGAAGTGGTGGGCGGTATAGGTTTCGAACCTATGGCCCCTACCATGTCAAGGTAGTGCTCTACCCCTGAGCTAACCGCCCTAACCCAATTGGCTTGCTGCACCTAGGCAGCACGGCCGCGCATCTCGGGTTCGCTTAACCGGCGCGCAGCCCTTCCCGAACCGCATTTTCCCCACGCATTACCGGGACAACCCGACGGTTGCGGTAGGCTAAGGAGAAGAGGTCGGTGAGTGGCTCGGGGCGACCGAGCGCGTAGCCTTGACCGTAATCGACGCCGATGGCAATCAGTCGATTGGCGATCTCTGGCTTGCTGACGTATTCCGCGACCGTTTTTATGCCCATGACATGGCCAACCCGATTGATCGCTTCGACCATCGCAAAGTCGACCGCATCTTCGGCGATGCCCTTCACAAACGAACCATCGATCTTTAAATAATCCACCGGTAGGCGCTTGAGCAAACCGAACGACGACATCCCGCTGCCAAAATCATCCAAGGCGAAACGGCACCCAATGGCGTGCAGCTCGCGCATTAATGTCGCGACCCGCTGGGCATTCGATACGGCAACCGTTTCGGTGATTTCAAAGCAGAGCGCACGTGGATCAATCGCACTTGCGGCGATCTGCCGTTGGAGGAATATGCCGAGCGTTTCGCTCTTGAGCGAGGCACCGCTAAGATTAATCGAACAGAGATCGAGCACGCCTTGCTCGATCAGGCGGGCGCACATCGGTAAGGCGTGCGTGACCACCCAGCGATCGATCATCGTCATCAGATTGTAGCGCTCGGCCGCTGGCAGAAACTCGAGCGGCGAGACCAGTTTTCCTTGCTCGTCTACCATGCGCAGCAAAAGCTCAACGTGGCGGAAATCTTCGTTCCCATCACCCAGAGCGCGAATCGGCTGGTAGAAGATGCGCAAGCGGTTATCTGCGATGGCACGGTTGATCCGCGACACCCAATTCATTTCCCCGAAGGTCCGCGCCAATTCAGTGTCGCGCTCAGCGTAGATGTGGACTCGATTGCGACCGCCATCTTTCGCCGCATAGCAAGCCGCGTCAACCGCGCTCATGGCTGAAGCAACACTGATGCTTTCGCGCGAAATCGGTACGAGCCCAATACTCGCCGACATCGGGAATTGATGCTCGTTCCAGGCGAAGCTCGTTTTGGCGACTGCTTCACGCAATTCGTTAGCTAAGGCCTCGGCTTCGGTTAAGGTGCAATCACGGAAGAGTATCGCAAACTCATCGCCACCGATTCTCGCAATGACGTCTTTTCCTCGCAGATGCTCAGAAAAAATGACTGCTAAGCGGCAAAGCAACTCGTCGCCAGCAGCGTGGCCGCAGGTATCGTTGACGACTTTGAATTGATCGAAGTCGAGATACAACAAGGCGTGATGACGGTCTTCGGTGCGCGTGCTTTGTAGTGCTTGCTCGAGTTCGTGTTCGAGTTTGCGGCGGTTAAACAAGCCGGTCAAGGCATCGTGGGTCGCTTGGTATTGCAATTGTGCGGCAAGCGCCCGCGCCTCGGTGACATCGCGTAAGGTGACGACAGCACCGCGCATCGCGCCATCACTGCTATAGAGAGGGGAAATTGTGCAGAAGACATCGATGAGCCGACCGTCGACAAAGCGCAGTCGAGCGTCGTTTTCGTGGACGATAACGGTGTTGTGGCGTTCGAGACAACGAGCGATCGGATCGGCTTCGATCGTTGAACCAACCTCGAGCGTAAAGAGCTCGTGCAGATACCGCATGCGTGCATCGTCACTGGTGCAGCCCAGAAGCTTTTCGGCGGCGGGATTAATATAATCGACAATCCCATTGGGTCGTGTGCGGATGACCGCGTCGGTGATCGACGACAACGTGGCTTGGAGACGCTGCTGGTGGTCGTAGAGCGAATTGCCTGCGGCGATCAGTCGCGAGACTACCTGGTTCGAACCACGAGCAACCTGGGAGATTTCATCATTGCCGTGCTCGGAAATGGGTTTCCAGCATAAGCTCCCGAGCATCGCACCAGCAGAAGGCGCGTTGGGATCGGTGTGCTCTAATTCATCGGCGAGTTCGCCGAGTTTGCGACTGACTTCGCCGAGTCGACGCGACATCGAATTGGCGAATGTCGTTGCAATAATTCCAAACAGCAGCAGCGCAGCAAGGACGGTTAGCAGCGTGTAAGCCGCTGCCTGTTTGCTGGCCGATTGATACTCCAGCGAGGCGGCGACCATATCGCTCGTGACAGCGTCGCCGATATTATCGGAGGTGACCCGCATTAACGAAATATCGTCTTGACTGCGTAAGGTCATCCAATTTGCGAGTGCCGGGTGATGGGCTGTGCCGGCGGCAAGCTCTGCGGTGAACTCTTGCTGCAGTGCACCGTATTGCAAGCCGAGTTCGCGGATGAGTGTTGCGAGATACGGTTGGTGGCGTGCGACATCTTTGAGTCGTGCCAGTGCCAAGTGTTGCCGCTCGCGCGTGGCCGCTCTCCCATTGAGCAAGGCCGGATCATGGAGGGTAAGGGCTGTGCCAATGACCGATGCTTCAGCGGCCGTGCTTTCGGTCAGGTCGCGAGCGTAGCGGTAAATGGGCGACTGCGCACTGACGCGCTCAATGTCGCCTCTGACTCGGAGGATGGCCCACTGCGAGACAGCGGCTTCGACGCACAACAGCGTCATCGCTACCGAGAGCGATGCACTGAGCTTGGTCCGCAGGTTCCAATTCACGTTGCTTATGATGATACACGAGCATGCTGCAATCTTTCAAAAAATTGCAAAAAACATGAAAATCTTTTTTGCGCAACGCAAAAAAATATTGTTCCGCTTATTTTGCTACGCTTGCTCGTCGGGCCAGCGAGCGATTTGGCCCAGCGCAGCGCTCTTGACAGCCTTGAGCCCGAGCAGCGCGCATTTAATCCGTGCTGGAGTAATTCCCATACCCACACCAAGCTCATCGAGGACGTGCTCTTTCGGCCACTGCGCGATTTCACTCAGGCTGTGACCGCGCATTGATTCGGTCAGCATCGAGGTTGCCGCTTGGCTGATTGCGCAGCCTTTGCCGGAGAAGCGAATATCGAGTACGCGCTCATTATCGTCGACGAGTAATTCGATGCATACTTCGTCGCCGCATAAGGGATTACGATCGGCGAAGGTGATGGTAGGCGCATCCAAATGGCCGAAATTGCGTGGATTGCGATAATGATCGAGAATATGTTCGCGGTAAAAATCATCCATGGTGTTTATGCCAACTTGAAGATGCGGGCGGCTTTTTCCAGACTATCGATGAGTGCATCGATGTCATCTTCGCCATTATAAAGATAGAGCGAGAGTCGTGCGGTCGCACTCAAACCTAGGTGGTGCATGAGCGGCATCGTGCAATGGTGACCAGCGCGAATACACACGCCGTCGCTGGAAAGCAGCGAGGCTAAATCATGCGGGTGAATATCGGCAAAAATAAACGAGATAACCCCGGTGCGAGCGTGCATATTTGCGGGACCAATAACGCGTAGGCCGCGTGGCTCAAGCGCAAAAAGGCGATCGAGCGCATAGCGGGTGAGCCGCTGCTCGTGGGCCACAATCCAATCCATGCCGATTTGTTCAAGGTATTCAATTGCGCAACCAAACGCGATCGCATCGGCAATATTACTCGTGCCTGCTTCGAATTTCCAGGGCAGTTCGTTGTACGTGGCGCTCGTATAGGTGACGTTGGCGATCATGTCGCCACCACTCATATACGGTGGCATCGCTTCAAGCAACGCGTAGCGGCCCCAGAGAAAACCGATACCGGTTGGGCCGCACATTTTGTGCGCGCTTGCGGTAAAAAAATCGACCCCAAGAGCTTGCACATCGACCGCCATGTGCGGCAACGATTGGGCGCCATCGATGAGCACGAGTGCTCCAGCCGCCTTGGCGCGGGGCACAATCTGATCAAGCGGGGTGATGGTGCCGAATGTATTGCTGACTTGGGTCAGGGCAACGATTTTTGTGCCGTCAAGGAGACGATCGAGTTGCTCGAGCTCATGACGCCCGTCGGACGTGACCGGGATAAAACGCAGTTCCGCGCCGGTTTGCTGGGCGAGAATTTGCCAGGGGACAAGATTGGAGTGGTGCTCGAGCTGCGAAAGCAAAATCCCATCGCCGGCTTTGAGGTTGTGGCGTCCCCAGCAGGCCGCCACGAGATTGATCGCTTCGGTCGTATTGCGCGTCCAAATAATTTCAGCGCTACGTTCGGCGTTGATAAAGCGAGCGAGGGTGGCTCGAGCACCTTCAAAGGCTTCGGTCGCGCGCTCGGCGAGATCATAAACCCCGCGGTGAATATTGGCGTTTTCTTCGCGATAATAGCGCACCAAACGATCGATCACGACATTGGGCTTCTGGGCGGTTGCCGCCGAGTCGAGATAGACTAAGCGTTTCCCATTGCTCGTCGGACGTTGCAGGATGGGGAAATCATGGCGAATGCGCGCTTCGAGCGAAGCGTCAGCCGACGCGCGTGTTGAGTTGATCACGCAGGAACTCACGAACAACCTCGTTAGGGAAGCGAGCAATAACCGGTTCAAAAAATCCTAGCGTGATCATGCGCTCTGCCGCTGCCCGCGAAAGACCGCGGCTCATCGCGTAAAAACGCTGTTCATCGTCGACGCTGCCGACGGTTGCGCCATGGAACGCTTTGACATCGTTCGCGGCGATCTCTAGGGCCGGCACCGAATCGATATGTGCCTGTGGCGACAGGAGCAAGGTATCGTCACGCAGGGTGGCATCGGCACCATGCGCATGGGCGTCGATCCGGATATTCCCGTAGTAACGGCCTCGCCCACTCTCGATTGCCGCAGCCTTTACCAACGTGGTGGAGGTGGTCTGAGGCGCTGCATGATGGAGATCGTTGCCCAAATCGAGATAGCGCTGTTGGCTAGCGAAGGCGAGCACGCTGATGTCGGCGCGCGCACCGGGTGCGCGTAAAATTGCATCGCCATACGACTGCACGCTCTGCGCCCCTATTTCGGCGCTGGCGAGGTGCAGCTGCGCATCCGCAGCGACGATGGCGCGGCGGGTGAAGAAGGCACGCAGACTTGGGCCACAGGTTTGCACGCTGGTATAGCGGAGCTGCGCGCGTTCGCCGAGGACCATTTCGGTCAGCTCGCAGAGGAATGTTTCGCTGCTCTCAGCGGTGATCGTTTCGATGATTTCCGCGTGAGCATCTGGCCCCAGCACTACCACACCGCGGCCAGCCCAGGCGCGGTCGATCTGCAGCTCGAGTGGTGCGGCGAGACGCACGCCTGCTGGGACATAGCAGAAGAAGCCGCTCTCGGCATCCTTGCTCGCGAGTTGCGTAAAACGTGATTCGTCATCGTTGATACTGCTGCGCAGACCCAGCGCGAGGAGGTCGGGATGCTGCCGTTGGGCTTCGCCCAGGCCGCAGAAAATGACCCCTTGGGCCTGTGCCGCCGCCGGGAGATCGAGCGTGAAGCTGCTGCCTAGACTCACGGGGAGTTCGAGCTTGTTGTAATCGAGTTGCCAGAAACGGTCGGTGGGGAGTGTTGGGCGTGCAGGGGTGAGGCAGGCGGTCATGCGGCGATCCCGACGAGCTCTTCCCGTAAGCGATCGTACCCTTCGCGCTCGATCCGTTCGGCCAATTCCGGGCCGCCAGAAGTGACGATGCGACCATCCATCATGATGTGGACGACGTCGGCGTGCACGTGCTCTAAAATGCGTGGATAATGCGTGATAATCAAGAAGCCGGTATCGCGCCCGCTCTCTTCGGCGCGCATGGCTTTAATCGAGTCGCCGACCGCACGCAGAGCATCGACATCGAGACCCGAGTCGGTTTCATCGAGGACAGCGTACTTGGGCGCGAGGATCGCCATCTGCAGCATCTCGAGTCGCTTTTTTTCGCCGCCCGAGAAGCCGTCGTTGAGGTAGCGGCCGAGAAAAGCGGTGTCCATGTCGAGCACATCGAGCTTGGCAAAGACGAGCTTGCGAAAAGCGGTGGGATTCATCGAATCAGGCGCGACCGCGGTCTTCGCTGAACGCAAGAAGTTGGCCACGCTCACCCCGGGGATCGCGGCGGGATATTGAAACGAGAGGAAGAGCCCCGCTTTGGCGCGCTGATCAACCGGCATGCTCAGCAGGTCGGCGCCATCGAGCGTCGCGCTCCCACCGAGAATCTCGTAATTCGGGTGGCCAGTGAGGGAAAACGCGAGCGTTGATTTTCCGCTCCCGTTGGGCCCCATCAGCGCGTGAACACGCCCTGGTTCAACGGTGAGATCAATCCCCTTGAGAATTTCCTTGCCAGCGACCGCGCTACGCAGAGCTTGGATACGAAGACCTCGGTCGGACACAGATTGCTCCCTTGGGTGATGGTGATAGTGATGACGTGAAATACGACGCTCTCATCCTACGCGCCAGCAGTGAGAAAGTCAAGAAAAGGCTGGACTATCTCAGGCCGTTCTGGTACGTTTGGTGATAATTGTGGAAGAGCGTCGTTTTTTTTCAACAACGCGTGGTCGTATCGTCGCGGAATTGCGGCGCTGTCGTCGCGCGTCTGCGCATGAGCTCGCTGAGCGCTTCGAGCTTTCGACGAATGCGATTCGTCGCCATCTCTCCAGTTTGCAAGAACAAGGACTCGTGACGGAGTTGGCCGTCCGGCGCGGTCGCACCAAACCAACCTTCGAATTTACCCTGACCGAAGAAGCCGAAGATTTATTCCCCCAGCGGTACGATCGCTTACTCAATGCGGTCTTGCGCGAGGTCCGCACGCAATATGGCGTCGAGGGTATCCGCAGTGTGTTCGCCGGCATTGTGGCTCATTCACTCGAGCGCTACGGCCCGCGTTTGGCCGAGGTCAGCGGAGGCGAACGAGTGGCCGAGCTGGCGCAGATTCTGCGCGAACAAGGGGTCGATGCTTCGATCGATTCGGCTGTTGCCCAAGAAGGCGGGCAGCTGATTGTCTTGCACGAGCACAGTTGCCCCTATGCCAAAACCGTTGCCGAGCATCCCGAAGTGTGTTCGATGGTGCATGGATTGCTCGATAGTGGCCATCCAGGCACGGTTCGTCAGACAGCTTCGCTCGCGACGGGCGATGGCTCGTGTCGTTTTGAAATACTGGAGGGCACCTCGAAAAATAGGGAGCGACGGCTTTGATTTGTCTTTTCCGCCGGCTCTGCGTCGCCAAAACCCTTAAAACGCTCTGCGTTTCTGCGGCTTTTGGCTCCTTGATCCGACGAAAAATCCAAA
>CAIKPM010000005.1 GCA_903829325.1 uncultured bacterium
AGTACCAATCGCTTGGGACTTTTGTCCAACAACGCAACCCAACGTCGCAGTCACGAGGAGCAGTATAGCTCGGCCACACGCACACCGTCAAGCCTTTTTTACACCAATCGCTCAACTTTTTTCACAACTTGACGATAACGCAGATTCCAAGCACGCGGAAATTGTTGCTAGAGCGACAAACGTGGCAAATATGACCGCAACACAATTGGATACGTCTTTACCTTTATCAACGCTCCGTCATACCGCAGCACATTTGTTAGCACATGCCGTCAAGGATTTGTTTCCCGAGACCTTGGTCACAATTGGTCCAGCCACAGATCAAGGCTTCTACTATGACTTTGAAAGGTCGACAGCATTCACACCCGCTGATCTCGAATTGTTAGAAGCTAGAATCAGTGAGTTAATCAAAGCCAATCTACCTGTCTCTAGGGAGAGCATAAGTCGTGAAGCGGCCATCGAGCGCTTTCGAAATCTTGGTGAAACGTATAAAGTAGAGATCATATCAGCCATCCCAGCTGAGAGCGAGATCACGCTTTATTCCGTCGGTGGCTTTACCGATCTGTGTCGTGGTCCCCACGTTGAGCGTAGCGGCCAGATTGGGGCAGTCAAGTTGCTAAGCCTCGCTGGCGCCTATTGGCGTGGTGATGAAAAAAATCCAATGTTGCAACGCATTTATGGCACCGCGTTCGCCACTCAAGAAGAGCTCGATGCCCACCTGCATCATCTTGAGGAAGCAGCGAAGCGTGACCACCGTAAGTTAGGACGCGAGCTTGACCTCTTCAGTATAGAGGAAGATGCTGGTGGAGGACTTGTTTTTTGGCATCCACGTGGGGCACTGGTCCGCAATCTGATCGAGAATTTCATTCGTGAGGGTCTCCAAGAGCGAGGCTATGACCCAGTCCTTACTCCACATGTAGTTAGCGAACAGCTGTATGAGACCTCAGGACATCTAGAAAATTTTTCGCACGGCATGTTCGGTCCAGTAGAAGTTGAAGGCCAACGCTTCCGCCTTAAGCCAATGAACTGCCCCGGGCACATTCTGATTTATCGTGGCGCGCTCCGATCGTACCGCGACCTGCCCGTACGTTATTCAGAATTTGGAACCGTCTATCGCTTTGAGCGCAGCGGCACACTGCATGGTCTCACACGGGTCCGTGGCTTTACGCAGGACGATGCTCATCTCTTCTGTACACCTGAGCAACTCCAGGCCGAATTCGAAAGCACCGTAGACGAGGCGCTGCGCATGATGCAAGCATTCGGCTTCAGTGACTTTGAATATTTTCTCTCCACCCGGGAACATCGCGGTGAAACCGACCCGATCGCTGAAGCAGCCATCCGCAACGCACTAGAGTCGCGCAACCTTGCCTATAAGATCGATGAGGGTGGTGGCGCTTTTTATGGACCCAAGCTGGACATAAACTTACGCGATGCAATTGGCCGACCGTGGCAGTTGGGAACCGTCCAAGTCGACTTTGTCCTCCCAGAACGCTTTGACCTAAGCTATCGTGGCGCCGACGGTGCACAACACCGCCCGGTCATGATTCACCGAGCATTAGCGGGTTCGATGGAACGCTTTTTCGGGGTGTTACTAGAGCACTACGGTGGTAATTTTCCGACCTGGCTCGCACCGATTCAGGTTGTGGTCTTGCCCATTTCCGAACACCAAGCCGACTACGCTCAAAACGTATCAGCTGAGCTGCTCAAAGCGGGATTCCGCGTTGAACTCGATGGCAGCAACGAGAAGCTTGGGTATAAAATTCGCCACTGGAAGACACAAAAAGTTCCCTTCATCGTCGTTCTCGGCAAAAGCGAAGTTGAAGCTCAAACCATCAGCGTGAATGCACGCGGGGTTGATGAAAAGCGTACTCCACAAAGCGTTGCCAGTTTTATCGATGAACTTCGTGCCAACGTTACACAGCGACGGAACTAAGCGCGGCAAAGGTTGTCCGGGCGGTTGCTTCCCAGGTGAAATGCCTCGCCTGGGCAAGGCCGAGCACGCTTAGTTCACGACGCAACCCTGATTCTTCGTGCAAACGACGCAAAGCGGCCGCCCACACATGTGGGTCGGTCGCTTCGGATGCGGCGACCCAAAACGCCGCATCCCCTCCAACTTCCGCTACAGAACTCCCACGCACGGCGATGACCGGTGCACCAGCGGCCATCGCCTCGATGACTGGCAACCCGAAGCCTTCATACACTGAGGGATAAGCGAGGATTTCCGCGCCGCGGTAAAGCTGGAGGAGCAGCGCATCATCATGCGTGCGCTCTAAATGGAGCACACCCGGAGTTGTCTGGAGATCAAAACCTGTGCCAACCAAGGCAACTTCTTGCCCCGGGTACGCCAGACACCATGCCCGATAAAGCGTCTCAAGATTTTTGCGAGCATCCGGCGCCCCGAACGTCAGAATATACGGCCGGCCTTGTAAGTAATCGTGCACCTTATCGGGTAATTGCGCCGCACCGGGGACAAAGTGTGCCTCAACGCCCAATGGACTTACGGTAATCTGTTCGAGCGGGTAGCCTAGCCAACGATGTATTTCTCCTTTAGCAAAATGCGAGACGGTCAGAATCCTATTCGCCACGCGTGTTGCGAGACGAAAAGGCTCTTGTTCGCGCCGGATCGCACGCGCAGATTGCGGTGGATAGACAAATGGCACCGCATCGTGCATCGTCACGACATTGCGTAAAGGCGGAGGGAAAACCGGACTATTCCATGGATGCCACATGACGTGAGCATCATTCGGCACACGATTGGCAACGGTCAACGAAGGATGACCAACGAGTGTACGCAGACGTTTCTCAACACGCCAGGCGGGGAAAATGCGCGTCATTGCAGTCCAACGCACTTCCGGATGTCGTTGGATCATGAGCCGCAAGACCGTACGCACATAGCGCCCCATACCACGCGAATCGGTCAGGATATTGTTCAAATCAACGACAATATGTTGAGAATCTTGCTTCATCCCCTCACCTTCTTAGAGCCAAGTCAGGAGCCTCCCCTGATACAAAGTAGTATTGCGCCATGAGCAAACCCCAGATTGCCGCTCACTTAATTGTGGGAGCTCGACCGGAACCGTTTCTACCGGCGCTACTCAGGAGCTTGATTGGCGTCGCTGACACCGTCATTGTCGATGAAAACTCGGCGCTGAGCGAAAGTGATAATCTTCGAATTCTCACGAATTCTTTCTTCGGACAACAACAAGCCCTGCGTTTAATCCGTTCTACTTTTACCGACTTTTGCACGGCTCGCAATCGATGCATCAATCTTCATGCAGAACAAGATACTGCGCAATGGGTGGCATTCGTAGATGCGGACGAAGTACATGGGCCCGCTGCTAAAATTATCGCGAACAATCTCGATCATGTTCCGCCGAGTATTAATTTCATCGATGGGTATACGTACCACTTTGTACAAGCGTTTGATTGGTATCGCTCGATTGAGCGCCGAATGACATTCCATCGATTTTCGCCTTCCCTGCGTTGGGTGGGTGCCGTCCACGAACATCTTGAGGGGATCGTCGAAACTCGTCTCGCTATACCATATCTCTACGCACATTATGGGCATGTGCTACCGGCACAACGTCATGCTGAAAAAAACTTGCAATATGCGCAACTGGGCGATCAGGGATCAGCGGTATATCCTGACGATTTCGACACGATCGATCCAGAAGACTATTTTGCCAGCTCGTGGCCCCAACTGATGCGCTTTTTTGGCGAGCATGCTCCAGCTGCAGACACGGTCATTGCTGAATTGAAAGATACTTTAGCCGGGCATTTTGCCACGAGTACGAAGCTCGTGCAGGCATATCGTGGAGGCTTGCGCGGCAAAATACTCCGGGCATTTTGGCGCGCAAATTATGACCTGCGTTGGCGATCACGCTGGCTGGATCCACGCGCACGTCGGTTATTGCGGTAATGCCTCTAGCTCTGCGACGATGCGCTCATAATTTGCCTGCGCTTCGGCGCACTTAGCCCGTTCGCTAGCAACGGTCTGGGCTGGTGCATTGGCAACAAACGCAGCGTTCGATAAACGGGTACGGGATTGTTCAAGATCTTTTTCATATTTTTTGCGCTCACGTTCCAAACGCTCGCGCATAACTTCAGGATTTGCCCGCACGGTAATCCCAGCTAGCACATCAGCGAAATCACCAGCATTCTCACCAAGCGTGACATTCGCCGCGGCTAAAGAGGCAAGTAAAGCCTGGGACTCTGCATCAAGCCGTCCAGGGAGCTGCACCTCAAGCCGTTCTTGAGGTTTGAGGTTTGCGCTTGCACGGAAAGCACGGGCTTTACCAACTGCAAGCATCAGGCATTCAAAATGCCCATGTCGCGCTGGATCGCGAGGGATTTCGGCCGGATCCGGCCAGGACGCAGTCACGATCGTCTCGCCATCGTGTGGGAGTGCTTGCCATACTTCTTCGGTGATAAAAGGCGCTAGGGGATGCATTACGCGCATGACCGTGTTGAGTACATACGATAACACTGCGGCACGCGATGGCGTGGGGATTTTACTCGCTTCTAAGTACCAATCACAAAAGCGATACCAGAAGAAATTGAGGATCAGTTCGGTGTAAGTGCCAAAATCATACCCATCTAAAGCCGCGCTGGCTGCATGCACAAAATCATGCAACTCAGTCAAAATCCAGGCATCGGGCAATGAACGCTCTGAGGGCAAGAGGCCGGGAGCCGGTAAACCTTCAGGCAAGTTACGAACAAAAGCCAGGGCATTCCAAATTTTATTATTAAACTTGGCAGCCTCCGCGCAACGGCTTTCGGAAAAGCGTAATTCTTGGCTTTCTAAATGCATTTGCCGCAAAATACCAAAGCGGGTGGCATCTGCGCCGTAATCAGCGATAAGTTTGAGCGGGTCAATTGCGTTGCCTAAGCTTTTGCTCATTTTGCGTCCTTGGTCATCAAAAACCAAAGGCGTGATCACGACATCACGAAAGGGAACCTCGCCTACCAGTTTCAGACTAAGCATCGCCATACGGGCAACCCACAAGAAGATAATCTCGCGAGCGGTCACTAAGACTTGGGTCGGAAACCAATGCGCTAATTCGGGCGTTTTTTGCGGCCACCCTAAGATCGAAAATGGCCATAAGCCGGATGAAAACCAGGTGTCAAGCGTATCTTGATCACGCGCAATGGCGATATTTCCAAAGCGTTCATGGGCTTGTGTTTGAGCTTCTTCTTCGGTTTCAGCGACAATAATATCGCCATCCGGCGTGTACCAAACGGGTAAGCGATGGCCCCACCACACTTGTCGTGAAATATTCCAATCACGAATATTGCTCAACCACTGCTCGTAGGTTCGCCCGTGGCGCTCAGGGATAAAGCGAATCCGACCATCGTGATACGCGTCGAGCCCAGCTTGAGCCAATGAATCCATCCGTACAAACCACTGCAATGATAAGAGTGGCTCTATGATTTCGTGTGAACGCGAACTTAACGCGACATTATGTCGATATGGCTCAACTCGCTCTAACGCATCGGCGGCAGCAAGTGCTGCAACAATTGCCGTCCTCGCTTCAAAACGATCCATGCCAGTGTAGGGATCAAGCGACCCGGTCAGTTCTGGGTCACTCGAGCAAATTTTTGCATCTTCATCCAAAATGCTCGGCATCGCTAATTGATGACGCAGCCCAATTTCGTAATCGGTCGCATCATGCGCTGGCGTAACTTTGACCGCCCCGGTGCCAAAGTTTGGATCAACAGCTTCATCCGCCAGCACGGGTATACGTCGCGAGGTAAGCGGCAGCACCAAGTGCTGACCAATCAAAGATTGATAACGCGGATCATCCGGGTGGACCGCCACCGCCATGTCACCGAGGAGTGTCTCAGGTCTGGTTGTCGCAATAACGACTCCAGCGCCGCCGTCTTCTGCCCGATAACGAATATGCCACAGCGAACCATCGCGTTCTTCGTATTCAACTTCGGCATCAGATAAGGTAGAATGCGCTTTTGGATCCCAATTCACGAGGCGTCGTCCGCGATAGATCAACCCATCGCGGTACAGAGTCACAAAGGCTCGATTGACCGCAGCGCTCAAGCCCGGATCGAGCGTGAAACGTTCACGCTGCCAGTCTGGCCCAAAGCCTAACTGGCGGAATTGATCATTAATGATGCCGCCATATTGCTCGCGCCAGGTCCACGCTCGCTCTAAAAATGTTTCGCGGCCCAGGCTTTCGCGCGACTCACCTTGACGGGCAAGCTCGCGCACGAGCACGGCCTCGGTCGCGATTGCCGCGTGATCTTGACCGGGTAGCCAAGCCGCGTTTTCACCTTTCATGCGGTGATATCGCGTGAGCACATCCATCGCGGTGTAGGTTGAGCCATGGCCGAGATGAGCCCGGCCAGTAATATTCGGAGGCGGCATTGCGATAATAAAAGGTGGACGCGCAGCATCGGGCTCTTCATGAAAAACTCCCGCAGCTTCCCAAGCAGCGGAAATCCTCGGTTCAACCACGGCTGGTTCAAAGTATTTCGGTAGACGCGCCGCTTCATTACTCACAACAGCCCCATCATTTGCTGTCATTTTAGCCAGTGCCTCGTTACGAATGCTAGGGTGGGTCACCCTACTAGCAGGGCAAGCAAGCAAAAAATTGCAATTGCGCCTCAGACCCAACTCAGTCTAGCTCTTAGCGCGTCTGGAGGTCATTTTTCGATGTTGGAACTGGAGCCCCAAGAAGCCCCGGCCAAACTGCGTTATATGAATACCATGTTCCACTCGCGGCGAGCAATGTTCGAAGCCAGTGCTGACATGCGCTTGCTTGAGTTTTTTTCGTATACCCGCGCCACACTCGATATTGCCATCTATGACATTCGCAGCCGTGCAGTCTTAGAAGCTTTAGCAAGCTTGAGTAAACGTGCCCGCGTACGGATTATCGTTGACGCTGCAGCAGAACCTCAGCTAGTCGATGCCGCGCTTGATCCCAAACCCGGAACCGCCCTCGCTGCTCTGGAGGAAGTAGGGCTGGGCAAATGCATTCATCCCTACGCATCAAAGCTCGGACGCGCGATGCATCATAAATTTGCCATCCGCGACAATGCCTACGTCTGGGCTGGGGGCATGAATTTCACCGATGGTGCGCTCAATTTGCAAGATGCAAGCGCCCTTGTGCTTGACTCAGCAGCACTTGCAGAGCTTTTCACCCAAGAATTTGAACGCATCCTTGCCGACCAGCCGCATAGCACGAATCCACCTGGCGAAGTAACAGTTGGCAAAGGCAATCACGTTGTGGCGCTTTTTGGCCCCCAGATTAAACCCGCTTTACTGGCGGCGATGACTGACAACCCAAAACGAGTACGCCTGATCAGCTATGCTCTCTCCGATGGAGACCTCCTAGACGCGCTACAACGCTACGGACGCAGTGGACGTGACCTACGTGGTTTATATGACCCCGCAGGTATGGAGATAGCCAGCAAGCTGCACCCTGCATGCCCAGAACGTTTTTGGTTCCGTCAGGACCCTCGCTTTGTAGCGGTGCCCTCAAATCATTTTCATCTCTACGGTGAGCACAACGGGTGCCTGAATAAGATTTGGCATATCAACCGCACGGTGTTTATCGGCAGCTATAATTTTTCCGATATCACTGATCCCATTGAAAACCACGTTCTGGCAATTACTTCCCCACAGATCGATCTAGCGACGAATCGTTATTTCGATGTATTATCGAATCGCTATCGGCTCAACGTCTAATCTGAAGTAATGCCCGCTCCCGCAGAGAATAGCGCGCTTTATGAGACCTTGCTTGCCTATATATGCTTGTGGATTGGCGTTGCTGCTGAGTGCTTGTCACTCTAATATTAAGCCACTCGAGCCAATCCAGAGTGTCGAGCAAAGTTGCCGACAAGGCGCGCCCAAGGGGCCCGGGATCATGAGCATTATGGCCTCCATCGCCGATCAGCCTCCACTGCTCACCAAACTTACAACCCGTGACGTCGAACGCCAATCGCAAAAAGTCGGTGGTGTTATCGCGCATTGGAACGACCTTGAGCTCTACCTGCCCAACGCAGCCAAGCTGACCAACAACCCTACGGGTTATCTCCATGTTACCGCAGCCGCTATCGACACGCCGGCCCCGCAAGCCCAGAGCCGCACCGTACTCGTGCTCTTGCAGGGATCGCCCTCGAGCAGCCAGCGCTGGTACAAAGCGACTGCCTTTGACATCCAAAGCCCCTGTATCGAAGGAAGCCGCCAGAGCTAGCAACCTCCGAACAAGGCCTCGGTGCTAGGGTGAGGGGTTGGTTGAATTGGTGGAATGCTTGGTTTCTATCCCCATGAGCTGCACAAGTGCTTTCTCGAATGGGGTGTGATCGTCAGCGCGATACACTGCGAGCGCTACGTCAGGTGCACTACTGGTATTACCCGGACGCTGCATGTCGATGGTCTCGATCTGGGCAGGATCGGTTTTCTCGACCGATTCGAGAACTTTTATCGCCGCGTTCCTTAAAATAACTGCGTTATTCGACTCAAGGGAGACAGGCTTCCACGCACCAATTCGCAGCGAAAAATCGTTGGTAACGGTTTTACGGAGAAATTGCGGGCGATAGCCTTCAAACGGTGCCGCGAGATCGGTTGCTGGGGCAAACGCAATGCAGCAGGCTTGACCATTGCCATAGGCTTTGACGACGGCAAGCAATCCGCGCTCATCATCAATCCTAATCATGACCAATTGCGGCTCTTGTTGGGGAGCCTGAAAAGCCACCTTGAACTCTTCATCATCAAACATTGCAAGAATCTCCGTACGATATTTTAGCGAGAAAATTTAACTGGACACTCAATTAATGTCTCCAGAGCGTCTGTTGGAAAGCTCAGGCACGAAAGCACCCAGCAAAAACATCCTGTGCTAACATTGCGCATACAATGAGCATATAAAAAAGCCACCAGCAAATGCCATGAACACTTGCTGATGGCGACGAGAGAACGGAACCGTAGATTACTGACGCGGTGCGCTGTCTACTGGTGCAACACCATATTTACGGTAATACCAGTCATTCACACGCTCAACGCTCGGATAATATCCGTATTTATTGTAATACCATTCGCGATAAGAACTCTGGCGACGTTGTTGCTCTTGGAGCTCCTGTTGCTTGATACGTTTTTTATGATTGTAATTGACCACTCCAACCGCTGCGGCTGCGCCGATCACGGTGAAAATATTGCGGGTACTCGTCAGTCCATCTGCCAAAGCTGGCGCGGATACCGATCCAAGGGAGATGACTGCGGCCAAAAACGCCGCACTTAGCGTCTGCTTTTTCATGAGGGAAACCTTTCTCGGCCATCGTAGCTGCACGATGCCACTGCAGAGATAACGCGGGAGATACTGCTTTTGTTCCCTTTTCAGCAGTACCTCATCATCTCATGCTCGTTGAGTTGAAGCCACCATTGTAGCAATAAACTCTCTTGCCGCAGCTACAGGGCTTGACTGAGCACAATACGCATCGATGAAGGCGCTGCCGATAATCGCACCATCAGCGATCTCACTGATCGCAGCAACATGCTCCGGTTTTGATATCCCAAAACCCACAGCGATAGGTAAATTGGTGTATGAACGAAGCGTTGCAATCTGTGTCGCAATACTAGCCGTATGAAGATGCACGCCGGCACCAGTAACCCCGAGGCGGGCGACAAGGTAGACAAATCCTTGACTCTCGGCGACGATTCGCTGCGCCCGCTCCGGTGGGGTGGTCGGCGCAACCAGCAAAGGCAACTCCAAGCCGTAGCGCGCAAAAACCTTGGCAATCTCTTGCGTTTCCTCCAACGGAAGATCCGGAATAATAGCACCATAGCCGCCCGCGGCAGCTAGTTCTTGGGCTAATCGTTCTATGCCGTATTGTATAACGGGATTGGCGTAGGTAAATAATATTGCCGGAATCGGACTTTTTGCGACAAGTTCCAAGACGCTTGCCATGGTTGCGCCATGATCGAGTGCCCGTTGGCTAGCAGCAACAATCGAAGGGCCATCCGCAAGCGGATCGCTATATGGAACCCCAATCTCAAGCAAATCAGCCCCGGCAGCACCCATAGCTTGGACGATCGCAAGACTGGTCGCCTGGTCTGGATCGCCCGCGACCAAGAACGGAACACAGGCGCAACGGCCCTGGGCTCGAGCACGCGCAAAAACTTCCGCTAAACGTGACATTTTAGGACTCCGCTCTTGCAAGCAATTCAGCCTCGTAAGAAGCCACCTGGGCAATGTCTTTATCACCCCGTCCACTCAGATTGACCAGCACGTATTGATCGGGGGTGCCGTTCTTTGCGATCTCGTAGGCTGCAGCTAAGGCATGCGCGCTCTCAACCGCGGGAATAATCCCCTCGGATTCGGCCAGGCGATGATAAGCGACCAGCGCCTGGGCGTCGGTGATCGCACGATACGTCACGCGTCCGGTCGCATGTAAGTACGCATGTTCAGGGCCAATACCAGGATAATCAAGTCCAGCACTGATTGAATGCGTTTCGAGAATTTGGCCTTGAGGGGTTTGCATCACATACGAACGCGAGCCGTGTAAAATACCGACACTGCCAGCTTCAATCGAGGCTGCGGTTTTGCCGCTCTCAAGCCCCTCGCCACCGGCTTCTATCCCCCAGATCCGAACCGACGCATCATCCAAAAACGCGGTAAAGAGACCGATCGCGTTACTCCCACCACCGACGCAGGCAATCAAATCAACCGGCAACGTGCCAAAGCGCTCGAGCATCTGCGTGCGTGCCTCATCGCCGATGACCCGCTGAAATTCCCGCACCATGTATGGGTAAGGATGCGCCCCAACGACACTACCGATGACATAAAATGTATCTTCAACGTGTCCGGTCCAATAGCGAAAGGCCTCATTGGTCGCATCTTTGAGTGTCTGCGTCCCACTCGTCACGGGTTGGACACGGGCCCCGAGCAGCTCCATAATCCGCACATTTGGGGCCTGGCGCTCGATATCGCGAGCTCCCATAAAGATTGTGACATCAAGCCCCAGCCGCGCGCCAATCGTTGCCGTCGCTACACCGTGTTGACCGGCACCGGTTTCTGCAATAATCTTTTTTTTGCCCATCCGCACAGCCAAGAGACCTTGACCTATCGTGTTGTTGATCTTATGGGCACCCGTATGATTCAGATCTTCACGCTTGAGGACAATACGTGCGCCAGCAGGATCGGCGAAGCGTTCAGCAACCAAAAGTGGCGAGGGTCGGCCCACAAAATCTCTTAAGGCCGCGCGATACTCACCCCAGAAGCTCTCGTCCGCAGCAGCCTGCGCAAAGCCGTGTTCGACTTGTTGCAAGGCCTCAACCAACACTTCAGGGACAAACCGCCCGCCAAATTCACCGAAGTAGCCATATTGATCTGGTTTCATGCACCCGTTCCCATCGCAAAAAAGTCAGCATCGGCGGCACGAACCGCGTCAAGAAAAGCGGCCATTTTTATCACATCTTTTTGGCCTTCGCTTTCAACCCCGGAGCGCACATCTACCGCGAAAGGACGTGTCTGGCGAATACACGCCGCAACATTGTCGGGAGTTAACCCGCCAGCGACCACGCCAAGAAGCGGTGCGGGCGGCAAATAGCTCCAATCGAAAACTTGTCCACTGCCACCAGCCTGACCAGCACTCTGCGTATCAAATACGATGAGCCCTTCCTTGTACACATCCAGTGCATCACACAGTTTTGCCGGCTGGGTGTCGTTAGCCACATGGACGACCTTGAGGTACGCTCCTCTGGCAAGCTCACGACAACGCTGCGGCGACTCAGCACCGCAGAACTGTGGCACCATTCGGGGCAAGAGCTCGCGCACGGATGCATACAACTCATCCGAGGGATCAACAAAGACACCAATGGGGGTCACAAAAGGGGGGATATGAGCGAAGAGAGACGCGGCATCCCTGAGAGTGAGTCGGCGCGGACTCGGCGCAAAAATAAAGCCAAGCGCGTCAACCCCAAGCGCAACCGCAGCGCGAATCTCCGACACCTGTGTTATGCCACAAAACTTCACTCGCGTGCGAGCGTGGATCACGCGTTCAGCCCTCGCAGACTATGGATGCAAGCGACCGGATCAGGATGCCGCATCAAGGTTTCTCCGATGAGAAATGCCCGAACCCCCGTGGGAAGCAAACGTTCCACATCATGCCGGTTTTGGATACCACTCTCAGCTACAAGCAGGGTCTCTGAAGTAAAAATCGGAGCAAGCTTCTCGGCCGTGGATAAATCAACCGAGAAACTACGCAGATCACGATTGTTGATCCCAACCACGCGGGCACCGAGGGTCTGGGCACGAAGCGCCTCTTCGCAATCATGGACCTCAACCAAAGCAGTCAGCGCAAAACGCTCGGCTTCTGCCAGCAACACCTCGAGCTGACGATCATCCAGGCCAGCCACAATCAGAAGCACCGCATCCGCTCCATAGGCAGCGGCCTGCGCAATTTGATACGGGGTAGTCAGAAAATCTTTGCGCAAAATCGGTACGTTGGTTTGCGCGCGTACCACATCCAAATATCGCAGATCGCCACCAAACCCCGATTCTTCGGTCAAGACGCTGATCGCGTCCGCACCAGCACGTTGATAGGTCCGCGCGATAGTCGCTGGATCGAAGTTGGTCACGATGGTCCCCAGAGAGGGTGAGGCACGTTTAATTTCTGCGATCAGCCCGAAGCCTTTGGCGCTTTGGAGTGCGAGCTCAAAAGAACGTCTCTGTCCTTGGCGCGCGAATGCTCGGGCACAAACGTCTTCATACGATTCACGCGCTTCATCACGTCGCAAGACTTCGGCTTTCGCGGCGAACAAAGCCGCAAGTCGATCATCCATCTCTAGCCTCGCCTTTGAGTTGTTGCAAACGAGCTAAGTGTTCCATCGCCCGGCCCGAAGCCAACGCACTTCGGGCTTGTTCAACACCGGCTGCGATCGAATCGACTTGCCCAGCGACCCATAAGGCCACAGCAGCATTGAGCGCCACAACGTCGGCTTGCAACTCGGCTCTTCCTGAGAGAATAGCGAGCAATGCAGCAGCGTTCTCGCGCGCATCCCCTCCACGCAGCGCCGTAAGCGGCGTATGAATGCCGTAATCCGCGGGGTTAATCATTTGCTCTTCGAAAGCATCGCCTCGAAAACTCAGCACCCTCGTCGGGCTATCACCAGAAATCTCATCCAGACCCTGCTCGCTATTCACGATCGCCCCGGCCTGTACGCCCAGGCGTCTAGCCGCTTGGGCCATCACCAATAAGAGGGCGGGATCGGCGACCCCTATGAGCTGATGCGTCGGCTGCGCAGGGTTGATCAGGGGACCCAGGAGATTGAAAATCGTGCGTGTCCCAATCGCTTTACGCAGCGGCGCGAGCGTCTGCAATGCCGGGTGGTACTGTTGCGCAAACAAAAAGGCCACTCCACCGCTCGCTAATTGCGCCTGCGCTTGCGCTGGGGTCAGGCGCAAATCAACACCCAGTGCCTCAAGAACATCTGCACTCCCGCAACGCGATGAAGCCGCTCGGTTGCCATGTTTGGCAACCGGCAGACCACAAGCCGCAACCACAAACGCGACTGCGGTTGAAATATTGATCGTATGCAGTCCGTCTCCGCCGGTACCGCAGACATCCAGCAGAAGAGGGCAATCATGCACGACGCGGATACTGCGTGCGCGCATTGCTTGAGCAGCACCGTATATTTCGTCGACACTCAAGCCAACCGCATTGAGCTCAAGCAACCACTGCTTCGCGCTCTCAAGCGGGATGTGCTCATCTAAGAGCGCGCTAATCGTCGCTGAACAATCAGCAGCAGAGAGCGCTTGACCGCGTCCTAAGAGCAGCAATTGCTCGGCGAGCACGCTCATGATGTAAAAGCAGAGAGGCGGTCCGCTCCGGCAAGCTCCAGCAAATTCTCGACAATCTGGCGACCAGCACGGGTCAAAATTGATTCCGGATGAAATTGCACCGCATAAATTGGCAGGTTGCGATGCGCTAGGCCCTGGATGACGCCATCTTCACTCGTCGCAGTGACTTCGAGCATTGCGGGAAACGTACGAGACTCCACACACAGCGAATGGTAGCGCGTAGCTTCAAACGGGTTAGGAACACCAGCAAAAATCCCGACGTTCGTGTGCGAAATCTGCGATGTCTTGCCATGCATAACCTTGGGTGCATGAACCACCGCTCCGCCAAAATGCTCGCCGATGGCCTGCTGCCCTAAACAAATGCCAAACAACGGCTTCGCATGTTGCACCGCAAAATCGAGCAAGGCCGGCGACTTTCCCGCATCAGCCGGTCGCCCGGGTCCGGGGCCAATCACAAGCAAATCGCTCGCAGTAACATCTGCCACGGATAAGTCGGCATCATCATTACGACAGACCCGCACACTCACCCCAAATTCACCAAAAAGATGAGCGACATTGTATGTGAAGGAATCGTAGTTATCGATAATTAGGACCCGCATTCGTCACCTTCTGGCAGCCCAAGAACGCTCCGCACAATCGCCGTTTTCTGAAAAACTTCACGATATTCCGAGAGCGGATCGCTATCTGCGACAATGCCAGCTGACGCTTGCCAGTACGCTCGACCTGCGGTTACTTGAACACTACGCAGCGTAATACATGAATCCATATTACCGTTGAAATCAAAATGCGCGATGCTCCCCGCATAGAAACCTCGTGCAACCGGTTCGAGCTCATAAATCCGCTGCATCGCTCGGATTTTAGGGGTACCTGTAACGGTTCCCGCCGGGAAGGCAGCTGCGAAAACATCGAGCGCATCATACTCTGGTGCACGCTCAGCCCGAACATTAGAAACGATATGCATGACATGACTGTAACGCTCTAATACCATCAACTCATCGACCTGAACGCTGCCCATCTTGGCAACAACACCCAAATCATTGCGACCTAAATCAACGAGCATGACGTGTTCAGCACGCTCCTTGGGATGCGCTAGCAACTCAGCGGCAACCGCAGCATCAGCCTCTGGTGTCGCCCCGCGAGCACGAGTGCCAGCTAAGGGGCGTAGAGATACCCGATCCTGCTCGAGGCGCACCAAAAATTCGGGTGAAGCTCCAAAAACCGCCCCTGCCGGCATATCGACAAAAAACATATACGGCGATGGATTGCGCGCCCGAATATATCGATAAAAGTCAAACGCAGACCCGTCGATGTCGCACGCAAAACGTATCCCCAGCTGCAGTTGGTAGACATCACCATCGGCAATCAAGCGCTTCGCTTGCGCCACGCGGTCGAGATACGAGGCACGGTCGAGCGAGGCCAGCATCGCCCCTTTTGGTGTGACGGCTCCCGGAAGACACGGCGTCGTCGCAAACAGCCTATCAAGATAGACATCGAGCCGCTCCGAAACGGCAGCTTCGGTGCCAGGCATCGCTAAACCCAATAAGGTTACCCGATGCGTAAAATGGTCGAAAATTATCCAGGTGCCAGGCAGAATACAGAAGGCATCGGGTACTGGTGCATCTGAGAGAGGCTTCGTGCCAATAGGCTCAAGCGAAGCGGCCGCATCGTAAGAAAACACAACCACCACACCACCCTCGTAGGGGAGCGGGCAAGGGCTGTCTACGTGGTACTCTGCAAGAAAACGACGCACCCGAGCAAGCAGATCGGGTGCGCCAGTAATCGATTCAGTCACTAAAGGATCGAGCCCCAAGAAGGAGTAACGCGCGATCCGTTCTCGCCCTTCGACACTCTCGAGTAAAACAGATACCGCACCGCTAGCCAGCGCAAGATATGCTGATATTGGGGTCAGCACATCTGCAATGACTTCGCGGACGATTGCCGTTACTTGCAAGGAAGGGGCTATCGTACCAGTTCTAAGATCGATAATTCAGCAGCATCACCGGGACGAACACGGGTCTTGGTGATTCGTGTGAAGCCACCGGTGCGGTCCTTATAAGCCGGAGCAATCTGCTCGCAGAGCTTTTTGGCAACAGCTTCATCTAATAAATAGGACGAAACGAGACGCCGCGAATGTAGATCACCCCGACGAGCTTGGGTAATCAGACGCTCTACAACACTGGTGATCTGCTTGGCTTTGGTAGATGTGGTCTCAATTTTTTCATGCAGAAAAAACGAAGTAGCCAAGTTACGGAGCAAAGCCTTGCGATGGCCATCCGTGCGTGAAAGGCGCTTTTGCGCTATTTGGTGCGGCATAAAAATTCTTCAGCAACTACGATTGACGTAGCGCCAGCCCCCTCTCTCCAAGAACATCTTTAATTTCATCAAGCGATTTTTTGCCAAAATTGCGCATTTTAACAATTTCATTTTCGCTCATATCGAGCAACTCTGAAATCTTCGAGATACCAGCACGCTTCAAGCAGTTATAAGAGCGAACCGATAGGTTGAGTGTCTCAACCGGCACATCCCACTCGCTAGCAGGCGCAGCAGCAGCTGGCGTTTCATCGATGTTGATCGAAGTAAACAGGTCCAGTTGTTCTTGCAGGATCTGTGAAGCAAGGGCCAGAGCATCGTCAGGGGTGATTGCCCCATTCGTCTCAAGCTCAAGGATCAAGCAATCGAAGTCTACACTCTGCTCAACGCGAGTATCGGTGACGGTAAAATTGACTTTGCGGATCGGTGAGAAAATCGAATCCACAAGAATTAAGCCAATCACTGGTTCGACATTACGCTGTTTGTCAGCGGTCACATATCCACGATGCTTTTCAACGCCGATCTCCATCGACAACCGCGCGTCTTTCGAGGTCAGGGTTGCGATATGATAATCAGGTTGAAGAATTTCGACATCTGCATCAAGCGTAATGTCTGACGCCGTAACTTCGCGTTCACCGCTGACATTAAGTGTGAGCACTTTGGGATCGTCGCTGTTGAGTTTGATAGGTAAACCCTTCAAATTCAACAAGAGGCTGGTCGTGTCTTCGACGATACCTGGAATAGTCGAAAACTCGTGCAGGACGGTATCGAGCTTGACATACGTGACTGCCGCACCGGGAATCGAAGAGAGCAAGACGCGACGTAGCGCGTTTCCTAAGGTAATGCCAAAGCCGCGCTCAAGCGGCTCAATGACAAACTTCGCGTAATTATCGCGACGCTCACGCACTTCAATCTTTGTCGCGACAGTATCGAGAATGGCCATAGTGTTGCAAAAACCTCATCGTTGCTTGCGTTATCCGCCCGAGTGATCACTCGAACGATCCCACGCCTAGCAACAGCATCGTAGGAAAGATGTGAAACTGGTTGCTAGAAACTAGCGGCTGTAATATTCGACGATCAACTGTTCGTCTACCGGAGTGTCGATATGCTCGCGCGCTGGAATAGACTGCATCTTTGCACTCAGGCTGGGCTCATCAAAAACCAACCACTCCGGTACACGAGAACCTTTGGCTGCTTCGATTGAGGCTGCCAACAAGGGAGACTTCTGGCTGCGCTCACCAATCGTAATAACATCACCCGGCTTGAGGATGTACGATGGAATATTACACGGACGTCCGTTGATACGGAAGTGACGATGGGTAATGATCTGGCGGGCTTGTTTACGGCTGCTAGCCAAATTCAATCGATAGATCACATTGTCAAAGCGGCGCTCAAGAAGCTGCAAAAAGGTTTTGCCCGTTTGCCCTGGGACGCGAGCTGCTTCACGAAAATAGTTCTCAAATTGAGCTTCGATGACCCCATAGTAACGGCGCATCTTCTGCTTCTCACGAAGCTGACGACCATACTCGGAAATCTTCTGGCGAGCCTTGCCTTGCGTTTTTTGACCAGGAGCCGTGCCGCGACGCTCGACAGCACACTTTTTCGTCAAACAACGATCGCCCTTAAGGAAGAGCTTGATTTTTTCGCCTGTCTTGCTTGTCGCTGTTTCACGACGGCATAAGCGGCAAACGGGTCCGGTGTAGCGTGACATTCTGCGACTTTCTCCTAGACTCGACGGCGTTTCGGTGGACGGCAACCATTATGCGGAATCGCTGTCACATCTCTAATCAAAGTAATCTCTAGTCCAGCAGCTTGCAAAGCTCGAATTCCAGCCTCACGCCCTTGGCCAGGGCCTTTGACCCGAGCCTCTACCTGCTTCATCCCGTACTCGATTACCTTACGAGCAACCGCCTCTGCGGCCATCTGCGCCGCGAAAGGAGTCGACTTCTTGGAACCCTTGAAACCAAGATTCCCAGCCGAAGCCCAAGCAAGCACGCCACCGCTCATATCAGTGATCGTTACAATAGTATTATTGAACGATGAGTGAATATGGGCAATGCCTGATCCGATATTTTTGAATTCACGTTTTTTACGCGTCTTCGTCTGCTTTTTGGCAGCCAAGCTCCAACCTCTACCTTAGATTTTATCTTGCTACGCACGATAACGAGTGCACAGTGTCGTCGCCTCGACCGAAAGGAGATTCCTCCAATAACGATCTTCAAAACAGCTATCATGCGGCGAGGATGACAGCAAATCAACAGTTTAACCCGACGAAACTACTTTCGTCAAGCCAAGAACACGACGAGAGACGCTTATTTCTTGGCAGTAGCCTTTTTGCGAACGCCGACCGTCTTTTTCGGTCCCTTCCGCGTACGAGCATTGGTCTTCGTACGCTGGCCGCGCACAGGGAGACTGCGGCGGTGGCGCAAGCCACGATAGCAGCCAATATCTGAAAGGCGCTTGATATTGGTGGCAATTTCACGGCGCAAATCGCCTTCAACCTTCACGCCATCAACCGCTTCGCGCAGCAATCGTTCTTGCTCAGTGGTGAGCTCTTTGACCCGTACATTCGGATCGATGCCCGTTTGCTCCAAGATCCTCTGAGCTGTGGGCAGACCAATCCCATAAATATAAGTCAATGCATATTCGATCCGCTTGCTAGAAGGCAGATCAACACTCGCTATACGCGCCATAACTCCTTAGCCTTGAACCTGTTTGTGTTTAGCGTTCACACTGCAAATAACCCGAACTTTTCCTTCGCGTCGGATAATTTTACAGCCATCGCAAATTCGCTTGACAGACGGACGGACTTTCATACGACTTCCTTACTTGTATCTGTAGGTAATACGACCGTGCGTCAGGTCGTAGGGTGAAAGCTCAACGTGAACGCGATCACCAGGTAAGATTCGGATAAAGTTCATCCGAATCTTTCCACTAACATGAGCGAGAACTCTATGGCCGTTTGCGAGCTCAACGCGAAACATCGCATTAGGCAGCGGTTCAACAATAGTTCCTTCTACTTCGATCGCCTCTTCTTTCGGCGTCTCAGAAGATGCACGAGCCTCTTTTCGATGCCTTGCGGGACGATTTTGATTCCCGCGACGCGCTCTGGCCATTATACTTCTCCAATACTCATGCAGCAAATTCTTCCTGCGGACGATAGCGCTCAACATCGGGATGTTCAAAATGGGGACGCAAAGTTAGTATTTTGGGCCCATTGGGTGTCACCGCGATCGTATGCTCGAAGTGTGCCGAAAGCTTGCCATCTGCAGTCACAATCGTCCAGCCATCATCGAGCATCGCTACTTCTTCTGTGCCCTCGTTAATCATCGGCTCAACTGCCAGGACTAATCCAGCACGCAAAGCCATGCCCGCACCGGCGGTACCATAATTTGGCACTTGTGGCTCTTCATGCATTTCTTTACCGATGCCATGCCCAACAAGGTCACGCACAACGCCATATCCATGACGCTCTGCATGAGACTGCACTGCATGACCGATATCACCTAAGCGCTTGCCGACTTGCATTTGTGCAATCGCGAGCATAAGACACTCTTGAGTCACGCGAATCAGGCGTTCGGCTTCAGGACTTATAGCACCAATCCCGATACTGAGAGCGCTATCACTTACATAACCCTGGTACGTTGTCGCCAGATCCAAGGAGAGAATATCTCCTTCCTTGAGCGCACGCTCACCGGGTATGCCATGCACGACCTCTTCATTGATGGAGGCACACAAATGCGCTGGGTAACCACGATAACCTTTGAAGGTCGGAAGGGCACCACTTTCAGCGATCCAGCGTTCGGTCAAGGCATCTAGTTCACGCATAGTCATGCCAGGGCGCGCGGTTTGCGCAAGTCGAGTTAGGATTCCGGCCGTAATCTTACCGCCCTTGCGAATGATGTCGATCTCTCGCGGGGATTTCAAGGTCATCATGAAACGACACCCATGAGCTTTTGAACTCCGGACAAAATCGCATGCGTGACAACAGACACCTCCGCAAGAGCGTCAACCTCAACCAGTTTTCCGCTACCACGATAGTATTCAATCAACGCTGCAGTCTGGGCTTCGTAGACATCGAGTCGATTTTTAGCCGTCTCGAGCTGATCGTCCACTCGCTGCTCGAGTGGACCACCATCGTCATCATCGATTCCAGGAGTGCGTGGCGGCATCGTAATGGTATTGTAACTGCGGCCCGTTCGGGGATTAATCCATCGTGCGGTCAAGCGCGCTAACAAATCTTCACGCGCAGCCTGGAATAATATGACCGCATCCAGCGGCAAAGCAAGTTGCTCGAGCAAGGTATCAAGAGCTTGGGCTTGCGGAACCGTGCGCGGAAAGCCATCCAGGATAAAGCTGTCAACTCCGCCGAGTGCACCCTCAACCATCGCAATAATAAGCGAATCAGGAACTAAGGCTCCACGATCCATGTACTCCGAAGCCTGTTTACCTAATGGAGTACCTTCACTACGATTCATCCGCAAAAGATCGCCGGTTGAAATTTGCCAAACGTTGAAGCGTTGCTCTAAGATCTGGGCCTGTGTCCCCTTGCCTGCGCCTGGCGGGCCGAGCATAACAATTCGCATCACTTTTTTATAAATCCACGATAATCACGCATGGCAAGACGAGCCTCGATCTGCGACATCGTGTCTAAAGCCACACCAACAACAATCAAAAGAGAGGTTGAGCCGATGTAGAGTGTTGAGACACCAATATCTAAATTGCGCTGAAATGATGGCAATATTGCTAATACCCCAAGATATAACGCCGACATCGTTGTAATCCGAACCAGGATACGACTAATATATTCAACCGTCGGTTGCCCTGGGCGAATTCCCGGTATAAAAGAACCACTCTTTTTCAGGTTATCAGCTATATCGCGAACATTCACAACAACTGCGCTGTAGAAAAACGTGAATGCCACCACAAGTCCGAAATAGACGAGGTTATACAGCAGAGTATTCGGTCCAAAATGGACGCTAAACGCCAACGCATACGCAGAAGGGTTGGCAGGCCAGTTGAAGTGCGAAAAGAGCTGAACATACCGAGGCGCGTCACCAGCATGCCCAAACCAGGTGAGAGCTTGCTGCGGCAAGAGCAAGATTGAGATGGCGAAAATGATCGAAATAACGCCCGCGTTATTTAAGCGTAAGGGTATGTAAGATGAGCGCCCGGCAAACATCTTGCGACCAACAACGCGGCGCGCTTGTTGTACAGGGATTCTGCGTTGGCCTTGATACATGAAGACAATAGATACAATAGTGACTAACGACAGCACGGCAAAAATCACTAAGCCGAAAATGTTCAAACCACCACGCGAACCCAACGAAAAAGTTTGGCCGAGTTGCTGCGGAAAGCGCAGAACAATACCAATGAAAATGATAAGGGAAATTCCATTCCCAATACCTTTTTCGGTGATTTGCTCGCCTAACCAGACCAAGAACATTGTGCCGGTTAACATACCAATGATCGCATATAATGAAAACAACAGCGAAGTATCGTAAAAAACTCCAGCGTGTCGCATCGTCAATGTCATAGTTGTGGCTTGAATCCCCGCCAAGAGAATCGTTAACCAGCGCGTGTAGCGCCCAATCGTTTTGCGTCCCTCTTCGCCACCATGTTTTTGGAGCTCCTCAAGCTGTGGTAAAACAACCGTCATGAGCTGCATAATGATCGAGGCGTTGATATATGGGGTGATCCCCATAGCGACCAACGAGAGGTGCTGCAACGCACCTCCCGAGAGAAAGCCTAAGAAGCTGAAGAACGTCCCGGTCTTCATAATCTCGTTCCAGGCACCAATGTTCACATTGGGAAGCTGGACATGAATCATGAAGATAAAAACCGCAAAGGCAAAGAAAACAAAGCCTACACGATTTTTAATATCTGGGACAGCTAAGGCCGAACGAAGCGAGTTTAGCAAACTGAAAAACTACTCGACACTCGGCAGCACAGCACCAGCAGCTTGCAGTGCTTCGCGTGCCGGGCCAGAGAAAATAACGTCCCGGAAAGTCAATCCCTGAGGTAATGATTTTCCTTGAACCACTTTTCCTAGTATCTTGACACCGTCACGAACCTGCTTCACTTTGCCAGCAGCACGTAATGTTTCGGGATTCACTTCTACATTAGTATGCCAATCGAGCAGATCAGAAAGATTCAGAACGGTTATGTGGGTGCGGAAGTGACCAATATCGCGCGCCTTTTGGGATACACCGCGATTTTGCGGCAAACGACGTGCCCATGGAGTTTGGCCGCCCTCGAATGCCGGGCCCTTACCACCTCCAGATCGGACTGTCTGTCCTTTTCCGCCCTCGCCGCCGGTCTTCACCATACCAGAGCCATGACCACGGCCAACGCGGGTGCGCTTCGGCCACGAGCCCTTGGCTGGACGTAAGGTCGCAAGACTGAGCTCGGTCGATTTTTTATCGGGCATAGAAGTCTTCTCCATTAGTTAAACAACTCTGAGACCGTACGCTCGCGTAAGCGCGCTACTTCCTGCTTGGTCTTCAGGGATTTGAGGGCCTCAATAGTCGCCAAGACAACATTGATCGGATTAGCACTCCCCAACGATTTGGTTAAAATGTCACTAATCCCAGCTAACTCAAGGACCGCACGCATTGCACCGCCGGCGATAACGCCGGTACCGGGAGCAGCAGGCCGCAACAAAACGCGACCGGCTCCTACGCTATGGGTAACTGGATGCGGAATGGTCTTAGCGACCATTGGCACAGTAACCAGAGCTTTTTTCGCCTGCTCTACACCCTTGCGAATCGCCTCAGGAACTTCACCGGCTTTGCCTATTGCAAAGCCAACTCGGCCTTTTCTATCACCAACAACCACTAGAGCACTAAAGCTAAAGCGCTTACCGCCCTTAACAACTTTAGCAACTCGATTGACTCTGACCACAACCTCTTCGAAGCCAGAATTGTCACGGTCGCGACCGCCACGAAATTGCACGACTTAAAACTCCAATCCGGCTTCGCGTGCCGCATCTGCTAAAGCTTGAACGCGGCCATGGTATTGCAAGCCGCTAGTATCGAAAACAACGGTGCCAATCCCGCTCGCAATGGCGCGAGCTGCAACGAGCGCGCCAATTTTTGCTGCGGCCTCAATGTTCGTTCTCGACTTTAAGCTCTCTGCAATCTCAGCTTCACGAGTCGAAGCACTGACCAGGGTATGGCCAAGGTTATCATTGATCACGCTGGCATAGATATGATGCAACGAACGAAAAATCACGAGACGTGGTCTTTGAACGGTGCCTTTTACCTTGCGACGGACACGAGCATGCCGCTTACGACGCGCGTCTGAACGAGAAAATTTCATTTACTTCTTACCAGCCTTACCGGTTTTACCGACCTTCTTGCGGACCACTTCACCACGATAGCGAATACCTTTGCCCTTGTAAGGCTCAGGCGGTTTCAATGCTCTGATATCTGCAGCCACTTGACCAACTCGTTGTTTATCAAAGCCATCAATATGCACGGTTGTTGTGCCTTCGACGGTAAAGAGAATCCCTGGTAATTCTTCAACAACTACAGGATGGGAAAAACCAAGACTAAGATTGAGATTTTTGCCAGCTTTGTTCGCACGAAAACCGACGCCCTGTATTTCTAGAGTTTTACGGAAGCCATTCGTAACACCCTCAACATTGTTCGCCAGCAAAGTACGAGTCAAACCATGAGCAGCTCTAGCAGATTTACAATCTCCGTTGCGCTCAACAAGAAGCTCACCTTCGACGAGTTTCACTGAAACTTCGGACAAAACAGGGGTGATAAGTTCGCCTTTAGGACCGCGAACGACAACCGTATCGCTAC
>CAIKPM010000006.1 GCA_903829325.1 uncultured bacterium
GAAACTGCTGTATCGCCCACGTCACGAGCGCGGGCCTGGTGTTTCGCTCGCCAGTAATGGCGAGCGTGGATTGAAAATGCTGTATCGCCAACGTCACGAGCGCGGGCCTGGTGTTTCGCTCGCCAGTAATGGCGAGCGTGGATTGAAACGAGGCGAACCAGGTGTATTGGGTTGATGGGGCATGGTTTCGCTCGCCAGTAATGGCGAGCGTGGATTGAAACGCTCAATTCGACTCTAGCCACGTTGCGCCGCCTCTCGTTTCGCTCGCCAGTAATGGCGAGCGTGGCGGTAACGGTACTGTGATTTTGAAAGCCTAGCGGTACTAAGAAATTGAAGGCCTCCCCTCCCCTCCCTCGGGGCACGTAGCGACTGCAAGCTTCGTCTACCGTTGCAGAATCCGCCGGATCAGCGCGTAGGTGCGTTTGAGATCTTCGGGTACTAAGCGGTACGGCGGCAGAAGATAGACGGTCTTGCCGAGCGGGCGGATGAGTACGTCGGTTTCCAGCAGGCGACCCACGAACGTTGCCATTTCCTGTGGCTTGAGGTCGAGCTCGAACGCTGCAATGCTGCCACAATAGCGCGTCTTGCTGACTCCCGGAATGATGCGTACCTGTGGCAGCTCGTTTGCGTGGATGCTCGCTAAGGTTTTTGTTTGGGCTATTCCTCGGTAGCTTCAGTGCCGGTAAGCACAAGTCGAGCTAAGAAGGTTTTGGGGCTTTCAGAGTTCGGCCAGTTACTGCCGGAAAATACATCAAATTCGACGGCTGATCCATCGCTAGAGATCGCAACCGGAACAAAACTTTGCCCCCCTGGCACGAGCTTTTCGAGCTTCCAAGGCTCATCGCCGACGTAGGTCGCAAGAATTTGACTGGCAAGAAAAGAGTCGTCAGTAGAGGCAACTGGACGCATTACGGTCGGTTGAATCGTTGCAGTGGTCATTTAGCAGCCTCTCCCTTGAAAACTTGGGCTTCCCATTTAGGATACCACATCCTTATCTCGTCGGTAGCGAAAGGGGCTCGTTCGTTTGGCAAGACTTTCGGGAACCAAGCTTCGATCTCGCGTGAGGGCTGCGGCCACCCTGGGGCATGCCTATGAAAGCCGCCGTGAGCATCGTCGTAGCGCATAATCGCTCCATGCTGCCCGGCTCGGACCTCCTCAAGCACGACTGAAACGCGTTTCACGGGTTGCCCACGGAATCGCATGACTATTCGGCGAGGGATACCATCATTGCCAAAGATCTCGATCTCAATGGCCTTATCATAGCCGCCGCCGGTATTGGGTTCATCGTCGAAAGCATCCATGACGTTCAGTTACTCGACATTCGTGTTTTGTTTTATTTTATACCGACGAGCAACAAGACGAATGCCCTCTTCGATGACGCGGGCTTGTTTAATGGGGGGGCATGCTGTTGTAACGGGTCGGACACCATTTTTCGATTTATAAGTGGATCACTGCGAGTGAGTCTGCAGTCTTCGGGGCTGCTGTCGTCGAGTATACCGCATTCGGTGACTGGCCACCAAGTGCCGTATGGTAACGGTACTGTGATTTTGAAAGCCTCCCCTCCCCTCCCTCGGGGCACGTAGCGGCTGCAAGCTTCCTCTACCGTTGCAGAATCCGCCGGATCAGCGCGTAGGTGCGTTTGAGATCTTCGGGGGCTAGGCAGTACGGCGGCAGAAGATAGACGGTCTTGCCGAGCGGGCGGATGAGTACGTCGGTTTCCAGCAGGCGACTCACGAACGTTGCCATTTCCTGTGGCTTGAGGTCGAGCTCGAACGCCGCAATGCTGCCACAATAGCGCGTCTTGCTGACTCCTGGAATGATGCGTACCTGTGGCAGCTCGTTTGCGTGGATGCTCGCTAACGTCGCGACTTTTTGTAAGGTGTCTTCTTGCTTGAAGAGACGTAGCGACGCGAGTGCCGCCGCGCAACCGAGCGGATTTGCGGTGTACGAATGCCCGTGCAGAAACGCGCGCTCGGTCCGATCGTGCAAGAATGCATTATAGATTGGCTCGGTGACGACCGTGGCGGCTAATGGTAAAAATCCGCCGGTCATTCCTTTGGCCAGGCACAGCATATCGGGCACAATGCCGAGCTGCTCGTAGGCCCACATCGTGCCGGTGCGACCGAATCCCGTTAGGACCTCATCAAGGATCACGAGGATCCCCCGAGCTTGGAGACGCTCGATGACTTGCTTGACAAAACTCGGGCGGGACATACGCATCCCCCCGGCACCTTGAACCAAGGGCTCGAGAATACACGCCGCAACGTCGTAGCCGTAATTATCGAGATAGCGATCCAAGAACGCGAGCGCACGCTGTTCGTTGGGTTCAGGGTCGCTGTCGCTCGTGGCGGTTGCATAGCGCAGCAGATCGACCGGAAAAAGCCAGGCGGTGAAAGGCGAAAAATACGAGGTGCCGCGACCCGCGGACATCGCGCCGAAGGTATCGCCGTGGTAGCCGCCTTCAAAAGCGAGCAGGCGTCGCCGAGGCTTGCCGAGATTTTGCCAATATTGGATCGCTATTTTTAACGCCGCTTCGACCGCGGTCGAGCCATTGTCGGAATAAAACACCCGCTGGAGCGGCGGAGTCAAGGCATTGACCAGCTCGCGCGCATACGTGATGGCGCTGGGATGGCTGGCTCCGGCAAAATGGACTTGCTCGAGCGTGCGCGCTTGCTCGGCGATCGCTTCGGCGATGACCGGGTGAGCATGGCCGTGGAGATTCACCCACCAACTCGAAATGAGATCGAGCACCGAGTGCCCCGCGTCATCATAGAGCCGAGCGCCTTCACCGCGCACAAAGATCGGCGGTTGGGTGCTATGCTTGGCTTGGGTAAAAGGGTGCCAGACATAGGTGGCATCGTCGGCTCGGAGATCGTGGGTTTCGGCGACCTCGGTAATCACATTCATCTAGGCTCTTCCTTCGCTATCTAGCGAACGAGCTCCGGGACCGGAATGGCGCTTAACGCGGGACTATCGACCCTAGCTAATTGGGGCAAATGGCCTAGGACTGGCGTAGCGCCATAATCACGAGCTGCTGCAAGCGTCTCCGGTAGCAGTGTGCCCGTAAAGACAACGCCTGCAATCGAGTGTTGGCGTTGACGCAGCGCGGCGATTGTCAGGAGCAGGTGATTGATACCGCCGAGCGTGCCGCGTGCCACGATGATCGCGGGCAAGCCGAGCGCGACGATCAGATCGATCATCAGTTGCTTGTCGTTGAGCGGCACCAGAACCCCGCCCGCACCCTCGACGAGGAGTCGCTCAGCTGGGGGCAGGTGCAGGCTGTCCACGTCTATGCTCTGCCCGGCTGCAGCCGCGGCGACATGGGGCGAGCGCGGCAGGGCAAAGCGGTAGCGCTCGGGATGGGTGGTTTGTCGGCTGAGGCGCTGCACGATCTCCCGATCGCTTTCTCCCGATTCGCTGTAGCCACATTGGATCGGTTTCCAGTATGCAGCCTTGAGGTGCAAGGCGAGCCACGCGCAGACCGTTGTTTTGCCGACATCGGTATCGGTGCCGGTGACGAAGTATTTCATGCTTGGTTCAACGTGGGCGGCGCATTTCTAATAAGATCGTGCAAATACGATATTCTGCGGTAAATCCGGCCTCGAAGCTACGGATAATCTGGTGCAAGGGTGTCGGCGCGTGGTCGGGGCGGGCGGTGTTGGCGCCCATCGAACGAAGGTCGCGCAAAAACGCGATTGCGTTGGGGAAGTGCTCATCCACTTGATCGATCGTGCAGCTCAGACGCAGAGGGTTGAGCCGCTCGGCGGTCGCGACAATGCTAGCGGCATCGAGCAAGCTGCGCAAGCCATGGCTGAAGCCGCGGCTTTCGTGGGCGGCAATCCAGCTCGCAAACGTGCCTTGAATCAGCGTGGTCCAGGCCAAGAAATGGCTCCGGCGAGCGTGATGCGCGAGTGCCCCGAGCGGGTCCGCGAACCATTGCATGGCGAGATTCGAGGCGACCAAATCGGGGCTTGGGCTAAAGGTGGCGGTTTCTGCATCGGCTTGTAGCACCGAAAAGCGCCGTTGTTCGTCAGGGAGCGCGATCGCGTTAAGGCTGGCTTGGGTTTTCTCGACCATCGCAGTTGCGATATCGCAAGCCACGAAGGCCGCGTGCGGGTAGCGTTGAGCCAAGGCGCGCGTAAAAGTGCCGGTACCGCAGCCTAAATCAACCACCCGCAAGATAGGGCTATCGCCGAGGAAACTCGCGATGCGCGTTTCGAGCAAGCGGGCGCAGTGCTGCTGGATGCGGGCATGGTAGTCGTAGGCCTCTGCGCCCCGATCGAAGGCCTCTGCGATGTCGTTGCTACTTGCTGGGTGAGCTGGCTTCATGGATTGAGACTCCTCACGAAGGGGACGATCTGAGCGAGACACCACTCAAAAGCCTCGAGTCCGAGGCTATGCCCTTTATCGGCATGGAGGCAATGGGGCGTGAGTGCTTCGGTGACGATGCGATCGTGGCGACCGTGCAAAAACAGGGTCGGACCAGGCGGCGGCGGCAGGTCGAGCTGGGCCAATGCATCGAGAGTCGCGAGCAAACGTCGCTGACCGTTGGGGTGCGCGATTGGCAGCGTCGTGGCCTGGGCGACCCCGCATTCGCGCCGGAAAGCACGAATCGCCCGCTGCGGATCGCGTGCGGTGGCGTCGCGTAAAGCCGGCAGCCCGGGGTTCGGGAAGCGCAAAAAAGCGCCGATGCCGATAAGGCCCGTCCAGGTAGGCTGCGGCTCTTGCAACAGGCTGGCAAAACCGTAGGAATGGCCGATACCGATCCACGCGAGCGCGGGGTCACGGGCGGGAATATGGGGCTGCGCATCCCAGTAGCCGAGATCGTCTACGATGACATGAGGAGTCAGGGTCGCCAAGGCCTGCGCTAGCGGTGCGAGGGCAGTGCGATCAAAGCTCCAGCCGTGCCGCAAAACAATGCCAAGTTGCTTCATTGGAAGGCGCGCAGCGCGCTCACCAGGGCTGCGATGGCGGAGTCGTCGTGATTGGCCGAGATGGCGAGACGCAGGCGGATCGCGTTTGGGGGTACGGTGGGAGGCCGTATGAGCGAAGTCCGGATGCCGTGCTCGGCGAGGTGGGCATGGACGGTAAGCGCACGCTCGAGATTGGAAAAAATCAGCGGAAGAATATGCGTCGTGCTTTTCCCCACGTCAAAGCCGAGCTCGCGCAGCTGGGCGCGTAGCTGGGTGGCCCGCTCGAGGGTGGCGCGGCGTACGTTGCCGTAGTGCGGCAGCAAGCGCCATGCGGTGAGCGCGCTCGCTAGGGTGGCGGGTGCCGCAGCGGTGGAATAGATCAGGCTGCCGCAGCGCTGGAGCAGAAAACTCGCGATGCCCTCGTTGCAGGCGAGGTAGGCGCCACTCCCGCCGAGCGCCTTGCTGAACGTGCCCATGGCGATGCCGCCGTCTTGCACGACGCCGCTCGCCAAACCACTGCCCTCAGGACCGTGGAGACCGGTGGCGTGGGCTTCGTCGATATAGAGCAGTGCGTCGTAGCGGCGTGCTAGGCTGCGTAGCTCGTCGATTGGCGCGCAGTCGCCGTCCATGCCGAAGACGCTCTCGGTAAAGATGAAGCGCGTACACTTGCGCGCTTGGCTCGCGGCTAAGAGGCTAGCGAGGTGGTCGAGATCATTGTGATGATAGCGCTGCGGGTGCACGCCAGCGGTCGCAAAAGCGTGATAGAAGCTTGCGTGCACGAGCCGGTCGCAGAAAACTGCGGGTTCGTCTTTGAGGACCCGCCGATCGAGTAAAGCGGCGATCACGCCGGTATTGAGCGTGTAACCACTGGAGAAGACCAGCGCGCGTGGCGCCTGCTTGCTGCGCGCAATGCGCCGCTCGAGCGCATGGGCAAGCAGCGAATCCCCGGAGAGCAGGCGCGAACCAGTCGCACCCACACCGTAGCGCTGGGCTGCGCGTTGGGCGGCGTGAATCAATTGGGGATGGTGAGCAAACCCCAGATAATCGTTATGCGAGAAATCGAGCAGCCTCGCGGAGTGATCAAGACGAGCGTTGAGACGGCGCAGATGGCCGCGTTGCTCGGCTTGGGCGCAGAAGGCGGCATAGGCATCGCTCGCGTAAGGCACGGCACATGGTTTCGTCGTCGCAAGCAGCTCTGCCCTCAGCGCAACGTATTGAAGAACTCTTGGCAATCTATGAATTGCCGTTGCTTGATTTGGTGTATCGCGCGGCGACGGTTCACCGTGAACAGCACGATCCGCACGATATTCAGCAAGCGGCGTTGCTGAGCATTAAAACCGGCGGTTGCCCTGAAAATTGCGGCTATTGTCCGCAGTCCGCGCGGCACGATACCGATGTCAATGCCCAGCGAATGCTCTCGGTCGAGACGGTGCTCAGCGCCGCGCGTGATGCCCAAGCCGGTGGTGCGACGCGCTTTTGCATGGGCGCTGCCTGGCGCAACGTACGCGATGGGGCTGATTTTGATGCGGTGCTCGCGATGGTGCGTGGCGTCCGCGAGCTCGGCATGGAAGCTTGCGCGACGCTGGGTATGTTGACGCCCGAGCAGGCGCAGCGGCTGGCCGAAGCCGGCCTGACCGCGTATAACCATAACCTCGATAGCGGGCCGGATTTTTACCCCGAGGTTGTCTCGACGCGCCGTTACGAAGATCGCCTCGCGACCCTTGACGCGGTTGATGCCGCGGGAATCGGCTTATGCTGCGGTGGCATTCTCGGGATGGGCGAATCACGCCGCGACCGTGTTGCCATGCTCGCACTGCTTGCTGATCGTACCCCACAGCCAACGAGCGTGCCGATTAACGCGCTCGTCGCCGTGCCGGGCACGCCGATGGGTGAGCGCGAGCAAATTGATGGGCTCGAAGTCGTGCGCATGGTCGCGACTGCGCGCATCGCCTTGCCGCGTGCACGCGTTCGACTTTCGGCCGGGCGCCGTCAGCTCGGGCGCGATCTGCAGATTTTAGCCTTCATGGCTGGGGCAAATTCGATTTTCGTCGGCGAAAAATTACTCACGACGCGCAACCAGCAGCTCGATGAAGACGCTGCTCTTTTCGATGCACTCGGTCTTCCGCGCACGCCTGCGCTGGCGGGATAGACGCGTTTCGTCCAAACGGACGTAGTTTGCAAGAGATACGAACTAAATTTTCGTTGCTACGAGCCGATGTACTCCATAACCCTCTCTGATTCGTAAGAGAGCTTTCGTGGAGGAACGGTCATCAGTACGCCTGCAGAACTCAATCGCTACGCCCCGGATGTGCTCCATAACAAAGCTGCCGTTGCGGCACAAGCTGGACGCCTCGTCGAAGCTAAAGCATTATTGCGGGAAGCACTGACGCTCTCGCCGCAAAACGTGAGTATCCTCGTCGATATCGCGCGCGTCTGTGCGGATCGACGCGATCACGACACCGCCATTTTAATGACCCGTCGGGCCCTGCGTTTAGCGCCGGATGAACCAAATGCGCTGATGATGCTCGCTGAATCGCTGCGGCAGACCGATCGGTTTGCTGAGGCGCTCGAGTATTATCAACGCCTAGAAATTATTGCGCCTCATACGGGCATGCTCGATCATTGTATGGCGATTGCACTAACCGCCTTGCATCGATATGACGAAGCCGGCGAACATTTTCAGGCGGCGATCGTGCGCAGTCAGCACGCGCTTCTGACGAAATGGGAACATTCGCATTATCTCCTGCGTCTCGGACAATGGGCCGAAGGGTGGGACGGATACGCTGCTCGTTTCGATGCTGGCGAATTCTCGAACGTGCGTCGTTACGATTTCGGTTTGCCCGATTGGCAGGGTGAGCCCTTAGCTGGGAAGACGCTGTTCATCCACGCCGAGCAAGGTCTGGGCGATCAGTTGATGTTCGCTTCGATTATCCCCGAATTACAGCGCGAAGGCGCGAATATTATTCTCGCCAGCTCGTTCGAATTAGTCGATGTCTTTAGCGATTCGTTCCCGACGGTTCCAGTCTATGGAATTCTGCGTCAGCCTGATGCAGATCGTTGGATTCATGCTTTGCCGAAAATCGATTACCAAATTCCCATCGGGAACTTGGCGGTTATCCGCAGACGCACCGATGAATCGTTTACGCGTCAGCGTTATGTAAAAACAAATCCTGAACGCGTGGGGCGCATGCAAAATTATCTCAACCAAGTTGCGCCGCAGTGGGATAACCGTGAGCGTTACCCCTTGCGCGTTGGCTTAATGTGGGCGAGTAATCCGGCGTTGTTTGATTGGCACGCCGCCCGACGCGGACGTCGTAAGACGATCCCAGCCGATCTCTTGGGTCGCTTAGGCGCAATCCAAGACGCGTTGTTTGTGAGTGTCCAGTCGCGTCAATCGGGTAACCAAGCTGCGCATGTGCCACGTATGGATATTATCGATTGCTCGGAAACGCTCAATACGATTGCGGATACCGCTGCATTGATGGAACATCTCGATGTCATTGTTACGGTCGATACCTCTGTTGCGCATTTAGCGGGAGCGATGGGCAAACCGACGCTGCTGATGCTTGCGCAAGATGCTGATTGGCGCTGGATGATCGATCGCAAAGACTCGATTTGGTATGAAAATATGACCTTATTCCGCCAAAAAACCGAAGGCGATTGGTCAAATGTGATTGATGACGTCGGTCGCCACTTGCGCAACATGCTGCAGGCGAAGACCGAAATTCCGGTTCTGCGCGGTGAGAATCGCGCAGTCAAGGGTCGTGGACGAGGAGTGCAACATGCCAACTAGGACCGAAATCTATTCTGAGGTAGATCTGGCTTTGCAGAGTGGTCGAAATGACGACGCTGCAAAATACATGAACGAACTCCTTGAAGATCCAAAAGATGCCGTCGCTTTTACGTTGGTGGGGCGCGTGTTGGCGAATCAAGGCGATCCGGTTGCGGGGCTTGCGTATATCGGCGAAGCGATTCGCTTGGAGCCATTCTTTGAACCGGCGTATCGTTTTCGCGCGAATTTATACGACCAATTAGGTGATGCCGGACGCATGATGGATGATCTCCATGCACTCATGCTCTATTATCCGACCGATCTGCAGATGATTACGATGTATGTCGATCGTGGTCTGCGTCTTGGGCGCTTTGTTGAAGCTGAAGCCGCAGTACGTTTGGCCATTCGCCGTTCTCCCGCGGTTGGCGAACTGTATAACATGCTGGGCTTGATTTTACAGCGTCAGGGTGATAAAGAAGGTGCATTGGAAGCCTATCTGCGTTCGGTCTCGTTGATGCCAAATTCGGCTCTCGCGCGGAATAATCTCGGAACGGTGTATCATACGATGGACCGCTCAGAAGAAGCAGAAACACAATTCCGTCACGTCTTAGCCACTGAGCCCAATTTTGATATGGCGTGGTATAATTTGGGCAATGTGCTCAAAGATACGCTGCGTCTAGATGAAGCGATCGCGTGCTATGAGCGGGCAATTGCGCTGCGTCCTGATTACGCCGATGCCCACCTGAATTTGGGTTGCGTGCTGCTGCAGCAAAAGAATTGGCAGCGTGGCTGGGATGAATACGAGTGGCGCTGGCGTGTGCCCGATCTCATCCCCTTAGCAAAAATTGATTTGCCGCGCTGGTCGGGTGAATCATTGCTAGGCAAACGGATTCTCGTGCTCTGTGAGCAGGGCAATGGTGATACCTTGCAATTCTGCCGCTACTTGCCGCTGTTGCGTCAACTCGGCGCGGAAATCTATATGCATTGTCCACCCGAAGTATCCGCGCTCGTCAGCCGGATCGAAGGTGCCGATGTGCATATCGCCGCGAACGGGTTGCCGGTTCCACCGTGCGATTTCCAAGCACCGCTGATGAGTCTGCCCAATGTTTTGGGAGCCTCGTATGAAAGTATTCCGGCGAAACCCTATTTATCGAGCGAACCACGCCGTCGTGCGTATTTTGCGGGCAAATTAGGTGCGCGTAAAGGCCAATTGCGTATTGGCTTAGTGTGGGGCGGTAATCCAGAACAAATGGACGATCATCATCGTTCTGCTGGTTTGGATGAATTGCGCGAATTGCTCGATATGCCGGGCGTCCGCTGGATTTCGCTGCAAAAGGGTGGCCATCAGCGTGAATTAGCTGAGGGCACATATCCAATCGAAGATTGGAGTGCTGAGCTCGAAACATTCGACGACACAGCTGCCTTGATGCAAGAATTAGACGGGGTCATTTCGGTTTGCTCAGCACCTCTGCACTTAGCTGGTGCCTTGGGTGTGCGCAGTATCGGTATGCTCTGTTGGGCGTCCGATTGGAGATGGCAACGCGATACCGACGAAACGCCGTGGTATCCCGGTATGAAGTTGGTGCGTCAACCCGAACGCAACGATTGGAAAACCGTTGCGACCCAGGTGAAAGATATCGTTGCAACCTGGAAAGCCGCGCCGGCAAAACGTGGCAAGAAACTGGTCGTTTCCGAGAAACCGGCCTCGAGCGTCCGAGCGGTCACACCGATTGGATACCTCGATCTTTTCTTGAACGACCTCTTTTTAACCCCAACTTTGTTGATGCACGGTGAATATTGCCAAGGTGAAATCACCCTCGTTTCACGCTTTGTCGGCGCTGGGGCGATCGTGGTTGAAGCTGGTGGGAATATCGGCGCGCATACGTTACCGCTCTCGGTGTTGGTTGGACCGAAAGGACATATCCATTCGTTCGAGCCGCAGGTTCAAGCAAACCAATTATTGCGTTCGAATATCGCGCTCAACAAGCTCAAGAACGTGACGGTTTATGATGCTGCGCTGAGTGATCACGAACAGACGCTGTTCATGGAGCGACCTTCGTATTCATCGGTGTGGAATACCGGCGGCCTGTCGGTGCACTATGAGCTCGGCGAACCAATCGAAGCAAAAACAATCGACAGTCTTGATCTGCCGCACTGTGAATTGATCAAGCTCGATATCGAGGGTCATGAACGCAAGGCGTTGCTTGGCGCAAAAAAGACCATCGAACGTTTCCGTCCCGTGATCTTTGTTGAAGATGATCGCATCGAAGAAGGTCTCGAATTACGTAAGCTCTTGCGCAGTTTAGGGTATCGTTGCTACCGGCATCGCACCACGCTGGCAAATTGCTCGCTCATTCCTTTGGAAAAACGCGAAAATCTTGGAACGTACGTGTCGCTGAGTATTCTCGCCTTACCGAATGAATATGCATCGCTACCTGACCTGCTCGAGGTCGACGAAGATCTGGGCATTATCCCGAAAACGCCGAAGCGGTAGGCGCTGAGCATGCAGCTGGTGTAACCACCAGCTGCATGCTACTTGGAACGCACATCGATTTGACGAAGGGGCCTGACGCTGCAATCGCAGCGGCGCAGCGGCTGGGTTGTTCCGCCATTCAGCTTTTCAGCGGTGATCCCAAGGCATTCCGTTTGCCACCGATCGATGCCAGTGCTTTGAGCGCCTTTGCGTCTGCTCGTGAAGCTGCGGGTATTGTTGCTACGGTTATCCATACGCCCTATTTGATTAATTTGGCTAGCGACAATCCACGCGTCGTTGGTAATTCGAAGCGCTTGCTCAAGCACGATCTTGCCGTAGCTGCGGCTGGGCGGATTCGTTACGTGAATACCCATCTCGGCTCTTACGGTGAGCGGGATCGTGCGGAAGGCTTTGCCTCCGTGGTGACTGCGTTGAGTGCTTGTCTTGAAGATATTGCTCCCGATGTATTGCTCATTTTGGAAAATAGCGCGGGGGCAGGCAATTTATGCGGCGGTCAGGTTGAAGAATTGGGTGCGCTGCTCCGTGCGCTCGACCATCCACAAGTTGGCATCTGTCTCGATACCGCGCATGCCTGGGCGGCGGGCTATCAGATCGATAGGCAAACAGGGGTCGATATACTCATGGAGGAGCTCGATAGGGAGGTATCTCTCGATCGGGTCAAGATGTTCCATCTCAATGATACGCAGGTTCCCCTCGGGGGCCGTCGTGATCGTCACTGGCATATTGGTCAAGGGCTTATCGGTCTTGCTGGGTTTCGGGCACTTCTCGCGCATGCGGGGGTGCAAGGGAAGCCGGCGATATTGGAAACGCCCGGTGACGACGCAGACGATCTGCGCAATATGACTACTGTTCGCACATTGCTCGCTGAGGTTGCATAGATTGATGGATGTTCAAGAACGCCGCCGTTCACCGCGTATTTCGGTTTCGCTGCCGATCACGTTCCAGACCGCTGATGGTTCTGTGCACGTCGGTACGGTAGAAAATCTCTCGGAGACTGGTATGTTGCTTGTGACAAATACGGCGGTGCCACAAGATACCAGCGTGCGTATACTCTTTGGCGACGACGATGCGTCGCATGCGATTGAACTCCAGGGCAGCGTCGTGCGTAGTTCGCCGGTTGGTGAATTTGGAATTTCCTTTGTCGAGCTTTCGCCGCGTGCTCTTGAAGCGATTCGGCATGCAATGTTACGCGATAGCTAATTTCCGTAAATTCCTGAGCGCGATCGTGCTTGGGATGTTGCTTGTGGGGCTTGGGACGTACCAATTCACGCACCTTTGGTTAGCTCAAGATGTTGCGGCGCCTGGCTCGTTGTTTGCGAGTCTGCCTGCGCTGAGCGATGGTCGTCCCCAGGCGTGGTTGTTGCGTTTCTGTGGCTGGCCGAGCGAGCGGCGTTTCTTGGCCAGATTGGCGGTTGCTCATCTTGATCAGCGCTCGTCGGCCGCGTCGCTTGGTCGCGCCGAAGCGCTGGTTGCGGCGTTGCCGCCAGGTCACGAACAGGCTGCGCTGCAAGCCCAGCTCGCGCTGTCCAGAGGCGACCACAATCAGGCGTTTTCTGCGGCTTTATTCGCCGGCGATATGCAGATCGTCAATCAAGAAGTGGCGCGCTATGCGCAGCATCATCTGGCGAGCGCGATCGTGCTCCAGGAACAGGTTATTCGTCAGCTGGCAGGTCGTGAGCAGCGCGAATCCCAGGCGGATGCCTACTGGCGTTTAGGCGTGCTGGAAAATCGTGCTGCCTTGCTTGGACAAGCGCATGTCCACCGGGTGCGTGCCCAACGTGCCTTTGAGGAAAATGTGCTGCTGACGCCTTTGTCGGGGCGCGCGTTGCTTTCAGCGGGGTATGCCGCCTTAGCCTTAGGGCAACGCAGGCTCGCGCAGCAACGTTTTGCGCAGGCGTTAGCGGCTGACCCAGCCAGCATCGAGGCGCGACTTGGTCTAGAGCACGCTCGTTGATGCATCCTGATATTGCGCTCGATGGGCAATTATTATGTGGAACACCGACGGGGATTGGTGAATATCTCCACGGTTTGATTGCGGCGTTGCGCGCTCAGGGCTTGTCGTTCGATGTGCTGTCGGAGTCGCGGTGTGACCCGTGGCGATTCGATCGACGTGTATGGTGGGATCAAGTGCTCTTGCCTGCACGTGCGCGGCGTTATCGCTTATTGCATGCGACTGCGGGAACAATGCCGCTCCTGCCCCGAAGCGGCGCGACGGTTGTGACTGTGCACGATGTTGCTTGGCTCCGAGTGCAAGAGCACGCTCGTTGGTACGCCCGGCATTATTTTGGTGAGCGGATGTTGGGAGCGTATCGTCGTGCTGCGGCGATTATTACCGATTCGTATTTTTCGCGCGATGAATTAGTCTCATTTCCCGGCATTGATCCGCAAAGCGTTCATGTCGTCTATCCTGGTGTTGCAGAAGAGTATGCTCAGGTTATTCGCAATGTGGATGTTATTGTGCAGGCCGAGCAGCCGCTTATTTTGGCTGTTGGCACGGTGGAAGCGCGCAAAAATCTCGCTGTGGTCATTCGCGCTTTGGCCGCGCTGGAAAATCGGCAGGCGGTGCTAGTCTCGTGTGGTCCCCCGACGCCGTATCTCGCGGAGTGCCAAGCCTTGGCTGCGTCGCTTGGTGTTGCCGAGCGCGTCCAATTCCGAGGCTATATTTCGCGCGAGCACTTGCTTGAGTTGTACGCGCAGGCGGCGGTCGCGGTCGTACCGTCTCGCTACGAAGGGTTTGGGCTTGGTGCGGCTCAGGCTGTCGTTGCGGGTGTGCCGTTGTTAGTGGCCGATACGTCGGCTTTGCCCGAAGTCGCCGGAGATGGTGCGCAGATTCTTGCGGTCGATGATGTGGCCGCCTGGTCGGCTGCGCTAGATACGATCCTGGCCAATCCCGCCCAGGCGATTGCCGGCGCCCAGAGTGGGCGGGAGGCTGCCTATCGTCGTTTTTCTTGGGCGGAAGCGGCGGCGCGCACAGCGGCGGTATACCGCACCGTGCTGGAGTAAACTAGCGGCGATGACGATCGACGAGCACCTTGCCGCGCAAAAAACCGAACTCGACCAACTTCGCCCGCTGACCCGTGCGAGTATCATTGAGCTTGAGCGTTGGTACGACGTCGAGCTTACGTATACGTCGAACGCGATCGAGGGCAACACGCTCACTCGGAGCGAGACGGCGATCGTCCTTGAAAAAGGCTTCACGGTCAGCGGCAAACCGTTACGTGATCACATGGAAGCGGTTGGACACAAAGACGCTCTCGATTATATCCGTGCGCTGGCTCTGCACAACGAGCCGATTCACGAAATGGCGGTGCGCCAGATCCACCATCTCCTCCTTGCGCGCAGTGCCCCCGACCATGCGGGAAGCTATAGCAAGGTCCAGCGGATGATCAGTGGCTCGTCGCTGATTTTGCCTTCACCGGGGGAGATCGGGCCGCTCATGAGCGATTTTGGACGGTGGTTGTCTGAGGCTCCCGTGAACGCCGAGACAGCGTTCGCTGCGCACGAAAAATTAGTGAGAATCCACCCTTTTACCGACGGCAATGGCAGAACAGCGCGCTTGTTGATGAATCTCGTGCTCTTCAAGTCAGGATATCCGCCCGTGGTTATCGGTCCTGAGCATCGCCTGGACTATATCAGCGGTCTCGAAGCGGTGCAGCTGCGCAACGACCACGACGCATATCGACACTTCATGACCGAGCGATTGGCCGCGAGTCTGGACCACTACATCAGCGTCTTGCGCAAAGCGCTGTAGCGCGCTTTGCGTGCCGCGTAATTTTTCTTCCTTTCCAGCCGATCTCGTAGAAGTGCCTACCTAGCAGTCGCGAGGTTTCCGCTATCGTGCCATCTCTATCTCAGCTAACTTCAGCAGTAGCGCGCCGCGTTTTTGTGGCAGCGGGATTTGCGCTGGGGTTGACGCTATCGGCTTGTGCCGGGGGTGGTTCGGGGCAGAGCGTATCAGGGGGGGGGAGGTCATTCCTCCCGTGGCGGCGACGGCCTCTGCGAACCTAGGCGCGCCTAGCGCTACGCCTACGCCGCTGAGCACGCAGCCAGTCCGGGTGCGGCTCACGTATGTGCTTCCCACGACACCCGCCAGCAATGGCGCGCTTGCGCAAAGCCTGCGTCGCAGAAGCTTGAGTGTGGGCACGACTACCGGGCCGAGTGCTTGCAGTAGTGTGACGTGTCAACTGAGTGTTACAATCACCCCGATCAATGGGGCGCCGTCGAGTGCGGGGCCGAGTAATTGCAGCACCACGAGCTGCAGCGTGGATATCACCGCAACGCCTGGGCTTAATAAATTCGCATTTACATTAATCGACAGCAGCAATTCAAATGTCTTAGCGAGCTTTACGACATCGCGCCCTGTGCTAGCAAATAACAGCAATAATTTTGCATTTACGAGCAACCCTGTTGCGCATAGTGCTGCGTTAATTTGGAATAGTAATAGCACGAATTCTATTACTGATAATGCAGGTACGCCGATAAATGAAGGCCTGACGCTCAACGTGATGGATGCCGATGGAAACACAATTGTCGGGAATGCAAATTATGTCGATAGCGCTGGTCATCCGGTAGCATTTTTGCTCAATGTGAGCAACGCTCAGGCCGGCGGACGCGGCACGGTGAGCATTCTGGGGCCGATGCGAATTACCGCGCCTGGACAAGCGGCGATTGTTGCGCATTACGATGGGCGCTTGGAAACGCTCGCGAGAAAGTGCACCGAAAACGGTAACGAGGATTTGCACCCCCTACGGCCCTAGGGCTTCGCCGAACGCCCTGCTTTCCCGCCTCGGCTCCGTAGCCGATGGCTCTCGCCGGCAAACTCAAATACGC
>CAIKPM010000007.1 GCA_903829325.1 uncultured bacterium
CCGGCGGCATCGGCTTTGAACTCTTGAGAGAATGATCGCCTCGATGGCATGTTGCACCTCGCTGCCTGGATACTTCGCCAGGCTTAACTTGGTGTCACGCTAACCGGGGCCATCTCACAAGCTTGAATGCTTACGAAAATCAGCTAAGATTTTGTTACATTTATCGCGAAATCAGGATGACATGGGTGGCTCATTAGAACCTCGTCAAGAACTCGGGGTTACCTCGGCGCGCCGGCTCGACCGCCGTACGTTGAGCTGTCCGAGCCTCCAAAACACAACTCATGACGCCGGAAACAGCTCCAATCCGTCTGAAGCTTGGAAACAAGACCGCATAGAACGGATTGTCTCCGTGTCTGGAACTCAAAATTCTTACCCGGTCAAAGAGCCCTCAGCTGAGTTTCGAGCCTGGGTGTGCCTTGATAATTCTGCAATCATTGCGGCGGTGCATCCGCCGCCAACCACGATGGCTGATCTACAACCTTCCAGTGTTCGTGAGCAACAAGACAAGGTACTTGATCTAGCGTTGAGTCAGCTTTTTAGAACGCCAACTGTTCGTAAGTCATTGGGTCGTTCAAAGTCTTCGCCATCGTTTATGCACCTTTGCGCTGGAGAGCACAATCTAGATGATCCGGCGGCATCCTTGTCACCGAGCGTTACATTGCCAGCACCTGAGCAGATTTCAACGTATCTACGTGAGGAAGCAACCGAGACATCCAGCACACCAAGTGATAAAAAACACAATTTCCTAGCAGACCTACCCTCTGAATTCATCGACCGACTTTATCTGAGTGTACCACAACACGGCCCAGAGTACGCTGCTCTATCGGAGCTATTGCCGCCTTGGCAGCCTCAGACACAATCTGCTCGCATACAACTGCAAGCAATTCAATACTACAAAGAAACTAATCACAACGCAATTGAAGAGGCATATCAGCCCTTAATTATTGATGCAATCTGCATGGATAGCATCCACAGCAAATTCAATGCACTGATGATTTTAGCAGAAAATCCGAACTATAAGTCAACAATGCTGCCTACTATAGTAGCCCAAATGCTTGAACTGTTACATAAAAGTGAGGCTAGAAAGAAAGTTCCAGATAGCGCCAAGCGCAGCGTTATAATACAAACGATTGACGGCATAGAACCTCCGGAGCTACGTATGGCTTGGCTAGACAAAGTTGACATTTTGCCTGAACAACTAGAGAAAGCCGCCGAAGATAACGAAGCCGCGATATTATCCCTCATCGACGCTTACACATTGGTAACAAGTGGCCTAATGGACTGTTCCAATATTGCACGTCAAGAGCTCATTGCCCCATTAGAAGCAATTGCAAAGGTCACTAAAAAAGAATTTCTAGCTAGCTACCTTGGAAAATCCATTCCATTGGTACTCCCCTATCATGAAGAGCTCAATGAGAAACTGTATTGTTTTATTGATCACCAGTTAAAATTTATTCCTGAATCAAATGAATACCAGGCCGCTTCCATTACAGAAACCATCCTTACAAGGTTTGGTCAAAATCCGCAAGGCATACCAAAGCTACCATTGGATCAACAATACAAATATATGCCCATGCTGATCAATACAATACAGGCGCACGCGAAAACAACGCCAATGCATATGGCTTACCTACAAGCACTCAAAAAAATTGTCGAATTAGACGACTCGCTAACACCATTAATGTTGAACAAATTAACCAGCGCAATCGCCAGTTACCCTGCCACGCATCCCGCTACACATCTCTCCGCGTGTCACGAGCCGGGTCGTGAACTCCCCAAGGCATATATGCGTTGCGCTTTGCTGGCTGAACAAGCGAGCATGATAATCAGAACGCAAACACCCTATAGCAATGAAAATTTGCTCGCGATGATCAAAACTCACATCGAACGCGAACATCACATCGACACACTATTCAAGCTACAACCCACTCTAACACATCCACTAAATGCCTACGTTTTCAGAGAAGCGCACGAGGAGTATGCGAAACTGTACTTCGACGATATTGAAAAAAACCAAGCACTTTTCGCTAGCGCACCCGCTGCAGCGACACAACCAACGTCCCCCGGTACCTAGCCAAAAACTTTACCACATGCTCCGCCGCTAAATCAGCCACCACCACACGCCCCACGCGATCGACCGGCTGCTCAAAATCGGTTGACGTGCCATCGCCCAAATATACGTGCTTCACAAACGTCGCTAAATGTGAGCCCACTCTCCGCCGCTGCATCGCACTTAAGGGGAAACTCGCATAAGCACCAAGCGCAAAGCGAGCGCTCGGCGCGGGGGCATATGCGACCGAATCAACTACAGGCTTGAAAGCGATCAGCATCGCTTCACTAATCGGAATCAAAGCGCGACTTTCAGCAATCGCCGGCGTGCTTAAGGCAACCGTAACGTAGACATCGTGTAATAAATAATGCGGGGCAATCGTAAATGTTGCTCCGTCGGAGAAACGAACGACGCCGCCGCGACGTGCACTGATGTTCGCAAGCAACACCTCGTACGCTCGTGAAGTCGTCCTCTGCAACAGCTTGCTCGGCAACAACACCGGCTTGCTCTGACTCGCCAACAATGCCTGGAGGACTTGCAAGCGGAGGTTGAGCAAGCGGCTCTGCGACGCAACCTCGGCAGCGCTCAGAACGCGAGCAGTCGGTGCAACCAAAGGACGCTGAACCTCGAAACCGTGGCTAACCAGCCGGCTCCCAGCCCTATACACCCCATACATGACGCCGAGCAAGCAGACAAATAAAACGCCCTGTAATATCCGCAGCAAGAAGAGTTTAATGGCGCACCCGCACTAAAACCGCGTCACCTTGCCCACCTCCACTGCAAATCGCCGCAATCCCCCAGCCGCCGCCCCGCGCGCGCAATTGGTGCACCACACTCGCGAGAATCCGCGCTCCTGACGCGCCAAGCGGGTGCCCGCAAGCAATCGCGCCGCCGTGCCGATTCATGACATCCGGCGCGATACCAAGCTCGCGCGCCGCAATCAGCGCAACCGCCGCAAAAGCTTCGTTGATTTCCCACACGGCAATATCACTCGCTTGTAAACCATGCCGCGCTAACAAGCGCTGAGCCGCGAACGCCGGAGTCAACGGCAAGTACGGCGGATCCCACGCGACCGTGGCATGATCGATCAACTCGGCAAGCGGAGTCAATTCGTGCTCGCGCGCCCAGTCAGGATGCGCCAAAACCAAAGCCGCAGCGCCATCACTAAGCCCAGGCGCGTTTCCAGCGGTGACCGTCCCGCCGATATCAAGCGCCGATAGCTTTGCGAGCGCAGCCAACGACGCGTCCGCTCGGACCGCCTCATCGTATTCGATCAACCGCGTAGGCACATCGCCCGTCTCAAACGGCATATAACGCGCATATGGGACCTGCATCTCCGACGGTGCCTGATGCGCGCTGAGCGGCTGCGATACGGCAATCTGCGGCAAAACGGGTAGCCACAAGCGATCGAGCTGCTTTTCGACGATGTGCAGCGGAACAATCTCCGCCGCTAAACGCCCCGAACGCGCAGCCTCGGCCGCACGCTCGTGGCTCGCCAAAGCAAACGCATCCTGCTCGGCGCGCGAGAGGCCAAACTCGGCGGCAACTTTGGCCCCCATCCCCACCATGCTCAACTGCAAATACGCATCGGTGAGGCCATCTTGCAGAATCGCATCCTGCATGACTCCATGCCCCAAGCGATACCCCTTGCGCACCCCTGGCAAGAGATAGGGGGCGTTGCTCATCGACTCCATCCCACCGGCCAGGACAACCGAGGCGTCCCCATCGCTGATAAGCCGCGCTGCGCATACCGCCGCGAGTAAACCCGAGGCGCACACCTTATTCACCGTTTCGCCCGTAGTAGTTTTTGCCAACCCCGCCTTGAGCAAGGCTTGACGCACCGGCGCCTGACCTACTCCCGCTTGGAGCACCTGACCCAGCACCACATGCTCGACATCAGTCGCGTCAACGCCACTCCGTTCTAGCGCCGCACGCATCGCAACCGCCGCGAGCGTCGGTGCTGAGAGCGTTGCAAGCGCGCCACCGAGACGCCCAAACGGGGTACGCGCGGTGCCAAGCACCACGGCAATCGACCTCATTGAGCCAACAGACCTCGGAAATACGCAACCGTCGCACGCATTCCACTCAGCAAATCGGTCTGCGGTTGCCACTGTAATTCCGACTGTGCCAGGCTCGCATCGAATTGCGCGGCGCGCACATCGCCAGCACGCTTCGGCGCGTGAGTCACCGGCGCCGGGAAGCCCGTCACCTCGACTAAGGCGCGGTAAATCTCATTCACGCTCGTACGAATGCCGGTGCCAATCACATAGCAGCCACCGCCGCCGCGCGTCAATGCAGCGATATTGGCCTGAGCGACATCGCCCACGTAAATATAATCACGCGTTTGCTCGCCATCCGAATCGATGCGTACACCCTGTTGAGCGAGAAATTTTCCGATAAAAATCGAGATCACCCCGGCTTCTCCGTTGGGATCCTGGCGCGGACCGTATACATTCCCATACCGCAAAGCAGTAAAATCCAGACCGTGTTCTTGGCGATAAAAACGCAAGTAATGCTCGGTGACCATTTTGGTGATGCCGTATGGCGAAGCCGGCCGTTGCGGCGTCGCTTCATTCATGGGCAATTGATCGGGCTCTCCAAACGTGGCTCCGCTCGAAGCAAAAATGCATTTTTTCACACCAACGCGGACGGCTTGATTGAGCACATTGAGCAAGCCGAGCACATTCACGTTCGCATCGAATTCAGGATCACGCGAACCGATCGCGACGCTGTGTTGCGCCGCATGATGGCTGATAATCTCAGGTTGAAAAGCGGTAAACACATGCGCTAAAGCCGCATCGCGGATGTCGAGCTCAACCAGTCGTGCCTGGGGCGGCACATGCTCGCGCCGCGCGCCACCATGCGACCAAAAATTATCGACGATGAGCACCTCGTGCCCCGCCGCAATATAGGCCTCGGCAATGTGCGAAGCAATAAATCCCGCTCCGCCCGTGATCAAAATCCGCACGATGTCCCCCTAGTGTAACAGTGCCAACGCGTGATCAGCAGGTGTGGATCAACGACGATTGGCCCTCGCAGTTCGGGCGTTCTTGTGCCTCGCCCTTGCGAGCACACTACTCTGTCATCTGCCTACGCCAACTCCCCGCCAGCTAGCAAGCCAGTCGGTTACTCTCAGCACGACCCTGCTCGAACGCGAAAGCAGTCCAAGCGGCGAACGACTCACGCTCGAAGATAGTGCCCATCAACGCTACACAGCCTTTATCCCTACGACAGCCTTCAACCCAGGCGATCAGCTGCTCATCCGTGCTGTCTGCGAACCGTTTGAACCAGCCCGTAACCCGGGAGCGTTTTCGCCCCAGCAGCTCGCCGCCCAACGCGGTCTGAGTGGCAATCTCGTGAAGCTGCACGTTCTAGCAAGCCGCCCAGGCAATCCGGCAGATTGGCGTTTTTGGCCGGCGCGCTTCCGCCTCTGGGCTCAGAGCAGCATCAGCTCGCGCTTCCCTAGCGATGAAGCGGCCTTGCTCACGGGCATGCTCTGGGGCGATCACCATGCGCTCAGCATCGAAGATAGCACCGCATTTAGTCGAACGGGGACGAGTCATCTCTTGGTGACCGCCGGCCTGCATCTCGGTTTTTTTGCAGCGATCGTGCGCTTGGTTTTGCGCCTGCTCACCATCGAGCGCGGCTGGGCCGCAGCGGCAACAATGCTACTGACTTGGTGCGCCTGCGTGATCAGCAATACGCATATTCCCAGTGTGCGCGCGGCAACAATGATCAGCGTGTTTCTCTGTGCCGAAATGCTCGGCACTACCGGGCAGAGTCTGCGCACCCTGGGCTACGCGCTCGTGATTACGCTCAGTTGCAATCCGAGTGCCGTAGGCGAAATTTCGTTATATCTCTCGTTTTCGTGTGTGTTTGCGCTGATCGCAGGCACGCAACTACTCGAGCAAGCTTTGCGGCCTTTGCGCCTGCATCACTGGCTCGCCAAAACGCTAGCAGTGACGACAGCTGCACAAATCGGGACTTGGGCGCTCATCGCCCTCCAGTTTCATCAGATTTCCCTCAGTGCTCCGCTCGCGAATTGTCTCGCAATTCCCCTGGCATTGCTCTGCCTGGCGCTCGCACCCGGCCTGCTCATCGGTATTGCTCTGCACTGCAGCGTGATCAGCGCTGTCATGCAGCCGCTCTTGCATCTCGCGCTGGGGATTCTGTTGGCCCTGGTGCGGTGGTGCGCCCACCTCCCGCTCTCGGCCCTGCATATCCATACGCCAGCGCTGTGGAGCGTGATTGGCTATGAAATCGCACTCGTGCTCTGTGGTTGGCTGATCCAACCACGCATCAGTACGAGCCTCGTCGGTCTCGTCCGGGAAATATATCCTCACCTCGACCAGCGACGGCAAGACTGGCTCCTCACCTACGCCTTTAGCGTGGTTTTGCGACAACGGCTGGCGATCAGCACGCTGCTCGGGGCGGGTGTTATGGTCGTGCTCACCAGCTCTACCAGAACGCCCGAACTACGAATCACGATGCTCGATGTGGGGCAAGGCGATGGCATCGTTGTTCAAACACCTCACGGGCATACCATCATCATTGATACCGGTGGTCGCCTTGAGCTGCATGCGCAACATCTCGCCCAATCACCCGCAGAGATCGCAGCGGCAGGCGTATTTCTGCCGTTTCTGCAGAGCGAAGCGATTAGCCAGATCGATCTGCTGCTGCTCACCCATCCTCACGGCGATCATGCAGGCGGCGTCGCCCCCCTTATCCGCACCCTGCCAGTAACACTCTTTCTCGATAGCGGTCAGGCATACGCCGGTACCGCCTACCAAGACGGTATTCACCAAGCCTCGCTGACGCAGGTCACGCGCATCTTCCCCAGGCGCGGAGCAGAGCTGTCGTTTGACGACGGAGTCACCCTGCGGATTTTAGCTCCCCAGCTTCGGCTTTTTCACGGTGGACGCAACGACATCAACGAAAATTCAATCGTAACGATGCTCTGCTACCAGCATTTTCGCATGCTCTTCACCGGCGATGCGGGATTCCAAGCAGAAAGCCAGCTCCTCGCACAAAGGACCGATCTCCGCGCGGATGTCCTGAAAGTCGGCCATCATGGCTCCGCCTACGCTTCTAGCACTGAGTTCCTCGAAGCCGTCCATCCACGGATCGCACTCATCAGCGTCGGCCGACATAACCTCTTCCACCATCCCGCTGCGCCAACACTAGCTCGTCTGCGCGCAATCGGGGCGCGGATCTACCGCACCGATCAATGTGGGGCAATCACGGTAACTCCGAGCAGCATCACCACGATGCTGCCGTGCACCTAAACTCAGGCTTACAATTGCGTCTGGAGCGCCTCGAGGGCGTTGGCCAAGCGTTCGCATTCCCTGAAGGCTTCACGCTGATCCTCGGCTTGAGCAATACGTCCGCCTTCGGCTAGGGCAACCCGCGTGAAACTCAACAATTCGGGATCGATCAAGCTCGGCGCAAGCCCCTCGACACACGCTCTATACACGCTCTCGCCCAACAACAGCGCAACGTGCAAAATCTCGCTGGTCTTATTGAGCTGGCGAAATTCTTCTAGCGCCGCACGATACAGCGGCACCGCTTCGGCATATTGCCCGCGATTGACCGCCAACATGGCGGTGACCAGATGCGCGAACGCGCCTTTGGTGTGACGCTGGGAAGACTGCGGACGCTCTGTTTGCGCGCGCGCACTGATTTCGTTCGGAAGCGCGACATCCTCAGCCAAGGGCTCGAGCGATTCCAACGCCGTGAGCACCGCCTGGGCTGAAGCGAAACGCGTCGTACCCGGCGTATCAAGCAAGGCCAGCACGACACGCTCAAGGGGGCTAGGAATCTGCACATTGAGCGCGCGCGGGGGGATCGGCATTTCGAACCCCGCGTCGGGGAAAGGCGCGGCTCCAGTCAAGAGTTCATACAACAGCACACCGGCGGCGTAGATATCACCCGCAACGTCACCGCCAGCTGAGGAGCTCACCTCACCCAAGCTCATGTTGTCGTCATGGTCGACAGAAACGCTTGCCAAGCTCAGATGACCGTGCACGATTCCCTGGCAGTGCAGCGCTTCAAGCTCGGCAAACAAGCGAGAACCCAGCGCCAAAGCGCGAGACACTGACAGGGGATTCGCTTGCAGAAGCTCGGCCAAAGTCGGACGCAACATTTGCTCAGAATGCATTGCGCAACACCCTCGCAACACCAGCTTCAATGGTGACCACATCAAATCGGATCATCGTCGACGCACCTTGCGGGAAAAACTGCATGTAGTTGGCGGCACTTTGACGGATGCGTTGTCGTTTCTTGCGATCGACGGCCGCCAACGCTGAACCAAACCGGTACGATTGACGAGCCTTGACCTCAACAAAGACCACGACGGCCCCCTCCCGGGCAATAATATCAAGCTCACCTTCGGGGGTACGTACGTTGCGAGCCAAGATCTCATAGCCCTGAGTCTGCAGCAGTATGGCGGCTTGTTCTTCAGCCGCAAGCCCACGTTCGGTTGTGCTCTTCACGAGCACAACGCACGAATCGGGGCAAAGCTACGACGATGCTCAATGGTCGGCCCATGCGCGCGCAGGGCTGCCATATGCGCCGCAGTGCCATACCCCTTGTGGCGCGCGAAGCCGTACAGCGGATATGCTTGATCCAGCTCACACAGAAGTCGGTCGCGGAATACCTTCGCAACAATCGAAGCCGCAGCAATGACCGCACTGAGCCCATCGCCGCCGATAATTGCCTGCTGCCGACCAGCGTAGGTCGGCAAGTGGACGGCATCGACCAAAACGATATCAGGCACTACAGCGACCCCGGCTAGTGCACGTTCCATCGCCAATTTCGTCGCAACGCCGATATTGAGTCGATCTATTTCGGCCACACTCGCGCTCGCAATATGGTATGACGCGGCTTGCGCGGCGATTTGCTCGGCCAAAAGTTCGCGCCGGCGCTCGGGAACACGTTTACTATCGCTCAGGCCCGCAAGCAGAAGCGGCGCCTCGATCACCACACACGCAGCTACCACCGGACCCGCCCAGGGGCCGCGGCCCACTTCATCAATCCCAGCAATCCGCACGCAGCCTTCAGCCCAATATGCCCGTTCGAACCGATGCAAGCCCTCTAAGCGCTCACCCTCAGTAGACGTCAGCACAAGCCCTTTCACGCCTCGGGCTGCTCAAAGCTATAGCGTCCAAACCCAGCTTCGTTAAAGACCTTGAGATATTGGCGCGTCGCATTATCGAGATCCAAGTGATCGCCTTTGCGGCGAAAGCCGCGCTGCGCCGCGAATTCCTCGAGAGTGGGCAGCGTTTCGCTGGGGATGCCGGCGGTACCGTGGTGCTCGGTCCAATACTGGTGGATACGTTCGATGACCGTGCGCGCATCGTAGCGTTCACGCGGCAGCGCCCCCGTCAACGCTAACATCCATTGTCCCGTTTCAGTCACAATTTTCGGCATCAAAATACCGGGCGAATCGAGTAACTCCAAACGTGGCGATACCCGAAACCACTGCAAGGATTTCGTTACCCCCGCTCGATTCTCAACTTTAGCAACATTGCGTCCCACTAAACCGTTGATCACCGTTGACTTCCCCGCATTGGGAATTCCCACGATCATGATGCGACCCGTGCCTTTTTTTTGAAACGAGCCTTCGAGCAGCATGATCAATTTCTTGAGATCGCCCTGGCGCTTCCCGTCGATCGCGATACTACCGACCTGACCAGCCGGTTTGCTTGCAACCCACGCTGCGGTAATGGTCGGGTCTGCTAAGTCAGCGCGAGAATACACCCGAACCCAGGGCCTCCGAGCCGCAATCTGTTCGAGTGCTGGATTCGCACTCAGCCGCGGCAAGCGGGCATCCACAATTTCCACGACCACGTCGACAACCGCCAGACGCTCTTCCATACGCCGCAAACTGGCAGCCATATGGCCGGGAAACCACTGGATATGCGGATCACGCTGCTCCATTTTAGCAACCTGCCGAATTAGCGTAACAAGTGCAGATGGTTCAATGGATAAAACAGGAAAAATGCGTGCCCGGTAAATTGTGCATGCTGGCCTTGGAGCGGTCCAGTCGCAAAAGTCCCACCGGCCTGAGCAAAGCCCCAGATATGCGAATCTTCCGAGTCATTGCGATTATCACCGAACATCAGGTAACAATTCGGGGGGATGCGATCCGGAGCGGTCCATTGCGAGCGCGGGGGAATATTGGCCGAATCTGGCTCCAGACGGACCCCATCAACATAAATCCCATAATTTCTCACTTCGAGATCGTACGCCGGATGCTGGGCAATGTATGGCTCGATTAATGCCTTACCGTTGCGATACACGATCCCGTCTTGCACGCGAAGTGTATCTCCTGGCAAACCGATGATGCGCTTGATGAAATCACTCGGCGAAGGAATCGGCGGCTTGAAAACTACGATATCGCCATGCTGGGGATGGGTAAAACGATACTCGAATTCGTTCACCAACAACACATCGCGAATTTGCAAGGTAGGTTCCATCGAGCCCGATGGAATGTAGAATGTGCGGACCACGAACGTGATCAAAAAGAGCGCGACAAAACCCGCAACGATAAACGCTTCAAGATACTCGCGCAGCACAAAAACGAAACCCTCATAATCCCAATGCGCAAAACGAGTGCGCATATACCCATGAGCCACCGGAAGACCGAGGGCAAAACGTAGGGCGATGAGTGCGCAGATGAAGAGTAAGAGTTGGAGTGGGGTCACTGGGGCGCGTTACGCGCTTGCCCGGACAGGCTTCCGCTCTTTGATGCGAGCGGCTTTCCCAATACGATCCGCCAGATAATAGAGACGACTCCGACGCACAATGCCACGCTTGGTTACTTCAACTTTGTCAACCCGCGGGCTATGGATCAGGAAGGTCCGCTCAACACCGACGCCATGCGCGACGCGACGAACCGTGAACGATTCAGCCGAACTACCGCCTTCACGTACGATTACCACACCCTCGAAGACTTGAATGCGTTCTTTCCCGCCTTCAACGACCTTGACGTGGACTTTCACCGTATCGCCAGGACGGAAATCTGGAACGGAAGCTTTCGTTTGTTCTTGCTGAATCAGATCGATGACGTTCATCACATAGCTCTCTCGACAATAGGTCCCCAGTAGGGCAACCCCGGCATGATACCACGCCTCGAGCAGACGAAGCAAGAGCTAGCGGCAATCAAGCATACTCGGTGGTGCGCCGCAGGTGCCTAGCTCACAAAAGATCGGGACGACGCAAGCGCGTCCGTTCGCGCGAACGCTCGCGTCGCCACGCTGCAATCGCCGCATGATCGCCCGAAAGCAAGACCGGCGGAACATCGACTCCGCGAAAGCGCGGGGGGCGCGTATAGGCAGGATAGTCGAGACCCTCGGAGCCGAACGATTCGCTGTGCAAGGACTCTTCCGTAATTGCCCCACTGAGCAGGCGCACCGTCGCATCGAGCATGAGCATCACCGGAATCTCACCGCCGGTCAGAACAAAATCACCCACGCTCAACTCTTCGCAAGGGTAGAGCGTGCTGATGCGCTCATCGATCCCCTCGTAATGCCCACAGAGAAAAATGATCCGGTCGAAGCTCGTGAGGCGTTGCGCCATCGGCTGCGTAAATAACTGCCCGGCAGGCGTCGTCAGCACAATGAGGCGACGTTCGTCGGGGGGTGCTTCCTCAAGAATGCGATCGAGAATTGCCACCAACGGTTCCAGGCACATCACCATGCCCGGACCGCCGCCATACGGTGGCGCATCTGCCCGCGCGGAGCCGACCAAGGCATCGAGTGGGTTGAGCAGGCGCACCGTCACTAAACCACGCTCAACCGCGCGACCAATAATCGACAGGCCGATCAGAGGCGCAAACATCTCCGGGAACAGCGAGATGATGTCAATGTTCATGAGGTGGCGGCCAAGCCGCCAAAACTTCCATCACGTTGCCAATCGCATCGGTATTGGTCAAATCTTCCAAATATTCGAACAGTTGGGGCAAAGAAATCCGCTCCAACTCGGTCTTGCGCTGCAAACTGCCTTCATCAGGGCCATCATCACGCAAATAACAGCGAGATTCAATCCCTGGAGATGGTTCGCTCACGAAAGCAACGGCAAAGCTTTTCCCGCATTCTTCTTCATAGACGCGCAGAGTCGCTGGATTGAGGATTTCCACCGAGTGCGCGGCATGATCTCGGTCAAAAATCATAACCTGTAATTCGACGCGATTGATGACATCGATAGTCCCAACCACAAAGGTATTTTTGGTCGAGAAAAAGACATTGCCCGCACGATCTCTGCTGGACATTTCGCAAAACACGCGATGATGCACGAAACGACCGAGTATCTTGCGCAACGCCGCACCAGAGGCGAGCGTCTCTACACGGTCAGCATGGGTGTAGATAATCTTCAACGTCTTCTGACCAGACCTTCAAAAAATCCGAACGCTCTCGTAAGGGGGTTGCGGGCGGCCACAGACGTTTTTCTCCTCCCCCACCTAGGCACCAGAAAATCGATCTGTGGCTGCACGCAGTATAACTATCGGCAACTGCCAAAATTTCCATAGGCGAAGAATGCTATTCCTGCCGTGATCTTCTCGAATCGAGGCCCCCTATGCTCTCTTTCCCTGATATGGCGCTCTTGAGCGGCGTCGCGCTGATCGTCTTCGGCCCAGAACGTATGCCGCAAATTGCGCGGCAGGTCGGTCGATTTATTGGCGAAGTGCGCCAAACCTCAGCCAGCTTCGTGCACACCATGGAACAAGCCGCCCACGAAGCCCCGGTCTCTCACTCAGCGCCGGCAGCACCCCCTAGTCCCGTGCACCCACCAGCCGACCCCTTGTCGCCCTAAGCCTCGGACGTGATGCATCCATCACAAGCATCTGTATGGAGAGAATGTGATGAATGCCAACCTGTTTCCCAACGCCTTCCTCAACCTGAACCAAAACCAAAATCAACAAGACTCTTTCGCCACTCCCCTTACCAACGACAACAACTTCGCGCCGTGGGATGATCCTTTCCAAACCATGCCTGGAATGGGATTCCAGAACGACGGTTCGCAAATGCAAAACGTGACGTTCCCGTCAGGGAGTATGGGGTCTTCCAATTTTTTGGGCCAAGGAGTCCCGCCAGGTCTTTTCGCGGCGATTTCCGGTGCCATCGCGCAGTACTTCGGCGGCCAGTCAGCCGGACAAACTCAGCCATTCTGCGGAGCACTGCCCTCTGGAGCCTCGCCCACGAACGGCGGTGGCACCCATTTCCAACAAATCAATCTCTCGTCCACAGGCGATCCCCACGATGCCATCAACGGGACCACCAGCAATGGCATGATGGAAAGCGCCCACTGGGATAATATGCAAAGCCATCGCGACCTGCTCTGCGCCCCAAGCATCGCTGGGGGGTTCCAACTCAGCTCGCAGGCCAGTACGCCGAACGCGCAAGGAGTGACGATGAACCAGTCGATCACCGCCACGATGAATAACGGCCAGACGGCTCTATCGCTCAACGCCAACGGCACCGCCAGCCTCAGCGAAGGCAATATCACAACCCAGCTCGCCCCGAATCAAACGATCACTCTCAACCCGGAGCTGTCGGTCACCGACAACGGCAACTCGCTGATTTTTAATGCCCAGGCAATGAACGGAGGCAATCTACAAACGACGTTGAGCACGAACGGCCAAGGTGGCGTCGATGTCAACGCCCAGGGCAACAACATCGCCCTAGGCGGCTATCTCGTCAACGCTGCCACGGCATGAGCCTCCCCTAAGCGAGGCCGCTGCGGATCGCATGGACCGCGACCTGCGTCCGAGCGACCACGTTGAGCTTGGTGAAAATGCGACTAGTATGGTTCTTGACCGTTTTTTCGGTCAAGAACAATCGCTGGCCAATTTCCTTATTCGACAGCCCCTCGGCAATCAAACGCACGATCTCGAGTTCACGCGTCGAAAACTGCTCGCGCAAATCACCCGTTCCGCCACCCCGGCGGCGCAAGACGCCACCAGCCACACGCGGATCCACATACGACGACCCTTCACAGATCGAGCGAATCGCTCGACTGAGTTCCGCTGGGGCGACATCTTTCGCGACATACCCATCGGCCCCGGCCGCAAGGCAACGCTGCATCACTTCAGGTTTGAGGTGCATCGACATGACACAGATCCGCAATTCGGCAAAGACCCGACGTACAGCCGTAATCGCGCCTTCTAACTCAAACCCGGGATCGTCTAAATCAACGAGCACAACATCGGGTTGATACTGCTCAATCGCCTCAACGGTCAGAGCTTCCGTGTCGCCCACAATCGCTAAGCCGCGATCTAAGGCCAACAAATGCGCCAGCGCCTTGCCAAACAGCGACTGACTTTCGACAATCAAGACCTTCACCGCACTGGGAACAGCCATGTTCGCCTACCTCCGTGTTGACTAGTCTCCCGCCTTAGCAGCAGGTGACTTCTGTCCCCAGCCTACCAGGCGTGCGACTCTAGAGTCAAGGCGAAGAACGCAACAGGCATCACTCTTCACAAATCGGCTGCAAGCGCCGATATAAGAAGCATGATGCCTGTAGATGTCCTTGCAAAAGCTGCGATGCTTCGCCGTCGCGTTACACCAGCTTCAGAGCGCCGAGAGCTCGTTCGCCGGCAAAGCCAGCGCGAACGACGCCAGCAACTGCGAGCCGACTACACACCACTCGTAATCGAAACGAGCTTCTCGATAATCGCGCGATTGAATTGCGGCAAATCGTGTGGATTGCGCGAGGTAATCCAGTTACCATCCGTCACGACTGGCTGATCGCGATACAAGCCACCTGCATTGCGGATATCGTCGGCGATCGCCAACAATCCCGTCAATTGGCGACCACGAACCGATTGAGCTGAAATCAAGATCTGTGGGCCATGACCAATGCTGAACACCGGCTTCTTGGCCGCATCAAATTCGCGCACGAAACGCCGAACATCAGCGTGGGTGCGCAGAAACCCTGGGGACTGGCCACCGGGGATCAGGAGCGCGTCGAAATCTTCCGCGGTCACATCGCCGACGAGCTCTTCGGCTTTGACCGAATTGCCTTCGTCCAAGCCACGCTTGCCACGAATCTTTAATTTTGCCTTATCGTCAATGCCGACGATGGTAACAATGGCGCCAGCGGCTTCCAGGGCCAAACGAGGCTCGACGAGCTCGGATTCTTCGAAGCCATCGCCGACTAAGGCTGCAATACGGCGGCCTTCTATGGATTGATGTGATTGATGCTGCATGAAATCGGCTTCACGCCAAGGGGGTAGCGTTCCCCCTAAGCGCAACCTGGTCGGCTTCGATTTCGACCTCAAAGGTCGCGATCTGAGCATAATCACCCAAGGTCATCCGTCCGGTGCGCAGTTCAAAGCACCACGCGTGCCAAGGACACACCACCCGGTCGCCTTCGAGCCACCCCTCTGCAAGGGAAGCACCTTGGTGCGGGCAGGTGTTTTCGACCGCAAAGACTTCTTCGCCCAAGCGGAAGAGGGCGACATCAACGCCCGCATATTGCACGACATGCCCTTCTCCTTCGCGCAAGTCAGAGAGATGAGCGACCGTTTGAAAACCAGGCGAAGGCACTACGCGACTCCTTTGTTGATTGCGAACGGCGCTGGACGATATGAATCGCGATAGACCCACTCGCCCTTGCGCACCGTATAGAAGAACAGATTCGGATCAAGCTGATCGCCAAACGGGGTGAAGCGGTAATCCCCCATGATGGTTTGATAGGTCGTGCCATCCGCTAAGGCGCGGCTTAGGCTGGGCCGATCAATCGCCCCTGTCCGACGAGCAGCCGCAATCAAAATCTGGGTCGCAGCGTACGCCAAGCCGGCAGCCGGCGTGAACAGCCCATACGTCGCGACAAAATCAGCAAAAATCCGGTCATCCACTCCGACCAAAGAAACGGGTGCAATTGACGTTGAAACGATCAGACCTTCTGCACTATGGGCGTGTTCAGTCGTCGTAACCGCACTAAAAAAGCCTTGCGAAGCAATCAACCGCAGCTCGAGGTCGCCAGCCACAACGAGATCAAACACAGCCCCGAGATCTTCGATCTTGCCTGCGCAGAAGAGCAGATCGGGTTTACTCGCGAGCGCCCGGGTAACACAGGCGGCGGCTGGCTCATCGATACCGCGAACAACCGCCTCGACCGGAACCCGAGCCGCACGCATTTCCTGCGCAAACCCTTGCGCGACTGTTTCTCCATAGGCGCCGGCTTTCGTCAGCACCACACAACTTTGCGGCTTTTGGTGTTTGCACAGATAGCGCGCGGTAAGGCGACCTTCATCACTATCGCGAGTCGGCAGCCGAAAAACATTACGATACCCATGCGCAGTCACCACATCTGTCGAGGTGGCGGGAACCACTAACGGCATCTGTGCTGCAACATACGTCGGCAAAGCAGCATCGGTATTCGTCCCGGAAAAGTGTCCAATCACGCCCACGACATTGCTGAGATTGGTCGCATATCCAGCAGAGAGCGCGCTTTGGATCGGCTGGTTTTGATCATCAAAGGTGACCAACGCAAAGCTACGGTCTAAGGCGCCAGACGGTTGGATATTCGCATCGTTAATTGCAGCTCGAGCACCATTGACCATCTGCTGACCGATTTGCGCAAAAGGCCCGCTGAGCGGTCCAACAACCGCAAAGGTGAGGCTTGCGCTGGCGCCATTTGTAGGCATCGGCAAACCGGTCACCGGGTTGACCGCGCCAAGCGGCTGACCGGTTGAGGTCACTGGGGTCAGAATCATTGCGACCAACGATTGCATGAATGAAAAGCGATCCACAGACTCTCTGGTGGTCAACGCAGTTCCGCTTTCCTGCCATATGGATAAGCCATCTGATGGGTTGCGAGACAAGCCAGGACTCAACTAGTGTAGCGAGATCTCGCTACATGGGGAGTCAGTATGATCGATCTCATTTTGGGGGGAGTGCTGGCTACAGCACTCTTTGCCTATACGGCGTATGCCATGCTCTACCCGGAGAAATTTTAGGATGAGTTGGACAGGATGGCTCCAAGCCGGGTTTGTGTTGCTGATCATCATCCTGGCAACAAAACCGCTCGGCAGCTATATCGCAGCGGTTTTTGCCGGTGAGCGAAACGTGCTTTCCAAGCTCCTGCGCCCAATAGAGCATGGCTGCTACCGCCTCTGCCGCATCGATCCTCAACGAGAAATGCTCTGGCAAGAGTACGGCGGCGCGGTGCTGATCTTCAGCCTCGTCGGTTGCGGATATTTATTTGCGTTGCTACTCACCCAAGCATACCTACCGCTTAACCCCCAGCATGCCAGCAATTTCGCACCCGATCTTGCCTGGAATACCGCTGTTTCATTTACGACCAACACGAATTGGCAATTTTATTCTGGTGAAACCGCCATGAGTCAACTCTCGCAGATGATAGGCTTGGCCTGGCATAATTTCGTCTCGGCTGCTACGGGAATCGCGATTGCCATTGCAATGATCCGCGGCATCACTCGACGCGGAATCGCGACCCTCGGCAACTTCTGGGTTGATCTCACCCGCGCACTCCTCTACTTGCTCTTGCCGCTCTCATTGATCGGCGCGCTCGCTCTCTGCTGGCAAGGTGTACCACAAAACTTCCATCGCTATACGCAAATCACGACCTATGAGCACGGCAGCCAACTCTTACCCCAAGGGCCCATCGCCTCCCAAGAAATCATCAAACTCTTAGGGACCAACGGCGGTGGTTATGTGAACGCCAACTCAGCCTCACCCAGCGAAAATCCGACCCCGCTCTCCAACCTCATCGAAATGGTGAGCATGTTCCTCATCGGCGCCGCGCTCACGTATACATACGGCCGGTACGCCCGCGACCAGCGCCAAGGTTGGGCAATTTTCGTGGCAATGGCCATTCTATTCGTCGCCGGTTTTGCGAGCGTGTACGCCGCCGAGGCTGCCGGCAACCCCATTGTTCATCAGCTTGGGGTAGCGGGCGGGAATATGGAAGGCAAGGAGGTCCGCTTCGGGCTGCCGGGCTCCGCCCTCTTTGCAACCATGACCACCGATACATCGTGCGGTGCCGTCAATGCAATGCACGACTCGTTCACGCCACTGGGTGGGCTAGTACTCTTGCTCAATATGCAGCTCGGCGAAGTCGTTTTCGGCGGCGTCGGCTCTGGGCTCTACGGCATTCTCCTCTTCGTCATCCTCACCGTATTTATTGCGGGCCTTATGGTGGGTCGGACCCCCGAATATTTAGGCAAAAAAATTGAGCGCCGGGAAGTGCAGTATGCGATCCTGGCCGCCTTAGTAGTACCGATTTTCGCATTACTACCCACTGCAATTGCCGCAGTATTGCCAAGCGCGCTCAATACTCTCGGCAATGCCGGACCGCATGGATTTAGCGAAATCCTCTACGCGTATAGTTCTGGAGTCAATAATAACGGCTCGGCGTTTGGCGGCCTCGGCCCCAATCTCTGGTGGAATCTTTCGCTCAGCGTGGTGATGCTCGTCGGCCGCTTCGGCATCATCGTGCCAGCTCTGGCGCTCGCAGGCTCGCTCGCCAACAAACGGGTCGTCCCAGCCAGCGTCGGCACCTTCGAAACGTGCTCGCCGATTTTCGTTCTCCTGCTCATCGGCGTGATTTTGATCGTAGGCGCACTCACGTTTTTCCCAGCTGATGCCCTCGGGCCAATCGTTGAACAACTTTTGATGCAAAAAGGGACCACATGGTAACCAACCGACAACGTCCTGCCCTCTTTGAAAGCACACTGCTCTGGCCCGCGATCAAATCATCTTTAGTCAAATTGGACCCGCGACAGCAGCTGCGCAATCCGGTCATGTTCGTCGTCGAAGTCGCGGCCGCAACCTGCACCTTGCTCGCCTTACGGGACGCCACCAAAAGCAACGCCGGATTTGATTGTGCGATCGCGGCTTGGCTCTGGTTTACCGTGCTGTTTGCCAATTTCGCCGAAGCGATCGCCGAAGGACGCGGCAAAGCCCAAGCAGACACGCTGCGCCGCAGCCGCAGCGACACCTACGCCCGACGTTTGCACGACGACGGCAGCGAAACGCAGGTCATCTCTGCGGATCTACGCCAAGGCGACCGCGTGATCGCCGAAGCCAACGACATTATTGCCGCCGACGGCGAGATCATCGAAGGCGCCGCCAGCGTCGATGAGTCAGCGATTACCGGCGAGTCGGCGCCCGTCATCCGCGAAGCCGGAGGGGATCGATCTTCGGTTACTGGAGGCACCCGCGTCCTCTCGGATCGCATCGTCTTTCGGGTGAGCGCCAACCCCGGCAGTTCGTTTCTGGATCGAATGATCGCCCTGGTCGAAGGCGCAAGCCGCCAAAAGACACCCAACGAGATTGCACTTTCGATTTTGCTCTGCGGCCTCACGCTGATTTTTTTGGTCGCCGTCACCACGCTTGCGCCCTTTTCGCTCTACGCCGGAAGCATGCCGAGCCTTGTCGAGCTCATCGCGCTGTTAATCTGCTTGATTCCAACCACCATCGGCGGCTTACTCTCGGCCATCGGGATTGCCGGGATGGATCGCGTGTTACAACGCAATGTGCTCGCCGTCAGCGGCCGCGCGGTCGAAGCCGCGGGCGATATTGATACCCTCCTCCTCGATAAAACCGGCACGATCACGCTCGGGAATCGCCAAGCGAGCGAAATCGTGCTCGCGCCTGGCGTTACTCAGGCCACCGCGTATCGTGCGGCCTTTCTCGCGTCATCCTGCGACGAAACGCCGGAAGGGCGCTCGATCGTCGCTCTGAGCCACCAAGCCGACGTCAGCATGCCTGACAACGCTGCCCCGGTGCCGTTTAGCGCCTACACCCGCCTCTCCGGTATCGATCTGCCCAACGGAGAGCAATACCGCAAAGGCGCCCCCGAATCACTGCGGGCGTGGATTGCGCACAAAAACCAAGCACCAAACGACAACCATACGGTTTTGAGCAGCGAAGTAGAGCGCATCGCTCGCGCCGGTGGCACGCCTTTGCTGCTAGCCGACGCGACCCGGATCTTGGGGGTAATCCTCTTGCGCGACGTCCTCAAGCCCAATACCCGCGAACGCTTTGCTCGCCTGCGTGCGATGGGGATACGCACGGTGATGATTACCGGCGACAACCCGCTGACCGCTAGCGCAATTGCCACAGAAGCTGGCGTCGATGACTTTCTCGCCGAGGCTACCCCCGAAACAAAAATGGACCTGATCAAACGCGAGCAGCGCGAAGGGCGACTCATCGCCATGACCGGCGACGGCACCAACGACGCGCCGGCACTCGCTCAAGCCGATGTTGGCGTCGCGATGAACACCGGCACCCAAGCCGCCAAAGAAGCCGCGAATATGGTGGATTTGGACTCTGACCCCACCAAGCTCATTGAAATCGTCGAAATCGGTAAGCAACTCCTGATGACGCGTGGCGCTCTGACCACGTTTTCCATCGCGAACGATGTCGCCAAATATTTCGCGATTCTGCCGGCGATGTTCGCAGCAACCTACCCTGTCATGAATCGTCTCAATATCATGCATCTCGCAACGCCCCAGAGCGCGATTCTTTCGGCGATTATTTTCAATGCGCTGATCATCATTGGGCTCATCCCCCTAGCGTTGCGAGGAGTGCCTTACAGACCTCGTGGCGCGAACGCAGTCTTGCAAGAAAATGTGCTTATTTATGGGCTCGGCGGGCTAATCGTGCCCTTTATCGGCATCAAAGCGATCGATCTACTCCTCCTAGCCCTTCACCTGACAAAGGGGCAATCATGAACAAACGTTCAGCAACCTGGGGGCAATCGTTGCTCTACACATTCTGGAGCGTCATCGTCTTTGGTTTGCTCTACCCGCTCATGATCGCAATCCTAGCCCATTACTTAATGCCAATCCAGGCCGATGGCTCACTGATTCGAGATAAGCACGGAGTCATCATCGGCAGCAGCCTGAGTGGGCAACTGTTCACAAAGCAAGGATATTTCCACTCACGACCCTCCGCCGCGGGGAACGGCTATGATCCCACTCAGTCTGGGGGCAGCAACCTTGGCCCTACGAGCAACAAGCTCATCGAGACCACCCGGGCCAACGTACTCCACCTGCGTCAGGAAAATCCCCAAGCACCAGCTACGATCCCCGCTGATCTCGCCAGTACCAGCGCGAGTGGCCTCGATCCCGAGATCTCACCCGAAGCTGCCACCTTCCAGCTCGCCCGCGTTGCCAATGCCACGCAGCTCAGCGGTACGCAGCTGCGTGCATTGATCCAGCTGCAAACGATTCAACCGGAGCTTGGCTTCATCGGTGAGCCGCGGGTAAATGTGCTCAAGCTCAACCTTGCAGTGCAAAATTTGATCTTTTGTACGCATTTGCCAAGAGATTGCCGAACCAGTGTAAAATGAGGGTAAAGCTCGTGGTTTTGACGTGCCCGTCTCCGGTCTTCAAGAAGAGGTTTCGTTGACGTCAAGCAAGCGAGTGAGCCTCATTGCTAACTCAATCTCGCTCGTATCGAGCAAGGAACATTTGCTTATCATGAAGCGTTTTCTTACGGCGCTCACGCTGGCTGCGCTTGCAACAACCGCACCTGCGTTTGCCGCGACTTCCCTGAGCGATCTCGTCGATCGCCCCACCGTCACCGATGCAGCTTTAACCCTGGCCCCGAACACGGTCCTCGTCGAAGCTGGCTACGACAACCTGTCATACAAGGGCATCGGCTCGGTTGCTACCTACCCACAAATTAGTGCCAAAATTGGTACCGAATTCAAGAATCTCGAGCTCGACGTTGTCGCTCCAAGTGAACAACGCAAATCGGTCAGTGGCAGCACCGTCACGGGCGGAACCAATATCGCTGCGGGCCTCAAGTACCTCATCCTCCACGCGAAGCGTTATGCGGTGAGCGGTGAACTCGGCGTCCAGATCCCGACCGGCACGATCGGATTTCCCGGCGTTTACACCAAGACGCAAACCTCCGTTGCAGTCGATGCAAACTACAAAATCAATAAGACCTTTACCGTCAAGACCACTCAGCGCTTCACCGCTCAGAGCATCCCCGGTGACCGTTATGGTTCTTACACACCTTCGTATGCACTCTCAGCCGCGCTTCCTTACAAAACAAATGTGTTTGCTGAATATGCTTCCTTCGGCCGTTTCACTGGGCCAGCTACGAAATCAGCACGCTTTTTCCAAGTTGGTGCCAATCATGAGTTGAGCAGCAACCTGATCATCGACGTGGAAGCCGGACGATATGCCAGCTACACCGACACTGGCTCAGGTTATTCTCTCCCCAAGGGTACCCAAATCGGTTTCGGCGCAGCGTACAAGCTCTAGTCCTAGTTTAGAAAAGCGCGTCGGCGCACCAGTAGAGGAGCCAGCAAGATGTGTTGCTGGCTCCTCTACTTTTCTGCGGTCATGCTGCGGAGCACGAAGAGTTCTTTCGCGTCGGCTTTGAGCAAGCGCTGGGCAAACGAGGGTTTTCCCAGGAACCTCCGCGACTGATGCGTCGATTCGACAGCCACCAAGTCATGCTCACCGGCTAACGCAGCTAAGGCTTCTGCGGCATCCTTGCCGATGCGAGCAAAGAAAATGCCGCCGGCCGCCGCAGAGACCTGCACAAAGCGTTCATGCAGGGCCAGCGATAGCGGCTCCGCCGTAATGCAAAACACCCAGAGCTGGACATGCAAACGCTTTGCCAAACGCGCGACCTTTTCAATCAGGCGTGTTTGCGTCTCCCGCGGTGCGACACCCAACAGAATACGCGCGAACGGCCGACCAAAACGGCGCACACTCCGCGCACGGCGTAATTCTCGCACCGCTAATTCGCGCAAAGCAACAAGCTGTTCATAGCGGAAAAAATTCGCTAACGCAGCCTCAACGCGCTCTAAGGGATAGATTTTTCCAGCCCGCAAGCGCTCTTGTAAAACATCCGAAGAAACGTCAATAAACACCACGTCGCTTGCAATATCTAGGACTTCGTCCGGCACAGTCTCGCGCACGCGGATGGCCGCCAGTCGCTCGACAGCCTCGCCAACACCCTCAAGATGCTGGATGTTGACCGTTGTCAACACGTCAATCCCCGCCGCAAGGCAATCCAAAATATCTTCGTAGCGTTTGCGATGCAATGCTTGCGCTGGATTCGTGTGGGCTAATTCGTCGATCAACGCGACTTGGGGGCGGCGGCGCAGCAAGCCCGCTAGATCGAGCTCCCCGTTCGGCTGCCGAGGCAGCACCTCCAATTGGCCGACCATCGCAGCGGTATCCGCCCGGCCATGCGTTTCGAGAAGCCCCGCGACCACATCAACCCCCGTTTGCCGCAGTTGCTGGGCTCGATCAAGCATGGCGTAAGTCTTGCCGCTACCCGCGACCGACCCTACATAAATCGTTAGGGCACCAGCTTCGGGATTGGCCCGCAACGCCTGGGCGCGCTCCGAAACTGCGCCGACCATCGGCAACGGCCGACGCTGAGGGTCAGCAATCAAGAGCGAGCGATCCAGTGGCCCCCGCAACAGGCGCTGGGCCAACTTGCCAGGCGTGAGCGCAATCATCGTAGCCTGGGCAGACTGCACATCACCGTGCAAGATGGCGGGATCAAGACTCACCGCGTGCGCGCCCAGATCCTGGACCGCTTCGAGCAAAGGTTCGTCTTCAAGCGTAAGTCCCCCGACGTCCAAAGCCAGGTTGAGCGCGTCGGCGATTGCCGCCACCCGCTGCAAAAAAGGGAGCGGGTCCTGATTATCAACGACCAAAGCCAGCGCCCGCGACGTGCGACTCGGGGGAATTTGAGGCTCAGTCATATCGTCAACAATCTGCCAGAGCAAAGCACGTAGCGTCTGCACGACCTGGGGTCGCAAAATGCCTCGACTCGCGCGGGAAATATCTTCGGCACGCACGATTGCACGCTGATCCAAACGTTGCTGCAACACTTCTAAAGGAACATCAATCGCCACAACGCGGTCGGCTTCACGCAACACCTGGTTCGGCACAATCTCCGTGAGGGGAAACTCAATCACCCGTTCCGCAACGGGAGCCACCGATTCGATATGATACACATTGCAGGCGGTCAATACCGATTTTCCCGCCCGGCGTAACGCGACGACGTCTTGCCAGCGCTTCGAATGCAGACTACCGCGGGGATTCGTATGCGCTAATTCATCGATCAGGATAATTTCTGCATCGCTAGCGAGCGCCGCGGCAACATCAAAATCGAGAAACGTTGCGTACTCAATGGAAAACGACTTCGCGGGAATACAGGGCAGCTGCGCCGCTAACGCATCGAGATCGGGGCGCCCCTTGGTCTCAATCCAACCAATTGCCACTCGACGACCGGCCTGCTGTTCGAGCAAGCCATCGTGCAGCAAGCGGTGCGTTTTTCCCACACCTGGCACGCTGCCCAAATAGACGACCAATTTCGCGGTTTGAACGTCCATATGCATCGGCGTTTGCGTATCTCCTCGCCGGCTCCCTGTATCAGGGACAGGGCCAGTCCATGGGCGATACCAACACTGTGGCTGTGCGTAATTCCCTGATCATCGCAGGAACGTGGGGCTTCTTGCTCCTGGTCTTTCTCGTCGATGCATACACCCCACAAGATCTCGTGATCGCAATTTTGTTTACGATCCCAATCGTCTTGGCAGCTTTAACGCGCATTAGGCAGCATATTTTTGCGATGGTCATCGCCGCCTTAGCTGGCGATCTGACGGCGGCGATTCTTAACGCCCAACGCGACCATAACCATTGGGATATCGTCGGGGTTTGGAATCGCGTTTTGTCAGCGTTCTCCATTGTGCTTGTCGGCTATCTCAGCACCGCCGTCCAAGAACGCGCGCACCACGTTGGCCTGGTCATGGCTCGTGAGGCGCGCATGCGACGCGAGATTTCCCTGGCCGCCGCAATCGATCGTCTGCGCACACTGCTCTCGCGTGAGCTCGTTGAACGCGCGTTGGTGCGCGAAGCCGCCTGCCTGTTCGAAGTCGATGGCGTATCCTGGCTCTCCACACAGCGCGATTACCCGATGTTGAGCGTCAATAGCAACGATCGCACCACAATAGACGAACACGCTGTCGAAGGAACCGAGTTGACTTCCCTGATGCAAAGCGTGCTCGATGGCATGCTCCCGCGTCAGCTCAGCCGTGCCGATGCATTCGGCCGACTCATCCTCGCGCGCTACAAACGCAGCAGCGCCATTGCGTTCCCCGTCCGCGAAGGGGGCGCGGCGTACGGAACATTGATTTTATGGAGCAATAGCGAGCACGTCATCGATGATGACGATATTCTGACCGCCCGCATGTTTTTGCGCTCGGTCGCAACCGCACTCGGTCGCGCCGAACTGTTCGCCGAGCTTGCCAATCGCAATGAAACGATCGCCGAACGCAACGCGATCATCCGCGATGTTGTCTACGCGCTTACCCACGATCTCCGCACCCCGCTCAGTGCCCTCGGGGTCACCATGCGACAAGCACGCAATAATGCATACGGCAACCTCCCGCCACGATACGCAGAAATTCTCGACGCAAGTATCGCCGCAATCGACGATCTGCAACGGCTGGCTGAAACGCTGCTAACCGTCGCACGGATCGAAAGCGGGGAATTACGCACGACGCGTGACCCACTTGATCTGCAAACACTGCTGAGTGAGGTCTCCACAGAATTCTCGGCAATGGCAGAACAACGCCAGATCAGCCTCACGCTCAAGCCACACGAAGCGGTCACGATCCTTGGTGATCGCGGCGACCTGCGTCGCGCAATCACCAATCTCCTCGCAAACGCGCTCGAGCATACCCCCACCCAGGGCCACGTGGAGTTGAGCCTCGAACTGCAAGGGAATGTAGTGCGCGTGCATGTCCGCGATGATGGCTACGGCATCGACCCCGAACAACGCTCGTCACTCTTTGAGCGATTTTCATCTGCCAGATCAGCTACGGGACGCGGTACAGGCTTGGGCCTATACATCGTGCGGCGGATCACCGAAGCCGCAGCTGGCACCGTGCAATATACGCCCTTGCAACCCCGCGGCTCACTCTTCACCCTCGCTTTCCCGATCATAGGACGCTCGTGACATCAGAGCCCGAATCAATCCGCGTTTTTCTCGTCGAAGACCATGCCCTTACTCGGGCTGGTTTGCGCACGGCCTTTGCCGAGGCCGGGTTTTGCATCGTCGGGGAAAGTGGCGATGGACTCGCCGCGCAGCAGCAGATTCTTTCCCTGCAACCCCACGTCGCCGTACTCGATGTGGGCCTCCCCGGGCAAGATGGCATTGCGCTCAGCCGTGCGCTCAAAACTGCCTGCCCGCAGATGGGCATCGTTATCGTCACCATGCAAGAAGGTGAAGATTATGTGTTTCCAGCTTTGACCGCTGGGGCCAACGCCTTTTGCGTCAAGACCTCGAATATAGCGACGGTCATCGATGCAGTGCGCACGGTCGCGGCGGGGGGAGCATATTTCGATCCGAAAATTGCCCACCTTATTTTAAACCGGCTGAATAACAGCAACACGCCACGCGCATCGCAAATTCTCACCCCACGCGAACTGGATATTTTACGACTCGTCGCCGAGGGTCACGGGAATCTCGCTATCGCCGATATGCTCTACCTCGGCGTCGGTACAGTCAAGGGTCATATCCACGATATTCTCGAGAAATTATCCGCATCTGATCGCGCGCAAGCCGCAGTCATCGCCTTCCGTCAAGGGTGGTTACGTTAGCCCGCTACGGTGTAAACGCCAGACGGCCATCCGAATGGATCGTCAAGCCGTTCACCCAGCGGTTAAAGCGAAGCGTCTTCCCTTTAGGGAGCGTGCGCAGCGTCCCCTCAGGCGTCACGTACATCACACTGGGACGACCATCAACATTCACAACAATCCGCAACTCAATCCCACCAGGCAAGGTGATTGAAACCTGGGGCATTTCATGCACCATCGCCTCGATCATTGGGCCGAGGGCTTCTTCAGGATCATCTTGCTGATCGCGCGATTGGCGCTGTTCATCGGATTGTCGCCCATGCTGGTCTTGCCGCTGCACTTGCGAAACACGTTTCATCTGGTCACGCTCCTCAAGCGCACGGCGCGTCGCCGCTTGCGCAGAAACAGCTTGCATCTCACTCATGACTTTTTCCATGGGATTTAATGCAAATAAATAATTAGCCGTAATATTTTTATCTTCAACCGCAGGCGGAATGATCTCCTCATTATGCGGCTGCGCCAAAATACGCACATCGTCTGCTTTGGGGCTCGCTTGCGTAGGGATGGGCAAGCTGTTCTCGTGGAAGTTCTGCGTTATTGGAGCCAGCATCGGCCTGAGTTCTTCAGAAATAAACGACCCGACTTGCTGCGAGCTGCGGGTTGCAGAATCACCACTAAAAGCCGGTATCTGCTCACGAAGCTCTGCCTCGCTCTCGATAACCGCTGTCAAATCATTGAGGACTTCAAGGACATCGTCAAGCTCGCTCTGCAAAGCCGACTGGAAGGGACTTTGATACGGCGTATGAGTGTTAGAATAAGGGATAGCCATAAAAGCCTCGAGAGAAATTACGCGTATAAAAGAGATAAAACAAGAGAGAGAATAAACCGTGCTCCATACTAATTATTCGTCAGAAAAAAACTGACTCATGCTTAGCACAAAAAGCTCTTTATTCACTTATTTTATGCGCACATTTTCAGGACAAGGCACGCACATTCACTCGCTTGCGTTGGTTAGGCCGCCACCAATTCCTAGAACACTGCCATTAATGAAACTTGCTTGCGGGGAAAGCAAAAAGCAAGCAGCATCGGCGATATCTTCCCAAGACCCAGCATGCCCAGTGGGATTAGCTGCGGGAACGCGCTGGGCTTGCTCGCGCGACGAGGTCTTATCGCGAATATCTCCCGGCTCGAGCACATTCACAGTAATGCCTGCGGCGGCTTCTTCTAAGGCGAGCGTACGCGCAAATGCCACCAGCCCCGCCTTCGCCGCGCCATACAGTGCCAAGCCCCGCGCGGGCCGCGTGACACTCGAGCCGGTCATACCGAAAAATAGCAGTCGCCCTGTACCGCGAGCACGCATACCGGGCAAGACCGCTTGCGCCAGAAGAATCCCGCTCATCAAATTCTCTGCCAGCATCAACTGCGCATCTTCTCGAGTTGAGCGCTGCAGGAGACCGATTTTCATCGGCCCGCGTCCGTGAATCGCAGCATACAGGGGCCCATGCGTGGCTTCCAGCTGCTGCAATGCAAGGTCTACCGCAGCGGGATCATCCCAATCGAAACACTGCGCTCCAGCGCCGGGATCAAAAGCACGCATACGGGCCAGGACCGCAGCCGGATCACCGCCGCCATGCCGAGTCGCGACCACAACCCGATACCCAACCTGAGCCAAACGCTCGGCAACCCCCGCACACAGGCCGCCGGTGGCTCCGGTCACCAGCACCACCGATCGCTGCTTATCGCCCGCGTGCTCCACCGGCAAAACACCTCAAAAAACATCTGCGCAAGACTGGATTTGAACCAGCACGCCGTTGCCAGCGCTAGCACCTCAAGCTAGTGCGTCTACCAATTCCGCCACTCGCGCATATTGAGGATTTTCACGCCCCGCAGGGCGACCACACAACTACGCTGCTTAAGAGCCGCAAACCTCTGCGGCGGCACCCTGCAAGAACGGGGTCCATCAGTGCAAACGCGAAGTCAATGGTCCTATGTCTGTACGCCTGCTCACCTGTCTCGTTCTTGCCGCGGCCCTGTCGCCGGCTCTGGCGCGCGCGCAAACACCACCAACGCCAGCCCCCTTGCCGAGTGCAGCTCCGAGCATGTCACCAAGCATCGCACCGGTTCCCACACTCTCGAGCGCACCCCCACCAGCCCCAGTGCTGCCACCCACGCCACTGCCAACCGCCATCCCGACCGTGGCACCGACCACATCACCCTACGGCTACACCTATCAGCCACCGCAGACATCGCAAATCGGCCCGCGCATTCTGGAAATCGACCTCACCGATCGGATCATTCGACCTGGGCTGATGCAACTGCGAGTCCTGGCAGACCCGAGCGTCACGAGTGTCATCGTCCGTTCCATGGGACGGCAATTCGCACTCCCGCAACAAGCAGCCGGAGTTTTTACCGCCGCGAATATGGTCCCGAATATCCCCTTCTTCCTACGGGGCCGAACCCTGTGGGTTGATATCGTTGCCACGCGGCAAGACGGGAGCCAAACCCAAATCTCGCTGCCCATTCAGCTGATGGGCTAAAGGGGGAAACGATACCCTTTTGGCCCTCTTGCCACTATGCGCGACGGTGACATAACCCTGATGTATGGCAATGGCAAGCGGCTACCCGTCAAGCACATTCTGGCCAGCGAGCCAACCCAACCAAGGGGCGACAATGTCAAGCCCCAGCATGGCGCTCGCGCCAACCTTGCCGTTCGCCGCACCATCAAACACCCTCTCCAGCGAAGACCTGAGCAGCAGCAGCCAAGCGGGGCCTCCTCCAACCATACCACTGATACAGTCGATGCCCCCAGCTCCAACGAATACCGCCGGCACAAACACCGACAACAGCAACCTGCAGCGGATCGATTACCTGGTCAACACACCTGGATTGATGTTTTCGTATCAAATGCCAGATGGTGCCACGCTGAGCAATGCTATGATCCCCGGCTATTTGACCATCGCCAAGAATAATGTGCTCGTCGTGCGCGATCAACAACACGACGCATTTGCCGCATTTCTCTTAGACAAAGATATCGCTCTTTCGGCGATGGGCGATGGCTCGGTGCAAATCAAGCAAAACGGTACGACGGTATACAGCGACCCACTCGGCAACGTCAGCATCTTCTCCCAAGGCAACAAAGTCGCGCAATTTCCCGCGAAGACATTCAACCCCCAACGCGATTTAGTGCAAGCCGGTTATCTCACTGCAGACGCAGCAGCTATGTTCATCAATGTGTTTGCCAATGGCGGCCTTGGTATGTTGCCCGATCTGCAAAGCACATTCACGTCCGAGGACACCAATTATCTCAATCGCCAACAATGGGATAACGCGAATCAAGGCAACGCAGCTAGCCCGCTAAGCTAAACCCGTTTTAATCGCATGCACAGCGGCTTGTGAGCGTGCATTAATGTGGAGCTTGGCGAAAATCCGGCTGATGTGATTCTTGACAGTTTTCTCGGATAACGACAAGCGTGAACTGATTTCTTTATTCGAGAGCCCCTGAGCAATCAGACGAATAACATCAGTTTCACGCATCGAAAGATCGAACGATTCACGGCTGGCACCGGTCAGCGGGGCACGAGTCACGCGCAAACGGGGATCGACAATACGCTCTCCTGCGCAAATTGCTTTGAGTTGACGCAATAATTCTGATGGTAAAATATCTTTGAGCAACAAGCCATCAGCATCAAGCGAGAGTCGCCGCGGCGAACGTTGAATCCCAACACTCGATGATAACAGAACCAAGCGCGCTGATGGCAACAGCCGACGCAAATGCATGATTTTATACTCGATTTCTTCGCTCAAGCCATCGAGATCGACAATAACCAAATCGGCTTTCGCGGCAACCAGTGCTTCGACGTCAAAGCGCGATAAATCATCAAGCGCGGTAATATTCGGATCGAGAGACAGTAAATACGAGAGCGCTTTTCCAAAAAGAGTATGTTCTCCCATTACGATGAGACGAATTTGCTGCGTACCAATTGCCATTATATTCTCACATATTTCAAAAAGAGCGTTATAAAGTCGGGGGAGCTATTAGGCCTATGATATGGTATCTTTGTCATGAGACTGTGTAGAATATATAGAAAAATCGTCAAGCGGCCCAGGCCAGAATACTCTTGGCCGCGCATTATGAAACTACCATGACCCTTGCCGCGACCTTCGTCCGCGCTCTTTTGAGCGCCAGCCGCCCGTTCGCCCACCTCGTCGAACGCTTGCGTAGCACCACGAACACCGTTTCCTTAGAACAGACCACCCAGGCCGCCCGTCCCTACGTGCTGGCCGGGCTCTCGGCGGCAGTGCAACGCCCGCTCTTTATCGTCGTCCCCACCCCTGACATTGCCGAGCGCACGTATGCGGATCTGCTGTATTATCGCGAAGCAAACGACAATGGCGCAGCGCACCACGTAGCGCTCCTGCGCGCACGTGGCGAAGCGATCGGCTCGATCGAGAGCCCCTCTGAACGCAGCGCTCGCATGACCTTACTCGCAGATTTGAGTTTCGAGCCCAAGCCACAGCAGATCGTCATCGCACCGGTGGCCGCTCTTCGCCAATACGTCATGCCCCCCAGCGTCTTTCGCGAGCTGACCTTCATGCTGGAGGTCGGTAACGAGGCAGGCTGGGATACCACACTTACCGCCCTCCACAGACTTGGCTACACCCGGGTTGACGTGGTTTCAGCCGTCGGCGAATACGCCGTACGCGGCGGCATCCTCGACCTCTATGCCGCAACAGCGAATCTGGCAACCCGAATTGAATTTTTCGGCGACACCGTTGAGAGTATGCGCCCCTTTGATCTCAACTCGCAGCGCAGTGAAGGTGAGCACACGCTTACCCAACTGCGCGTCACCCCATGGAGTGAAATACCCCGCGATACGCTGCTTCAGGAGCGGCTCTGCACGACTGCGGCTGCGACCGTTGACCCAGAACGTGCCAGTCACCGAGCCATCGATGAAGCCTTAACCAGCTACTTTGCCTCGGGCGCTGATATCCCCGAAGCCTGGCTTGCACTGTGCTACGAGCAGCCTGCAACACTGGTGGAATACCTTGATGCGAGCAGTATCGTAGTGCTCGAAGAACCCGGCATGCTGGCGGCAATCGAACAAGGCCTTGATGCGGAACGTGAACGAGAAACCCGCTCGCTCCTGCGCGAACTCGAGGGCGATCAATTAAGCGTAGCGGAGAACGAGATCGGGGAAGCCTTGCTAGGCGAGGTCACGCCACCCCGTCCAAGCCTGTCAGACATTGCCGGAACCTTTGAGCAACATGCCTGCCTCGTTTTCCCTGGCGCGATTGAGCACACTCAACCCGCCTGGCTGCCAAGTGTCCAAGAAAAGTTCGTGCTCGAAACCCGCCCCGCCGAGCACTTCAATCGCCAAATCACCCACTTTATCGACGCTGTGCGCGGCTGGTCGCAAGCGGGCGAGACCGTGCTGCTCGTCGTTTCCGGCGCTTCACGGGTGGTAGATCTGCTACAAGCCGCAGATCTACCCGTTGAACGCAAGGCGAATATCATTCATCTGCAAGCCGCCGACGGCGCCAAGCTCGCCAACGTCGGTGGACGCCCCATTTATGTCGATAGCGGCAGCATCGATGGTGGCTTCTCACTCCCTGATCTGCGCCTGCACGTACTGGGCGATCGCGAAATCTTCGGCCAGCCGCCAAAACGCGTGAAGCTGCGCGCGGTCAAAGAAGGCGTACCAGTTACTTTAGCCGATCTCCGCGTCGGTGATCTCGTGGTACATGCCGTCCATGGGATCGCTCAATACGTCGGGCTGCGCACCGAAACCATCTTGGGCGCCACCAGTGACTATCTCGATTTGAAATTTGCCGGCACCGACCGGCTCCTCGTGCCCGTGCATCAAATGCATCAGGTCACGAAATACGGCGCAACCGAGGGAGCGAGTCCGCGACTTTCCAAAATGGGCGGCGCGGATTGGGCACGCGCAAAGAGTCGGGTTTCGGAAGCACTGGCCAAAATTGCCGAAGGCTTGGTCGATTTATACGCCGAGCGCGAACTCGCCGAAGGGCACGCGTATCCGCCCGATACGCCCTGGCAAGCAGAGTTAGAAGAATCTTTCCCTTACGAGACGACCCCGGATCAACAAAAAGCAATCGATGAAACGAAACGCGATATGGAGCGCGCGCGCCCGATGGATCGCCTAGTCTGCGGAGATGTTGGTTACGGGAAAACCGAAGTCGCTTTGCGAGCAGCGTTTAAAGCACTCTGCGATAAACGCCAAGTCGCAATTCTCGTTCCGACAACATTGCTAGCCTCGCAACACGCCCGCAATTTAACCAATCGATTCGCTTCGTTCCCAGTCCGGATCGATGAACTTTCGCGCTTTCGCAGCAAGAAAGAGCAACAACAGACCCTCCAAGATCTTGCCGCCGGCAAAGTCGATATTATCGTCGGCACGCATCGACTTCTGCAGAAAGATGTTGTTTTTGCAAATCTGGGACTAATTATTGTTGATGAAGAGCAACGTTTCGGCGTGATGCATAAAGAACGCCTCAAGCAAATGCGCGCTTCGGTTGACGTCTTGACCTTATCAGCAACCCCCATCCCTCGCACCTTGCACATGTCGTTGATGGGCGTGCGTGATCTTTCATTAATCCAGACCGCTCCACGCAATCGTATGTCGGTGAAAACGGTTGTGATGCCAGCCAGCGATACCGTCGTGCAAAAAGCCATTCTGCACGAGTTGGATCGTGGTGGGCAGATCTATTACGTACACAATCGTGTCGAATCGATTAATGCCGTCGAACGCGCATTAGCAGAACTCGTGCCCAAAGCAAGAATTGCCGTAGGGCACGGCGGCATGACCGAAGCAGAGCTAGAGCCGATCATGACGAAATTCATCGATGGTGAGATCGATATTCTCGTAGCAACCACAATTATTGAAAATGGCATCGATATCCCCAATGTTAATACGATCATTATCAACGATGCAGACAAATTCGGTTTGGCACAACTCTATCAATTGCGTGGCCGTGTCGGGCGCTCCAATCACCAGGCCTATGCGTATTTACTGTATCAAGGGCATAAAGTGCTCTCGGAAGATGCTAAAGCTCGCCTCGAGGCAATTCGTGAATTCACCCATTTAGGAAGTGGCTTACAAGTTGCAATGCGCGACCTCGAAATTCGCGGAGCGGGCAATCTGCTCGGAGCCGCTCAATCCGGCTTTATCGGCGCGGTCGGCTTTGAAACCTATTGTCAGCTCTTAGCCGAAGCTATCGCCGAGCGGCGCGGTGCGGCCACGCAAGCGGAAGCCGCGCGCGAGGCCGTGATCGACGTCAAGCTTGACGCCTACGTGCCGAATGACTATATCCCCCAAGTATCACAAAAAATTGCCGTGTACCAACAACTCGCCCGCGCCCGCAGTGAGAGCGAAGTGAACGATATCGCCGCCGGCGTCCGCGATCGCTTCGGCCCCTTACCGAAACCGCTTGAACAGCTCGTTGCAATCACCCACCTACGCACGATTGCACTCGCCAAACGAGTCACGCGGGTCATCATCGATGAACAACGCCTTACGTTCGGTGTCGGCAGCGGCTTTGCGATTGACCCCACAGCCATCCCTAAAATGCAATCGCTCACAAAAAATCGCTTCCGTTTTAGCGAAGGAAAAATTCTCGTAGACTTACCCAAACCGCCACCGAATACCACAACTCGCGCCTCAATCGAAGCAGTCATGCCCTTAGTACGGCAATTACTCGAAGCACTCTGACGGAGGAGACCGGAGCGGCTTTGCGAAGCCGCTGTGCATGACGACGTTCTCTTCGCGGCGGGCCGTCACGGTCGCCGCCCTTGCTTGCTCAACATTGCTCGCAGCGTGTTCCAACACCACCACACCGAGTGCGGCAGCGCCCTTCACCGGCACCCCCGGTAGCATTGCCGTTGTGAATGGCCAAGCGATTAGTCGCGCCGATTTCGAGCGACGAATTGATGCTTCACCCATTGCGAAGCAAACGCTCAGCCAACTCATTCAGGGCGTGCTCATCGATCAATATGCGACCCAGCACCACATCATTATTCCTCAAGCGAGCATCGAGAAAAAGCTCGGTGAAATCCGTGCCAAATACCCGTCGGGGCAGTTCGATGTCTTGCTTGCGAACCAAGGCTTTACCATCGACGATGTCAAGCGTTTTCTGCGCCAGCAGTTAGTACTCGAACAAGCAGTCGGTAATAACATCAAGATTTCCGACAGCGACGTCAGCAGTTACTTCGCGAAGAATGCCGCGCAATTCGATCAGTCGGAGCAAGTGCACGCTCGCCACATCCTCGTCGCAGATCTCAAGACCGCTGACGAAGTCGAAGGCCAGATTAAAGGCGGGGCCAAGTTTGAAGACCTCGCAAAGAAATACTCGAATGATCCATCCTCCAAAGATAAAGGCGGAGATCTCGGTTTCTTTGGCCGCAAACAAATGGTCCCCAGTTTTGAAGAGGCAGCGTTCTCACAGCCTATCAATGTCGTTGGGCCACCAGTTAAATCCCCATTTGGGTATCACATCATTGAAGTTCTTGAGCGCAAGCCCGCGGTCAAAGCCACACTGGCCAATTCAAGCGATGCGATCCGCAAGCAATTACGTCAACAGCAAATGTCCACACAGATACCCAGTTTTATGGCTGAGCTGAAGTCAAAAGCCAAGATCGAAATCTCCGATCCAGGGCTCAAAGAAGTTGGTAATGTGACCTCGATATCAGGTGGGCAATAATCACTCCCCAGCGCATGAGATGAGACCAACTTGCTACGTATCGTTGGCTTAGGGCCGGGCGACCCAGACCTTCTTACCCTCGGATCGCTTGAGTCGCTGCGAGCGGTAGGAAGGGCGGTGCCGTTGTTGGCTCCGCCCGAGCTTGCGCTTTTCTTAGAGTCAGAAGGGGTCGTTCTGATGCGTCAGCTCATCAGCGACCCTGATCTTTTTGTGCGCGGCAGCGAAGAAGTCATCGCCAGCTTTGTTCGCGACCTGGACCAGAGTGATCTGGCCTTGGCTATTCTCGGCAATCCACTCTCGGATTTTGCTGGTTTACCAATTCTGCTGCGCGGCCTAGAAGCACGCAATATCCCGACCGAAATCGTGCCCGGCATGCCGCGCGCCACCTTAGCCGCTGCTATCGCCATGCCGCTTGTCCCGCTGCCACCTCAGGCGACACAACATTCTTGGCACGACCTCGTCGAGGTTATGGCCCGTTTACGTCGCTCGTGCCCCTGGGACCGTGAACAGACCCATCGCAGCCTCATACCGTATCTCGTCGAAGAAACGTACGAAGTTGTCGACGCGGTAGAGCAAAATCATGACGGAGATCTCTGCGAAGAACTCGGCGATCTCTTGCTGCAAATCGTCTTCCATTCACAACTAGCGACCGAACGTGGCAAATTTTCCATCGCCGATGTCGTCAATGCGCTAGCAAATAAAATGATCCGCCGGCACCCTCATGTCTTCGGGGAAACCCAGGTGAGCACGGTCTCCGAAGTTTGGCAAAATTGGGATGCACTCAAAAGCACCGAAGCGTCAGTGGCCAAACGGAAAAGCAAGCTCGACGGAATCCCCAGCGGTTTGGGCGCCTTACAACGCAGCCAGAAGATGCAAGAAAAAGCCGCACGCGTAGGTTTCGACTGGCCTAACCTGGAGGGCGTGCTTGCCAAACTCCACGAGGAATTAGGCGAGCTGGAAGCGGCGCGGGTAGAGCGGGCAAATACTCCGCGCAGCCTACGGCATGGCCTTGCCGATCCCGACCGACACCTGCGCGAAGAGATGGGCGACGTGCTATTCACGGCAGTCAACCTCGCGCGGGCACTCGGCCTCGATGCAGAAACGGCGTTGCGCGACGCCAACACAAAATTCTATACGCGCTTTACGTTCATGGAGCAAGAGAGCGAACGCAACCAAAAAAGTTTGAGTGAACTCTCCCTCGATGAACTCGACGCGCTATGGCAACTCGCCAAGATTCACACCTAGAATCGTGTAGCGCAAGATGTCCCGACTGCGCTCGTGCGACACCAAAGACGCGCTCGCCGCTGAGCTCCCCGATGATCCGGCCTTACGTGATCTGCTCGCTGCCGCTCTCCTCGCTTATGGCGTCCAGCGCGAGGCTGGGTGGCTGACACGTCGCCTACCGATCGCCCGTCTGTTCCATCGCTTGTTACCGGGAGCCCATATCCAGCGGATGCCTGGACGCGCATCGTTTCACGTCCAGTACCTCCAACCGGGGCCGACACTGCCACCACTAGCAAGCGTAGCGCGGTCCGTCACCAAACGACGTTTGGAGCTGCGTGCAGCGTTTTTGAGCTGTGGATCACTTTCGGTCAGCAAACACGGCGGCTACCACCTGGAATTTGTGCCACACAGCCCGCCTCTGTCTGAACGGCTAGAACGCCTAGTCCACGCAGAACATATTACTCTCAAGACACTAACCCGCCGTGGGCACAAGCTGCTCTACATCAAAGATAGCGAACAGATCATCACGCTCTTATCAGCGATGGGCGCGTTTCCGACGATCTTGCAACTTGAGGATCTCCGCGCGGTCCGAGAAACCAAAAATCGTATCCAACGGATCGTGAATACCGAAGCCGCCAACCTTGATCGAACGATCAACGCTGCAACCAGTATGCGCGAAGTCATCGAGACGCTCGCGATCGCTCCAGGGCTATCGGCTTTACCACGCGCACTACGCGAAGCCGCAGAAATACGTTTGCGTTACCCATTGGCCAGCCTGAGCGAATTAGCCGCCGCATGCTCACCCCCCGTTAGCAAATCGACCCTGCATGGACGCCTCCTCAGCTTGCGGAAAAAGGCGCAACAGGCTTCGCCCGACGCTACTGCAAACGATGCGCCACAGCTTGTTGAACGGAGAGATAGATGAAAAAAGTTGGCATCAACGGATTTGGTCGGATTGGTCGCAACGTGATGAAAGCGTTACTCGAGCGCTACCCTGAGCTCGAAGTCGTGGCCGTCAATGATCTGACGAGTGCAGCTCAAAGCGCTCATCTCTTCAAGTATGATTCCAACTACGGCACCTTTCCCGGCACGGTCACCCACGACGAACGCTCGATCACGATCAATGGGAAAACTACCGTCATCACTGCCGAACGTGATCCAGCCAAAATTCCCTGGGATCGCTTCGGTTGCGACATCGTCATTGAATCAACTGGACTCTTTACCGACGCCGATAAAGCCCGCGCCCACCTCGAAGGCGGAGCGCAAAAAGTGCTTATCTCAGCTCCCGCTAAAGGCGAAGACGTCACCATCGTGATGGGCGTCAACGACAATGCGTATGACCCTGAAAAGCACCAGATTATCTCGAACGCATCGTGCACGACCAATTGCTTAGCCACAGCGCTCAAGCCGATCGTCGACGCGCTCGGGTGGCGCAAGGGCTTTATGACCACGATCCACTCGTACACGAACGATCAAAATATTCTCGATGCGCCTCACAAAGATTTACGCCGCGCCCGCAACGCCGCGACGAATATTGTCCCAACCAGCTCTGGGGCAGCCAAGGCGCTTTATTTGGTCATTCCGGAAGTGAAAAATAGCTTCACGGGATTCGCCTTGCGCGTGCCGACGCCGACGGTTTCTGCCGTGTACCTCGTCGCCCACGTGAAGCGTGCGACCAGCAAGGAAGAAGTCAACGCACTCTTCCGCGACGCGGCAAGCAAAGAGCTCAAAAACATCATCGAAGCGTCCGAACTTCCCTTGGTCTCGGGTGATTTCAAGCGGTCTCCGCTCAGCTCGATCATCGATCTTGAGTTGACCGACGTCCAAGAGGATCTTGTGCAAATCGTTGCTTGGTATGACAATGAGTGGGGCTATTCGTGCCGTTTAGCCGATTTAACCCACCTCGTCGCCTCAAAGCTGCCCGCCAAAGTTTAAGCACAAACATGACATCATATCTGCGTGTCCAGGATCTAAAGCTATCCGGCAAACGGGTATTGCTGCGGGTCGATCTCAATTTGCCGATACACGACGGTCATGTTACCGATGACACTAGACTCATTGGCATCCTACCTACCCTCAAACTGTTGCGCGAGAATGGCGCTCGCACGTTACTCATTTCGCATTTTGGGCGACCGAATGGCCAAGCAGCTGAGGCTTTCAGCTTGCGGCCTATCGCCCAGCTCGTTGCCGAACGCATCGGTGCACCGGTAGCGTTCGCAGCTGATTGCATAGGCGCGCCCGCTCGCGACGTGATGCACGCTCTGCGCGACGGTGACGTTGCGATGCTGGAAAATGTGCGCTTCCACCCTGAGGAAGAACGTAATAATCCCTCGTTTGCAAAAGCTCTGGCTTCCCTCTGCGACATCTATGTGAACGATGCGTTTGGTGCCGCCCACCGCGCGCACGCTTCGACCAGTGGTGTCACGGCATTCGTTCCTTCGGCTGCTGGACTCTTGATGCAAGCCGAACTCGATTCTCTCACCGCGCTCACCACCAATCCCGTGCGCCCATATGTCTGTGCAATCGGTGGCTCGAAAGTCAGCGATAAAGTCCGTGTTTTCCAGAGCTTACTCGATAAAGTCGATGCGTTTGTGATCGGCGGAGGAATGGCCAATACATTTCTCGCCGCTCAGGGTATCAACATGGGCACCTCGCTCTGCGAACGCAATCTCGAACCCGCGCAAGAGATTATCGCTGCAGCCAAAGCAAGAGGCGTACGTCTTCTGCTCCCCTCCGACGCTGTGGTCGCGCCACACTTTGACGCCGACGAACAAGCGAACGTCGTGCAAATTGACGCGATCGGTACGAGTATGATGCTCGACATTGGCCCAGCAACAGCCGCCGACTATGCCGCGGAACTCCATGGCGCCAAGACGATCATCTTTAACGGCCCTATGGGCGTGTACGAAAAAACCGCCTATCAGGCTGGTACGCGCGCCGTGTGTGCAGCGATTGCTGAAGCAACGGCCGCTGGCGCTCTGAGCGTCGTCGGCGGGGGCGATGCCGCTTCGGCAGCCAAAGCGATGGGCTTCGGAACAGCTTTTAGCCATATCAGCACGGGCGGAGGAGCCATGCTCGCATTTCTGGAGGGAACCCTCCTTCCCGGTGTAGCGGCACTCCAAGCTGCAGCGATACCGAGTTGATGAAGCGTCGCCCACTTGTTGTAGGCAACTGGAAAATGAACGGCACGCTCGCTGAAGCTGTGCTGTTAACCCGTAATCTCCAGGCCCTTTTTGTCAGCATGTCGGCTACGACCATTCATCCAGCGGTGGATGTCGTCATCGCACCACCATTTACTGCATTAGCCTTAGTCGCCGAGCAACTGCATCTGATTCAGGTCAGCGGCGTGCATTTGCCGCCACGGAATCTCGCCACCAAAACATCCGAACAACGCGGCTTACACCTGCGTCTCGAATTAGGCGCTCAAACGATGGCAGCCCAAGAAGCAGGGCCACACACCGGCGAAATTTCGGCGAGCATGCTCCACGAACTTGGCGTACGCTGGGTTATCCTCGGCCATTCCGAACGCCGTGCGACCTGTGGTGAAACCGATGCCACCGTTGCAGACAAAGTGAAGACCGCGATCTCGATGGGTTTGACCCCAATCGTCGCGGTTGGCGAAACCCTCGCCGAGCATCAAGCGGGTCTTGCGCATGCGAGAGTGACCGAACAAATACAAGCGGCACTTTCTCGACTGAGTGTCAACGATGTAGCGCGTTGTGTGGTCGCGTATGAACCGATTTGGGCTATCGGTTCGGGACAAAGCGATGACCCCGAGCATGCAAATGAGACCATGCAAGCGATTCGCGAGGCCGTACCAGGTTTAGAGCACGCGCGCTTGCTCTACGGAGGCAGTGTCAAGCCAGAAAATGCGCACGGGTACTTCACCCAGCCGGAGATTGACGGCGCACTGGTTGGGGGGGCAAGTCTCTCGGCAGAAAGCTTCGCAAGCATTGTCCAAACCGCCAACGAAGCGGGGAAAGTGATTCACCGTTCATGACCACCGCGCAAGGCCCGCTAGTATTAGCGATTCTCGATGGATGGGGCATAGCGCCGCCGACACCGGGCAATGCAATCACCGCCGCAAAAACGCCAAATTGGCAACGGATCCTTGCAGCAGGTCAAACAACCGAACTCGCCGCGAGCGGTGAAGCAGTCGGCTTACCCAAAGGCGTGATGGGCAATAGTGAAGTTGGCCATATCAACATCGGCAGCGGACGCGTTGTGCCCCAGGGTGTCGTCGTCATTAATAGCACGATTGCCGACGGGAGCTTAGCGCAAAATCCAACGCTAACCGCGACTTTTGATCATCTACGCCATACCGGTGGACGTCTGCATTTTTTTGGTTTACTTTCGGACGGTAGCGTGCATAGCTCAATCGCCCATCTCGAGGCCTTGATCGCCGCCACGGTCGCGCAGCGTATCCCCTTCGTCGTCGATGTTATCGCCGACGGACGTGACGTACCGCCCCAATCACTGCCACAGTATCTTCATCGACTAGAGGCAACGTGTGCAGCGCTCGGGCAGCACGACGTTATTGCCAGCCTAGCTGGACGATTTTACGCAATGGATCGAGATCAGCGCTGGGAGCGAACCCAGGCTGCGTATGATGCACTAGTTGGACGGAGCGAACTGCAAGTCGCAACCCTGAGCGCAGCATTATCGGCGGCTGCCAGTCGGGGCGAAACCGATGAGTTCATGACGCCGACGCAAATTGGTCAAGCTCGCTCGGTGACTGATGGCGACGCGATTATTTTCTTTAATTTCCGCCCTGATCGTGCACGGCAAATAACCTTAGCATTTACGCGTGCTGACTTTGCGCATTTTCCCGTGATATCGTTTACGAATCTGCCCTTTGTAAGCATGACTCGTTATGACGAAGACTTCACGAACCCGATTTTGTTCGGACCACGCCCACAACACGACACATTCGGCGAATGCGTCTCGCATGCGGGCTTGACCCAATTACGCCTCGCTGAAACCGAGAAATACGCCCACGTAACGTATTTTTTCAACGGCGGCCGTGAAGAAATTTTTCACGGTGAAGATCGTGCGCTGCTACCATCAGATCGTAGCGTCGCAACGTACGACCAAGCTCCAGATATGCAAGCTCGGGCGATCACAGATTATGCCATCGCCGATCTTAACGCAAAAAAACATCACGTCATTATCATGAATTATGCCAATGCAGACATGGTCGGGCATACCGGCAAACTCTCTGCCACCATCCGCTCGATTGAAACGCTTGATCATGAATTAGGACGTCTCTTCGATACGGTTCAAGCATTAGACGGCACTCTAGTGATCACGGCGGATCACGGCAACGCCGAAGAAAAACTCGATGCGCAAGGCCAACCGCTTACTGCGCATACCACAAACCCCGTGCCACTTGTGATCGTGAGCGCAAAGCAAGTCCCACCACTTCAGAGCGGCGGCTGCCTGGGGGACATCGCCCCGACGCTCTTACCATTGCTGGGCATCCCAACGCCAGCAGCAATGACCGGACGCGACTTGTCCTCACGCTAGCCGACCAATCAACGTAACGTCTTACCTTACGTTAGTGCGTCTACAGCAAGGAAGTATTGGGTACTAATTTCCTACTCTTTCTCACTGGCGCCCATCCCATAATGAAGCATTCCTGATATGCAAATGCATAGAGCAACCTATCGTTAATTCTTGCGAATCACTTTCCGATATATTCTATATAATGAATGAACGCGGAGTATCAGCTACAATCCGGTCATGGGCTTATCGTGAACCACAAAAAGGCATATCGACCACTATCACCCTATGGGGAATATTTATTGGCTGGCTCTTCGTTATTATTAATGCAAGCATACAACATGTTCCTTGGCGCGACGAAGTACGTGCATACACCATCGCAATCACCAGTGCTGATCTAGGCGCGCTCTGGCAAACCCTTCATCAAGAAGGCCACCCACTGCTTTGGTACCTGCTATTGCGCGGATTGCATGCAATAGCTCCATATCCCGTCGTTTTAAAAATAGCATCCCTGATTATCGCTGCGTGCACGGGTTTTATTGTGACGATGAAGTCACCTTTTCGCATCTGGATACGCTGCCTCATCCTGATGAGCGAAATGATGATTTTTGAAAATTCGGTATTATCGCGCAGTTATGGCATGAGCGTGCTCTGCATGTTCCTCTTCGCTTGGTGCTACAAAAAATATCGCAGAAAAAGTCTTGTGCTAG
>CAIKPM010000008.1 GCA_903829325.1 uncultured bacterium
AACCTGTGCTCAACAGCGAATCCATGCTGCTAATTATATTGAGGAGGCTGTGCAGTTCACGCGGCGCGGGCTTACACCGCCTCCTTTGGTTGTGAAAGCCGTAACCTGACCTTATTAGGCTGAGGGGCTGAACGCTTACCATTTTTGAAATATATGTCTGGTGTTCATTGTGGCATTGGTGGCATAGCTCGATATTCGAACCAACCAAGCCACGCCTTATATAACTATGGGCTTCCGCGTTGCCTTGGTCCATATTTCGGTCGCATCTTGCGCAGACGAAGGCGCTATCTCCGGTCGGATTTAGGCTGAGGTTGGAAATTACGCGCCGCATCTGGCCGGTATTGTCGAAATTGTTTGCGATAAACTCGTCGTTCATGTTTTAGGCACAAACCTTTCTGAGCAGAACGCTCGGATTGCGTTTAAGGATATTGGCACGCTTTATGATACACGTTGTACTCAGTGACTCCGCTGCCATAAGCTGTGCTGGGTCTTTCGAACACGGGTTTCCCGCACTGAAGGCATTTATATCGGATGGGCTTAGAGTTTAAGGTGTTGGACCGCTTAGGCATCTTGCTCTTGTCCTTCCTAATCTTTGCTCGAGGTTTTATTCTAGCAGCTGAGATTTTATTTTGCTACAGCCGAAGGCAGGCCATCGAAGATCTCGATCGGCGGACATCTCGCTGGTCGCGCGCCAGGTAGGAGTACTAAGTCTCTGCGCGATGACTTCTGCAGCCTGGGCAACGTGTGTGCAATGGAGTGGTTCCGATGCTCAAGTCCAAGGTGTGTTCCAATCGGAGCGAGATTGAGCATGTTTCTTAAAGCCCTTGAGAATTTCCGATGGGAGTTCGGGGGGGCGATTTTGCGTGAGTTGATATTGCTACTGCGATGGTCTCGATAGGTGACCGTTTCATGTGCATAAATGGCGATGATGCAAGAGAAACTTTGACGGATCTGTTTTTCCATGATCTAATTTGGCTGGTGGTCAATCTGACAAGGAAATGCGGACAGCTTGCCGAGGTCCCAGATGTTGCGGCGGGGTATCCGCTGCGCGTTTTTGCCGAGGAGCTTGATCCTGGCGACGTATCGTTTGTATAGCTGAAAAATGTCAGCCTGAAACGGTCTATCGCATGGGACGAAGTCCTCAAGGTCACGCTACCGCCGCTATCGCAGCAGAGGAAGAGCCGGAGATCGATCTTGATGGCGGTGCGCGCCGAGCGCAAGCAGCTGAAGGCCGAACTGGCTGCACTGGCAGTGAAGGTTGACGGCTATCTTAAAGAGCTGGAGTATCTGAAATGAGCGCAGCCCCCAGCGATAAGGGCGAACTGATCCTCTATCAAACCGAGGACGGCAAGGCGCAGATCAGCCTGCATGCTATCGGAGGTATGGTCTGGCTGACCCAGGCCGAGCTGGCCAAGCTGTTCGACAGCTCGAAGCAAAATATCAGCCTGCACCTGAAGAACATCTTCGATGAAGGGGATCTGGACGAGATTTCAGTTGTCAAGGATTCCTTGACAACTGCCGCCGACGGCAAGCGTTACCAGACAAAGATATATAACCTGGACGCCATACTCGCCGTCGGCTACCGCGTTCGCTCGCCGCGCGGCACGCAATTCCGGCGCTGGGCCAGCACCGTGCTTAAAGAGTACCTGGTGAAGGGCTTCGCCATGGACGACGCCCGGTTGAAGCAGGCGGAGCGCTGGGATTATTTCGACGAATGGCTGGCGCGCATTCGCGAGATCCGCGCTTCGGAAAAGCGCTTCTACCAGAAAATTAAAGACCTCTACGCGACGGCGGTGGATTACGACAAAGCATCCGACCAGGCGCGGCTGTTCTTTCAGAAGGTACAGAACAAGATACTCTGGGCCGTGACCGGCAAAACTGCGGCCGAGCTGATCGTGGCCCGTGCTGATCCAGACCAGCCCAATATGGGTGTCACCGCCTGGCAGGGCGCGATTGTCCGCAAAACCGATGTGGGGACCGCCAAAAACTATCTGGGCGCCAGCGAGCTGGATGAGCTCAACCGCATCGTCACCATGTATCTCGATTACGCCGAGCAGCAGGCTCGGCGACGCCAGACCATGACCATGGCACAATGGGCGGAAAAGCTCGACGCCTTCCTGGCCTTTAATGAGCGCGAACTGCTGACCCATGCCGGCAAGGTCAAGATGGAGGTCGCGCAGCGGCTCGTCGAGGAGCGCTATGAGCTGTTCGATGCCAAGCGCAAGCAGGCGGAAGCGCTTGCAGCAGACGCGGAGGATATCGAAGCGCTGGAGCAGTTGGCCAAGGATATCGAGGGAAAGACGGAGGCCGGGCTATGATTCCGGTCAGCGATTTCTCGGTATTTTTGCTGCTCAACCCCCTAATCAAGCGTGCGCTTGTGGCAGCGAATGCGCCAGCCCACGCTGCCAACTAGCGAGCATCGCGTCTCCGACCTTGCGGAAATCGGGGTGCTCGGCTTGGTAGTTGCGTAGTTCGTTTGTGGTCGTTGCAACTGCTCGTGCAATGTCCGCAAAAAGCTCGTGCATCCGCTTGCGACTAAGCCCTATGCGCGTTTCGCCGAAATGCTGGAGCTCTGCTGCGCTTGGCCAGCGGGTGTTGCCGTTGAGCGTCAGCGCCATCCGATCATTCGGTACGTACACGGTCGTTGTCACGATGTCGTATACAGGCGCGAGTTTTACCTCACCGAACACGTCGTCGTACATCAGGCTGAAATTCTTGAGATGAGCATCACCGTTTTCCAGCACACAATTGATCACGAACAGAGTAAAAAGATGTTCCAATTCGTTCGGTAATCGCGCCGATGTGGCAAATTGGGTAAAGCGTTTGATCAGCGCAGTTTCATAGCTTCCTTGATACTTTTGTTGCGCTTGGAAGCCATTGAGTACGCAGAAATCCTCTACGCCGCAATACGTCCCATCGGTGCGGAGATCAAATCGTTCGACGACCAAGGCGCGACCGTTGTTCGCTAGTTGTATCGTGGGAACTGCGAGCCCGGCGTGCTGCGCAACGCGTAAACAAAAATATTCATTTGCGGCCAATTGAGGATACTCGTTGGCGTCCCAGAATTTGACAATATGAGTCGCCCCGCGCAAATGCTCTGATACGCGAGCGGTTTTGCCTTGCAGCAATTTGCTCGCAGTTTCGTCACGAACCAAAATTTTGGGTTGTACGCCGCTGATTCCTGAAGACGGGGCAAATTTGTCGAGCAGGTAGCGATAAAAATTGCCATCGCGTTGTTGGCCAAGAATTTCATCGACCGACTGAAAAGGCACGTCTGCGTCCAAAATCTCATCCATGCCTGTGTAACGAATGCGCCCGATTTGGGAGCGTCCGACAATGCTCAAAAGTTCGAGTTCACCGAAGGCACCCGTCGCTTTTGAAAACGCCAACCGCAAACGTTCACGCAGCATGCCTTCGGGGAGGTTCATGTCAAAAATCGGATGCAGTCCGTGCGCGCGGTTCCAGGAGGGCAGTCGGACGGGCATGGTCAGGGAAACCGCTCGGTGCGCAGCTGTCGTGGCCCCGTAGGCAAAGGCACTCCCGTGCTGAGCAAAAGGCGTCAGAGCGCCGCTTGCTTCGTCATCGGCCCAGACCTTGATCACCCGATTTGTTCCTGCTCAAGTTCTTCGAGTGTCGGGCGACTATGGCGCTGTTCACGCAGGTGTAATTCGAGCCCCAGGGCGATCAAAATGCGGTTTAACTTTGTGACGCCGATTTCTGTACCACGGCTATTCTCTAGGGCATCAAGCGTTGCGCGACTGATCCTAGCCGCGTGTGCGAGCTCGGTCTGGGTCAACTTCAACAACCTGCGTCGGGCGGCGATCTCTTGGCCGAGCGAATAGAGCGACAACATGTTGGCCTATTATATCAGTCAAAACGTCTTTTTTCAAGCGTTTTGACTAGGATATTAGGCTTATTATAGCCCCATCGCGTTGAGGTCGGCGATAATCGCTTGGGTCTGAGGGGCATTCCACCAGCTGGCGACGGTAAACCCGAGCTCGGGATGCGTGCTGAGCTGGTCAGCGAGTTTCGCTATGACCGCCGGCCGGGGCGATGCGGTGGTGAGCTCGGCGTGGAGTTCGCGCAAGTGCTCGTTTGGCTGCGCTTGGTCAAGCCCGGGTAACCCCGCGCGCAGGGCTTCATGTTTATCCATGCGCGTTCTTTTCAAGATAACGCTGATGATATTCTTCTGCGCGATAGAATGTGGCCGCCGGTAACACGCTCGTTGCGATCGCGCGGGGGTAGCGTTTGCTGGCATTGAGCGCGGCAATCGCCGCGTTTGCCGCAGCTTCTTGTTCGGGAGTACAGAAGAAGATCACCGAGCGGTATTGGGTGCCGACGTCGGGGCCTTGGCGATTGACTTGGGTGGGGTCGTGCATTTCGAAGAAACGTTGCAGTAAAATCTCGTAGGCGACGCGGGTGGGATCGTAGGTGACCTCGACTACTTCGGCGTGGCCGGTGGTACTCGAGCATACGTCGCGATAGGTCGGGTTGACGGTTGTTCCCCCGGCGTAGCCGACCACCGCGTCAACCACGCCAGGAATCGCGCGGAAATCTGCTTCGACACCCCAGAAGCAGCCGGCTCCGAAAATCGCTTTTTGTTTCGTCATGCCTGCCCAAACCCGTTGGTGCTAGGATCGGTTGCCTGAGCGGGATATCCCGCAGGTTCGCGGGTATAGCCATCGTTGCAGCTGGTCTGGGTCGGATCAGTTTAGGAAGAGGAGTCATCCACGATGAGTTCAGCTACTCAGTCACGCCGCCAAGCCGTTGCCCGCCGAATCTATGTTGAAAATGCCGCGCAGACCGTACGGGTTCCGATGCGAGAAATTACCCTGACCACCGGTGACCGTCATGTGCTGTACGACACGAGTGGCCCCTACGGTGATCCGGACCTTGCAACCGACGTGCATAAGGGTTTAGCTGGAGTCCGTGCTGACTGGGTGCTTGAGCGTGGTGATACAGAAGAGTTAGCGCGCCCGAGTTCGGTCTACCGCGTTGCGCGCGAAGCCATGCCCGAGCTTGATGCCTTGCGCTTTACGGGTTCGCGCTTGCCACGTCGGGCGAAAATCGGGGGCAACGTTTCGCAGATGCATTATGCCCGGCGCGGCGAGATTACGCGCGAAATGGAATTTATCGCGCTCCGTGAGGGCGTCGAGCCGAGTTTCGTGCGAGATGAAGTCGCGCGCGGGCGTGCGGTTATTCCAGCAAATATTAACCATCCTGAGCTTGAGCCGGTAATTATTGGCCGCAATTTTTTGGTGAAGATCAACGCCAATATTGGCAATTCGGCGATCGCTTCATCGATTGAAGATGAAGTCGAAAAGATGACCTGGGCCACGCGCTGGGGCGCCGACACCGTGATGGATCTTTCGACCGGGAAAAATATTCACGAAACCCGTGAATGGATTATGCGCAATGCGCCGGTACCGATTGGTACCGTGCCAATTTACCAGGCCTTAGAAAAAGTCAACGGCAAAGCCGAAGAATTAAGCTGGCCGATTTTCCGCGATACCTTGATCGAGCAGGCTGAGCAAGGCGTTGATTATTTTACGATTCATGCCGGTGTGCTCTTACGCTATGTGCCTTTAACCGCGCAACGCGTTACGGGAATTGTTTCGCGCGGCGGCTCGATTATGGCGAAATGGTGCTTGTCACATCATAAAGAGAATTTTCTCTACACGCATTTTGAAGAAATTTGCGAAATTATGAAGGCCTACGACGTTACCTTTTCGCTCGGTGATGGTTTACGTCCGGGGTGTTTGGCTGATGCGAACGACGCAGCGCAATTTGGTGAGCTCGATACGCTCGGTGAGTTAACGACTATCGCTTGGAAGCACGATGTCCAAACGATGATCGAAGGTCCCGGCCACGTGCCGATGCACCTCATCAAAGAGAATATGGATCGCCAACTCGAGGTGTGCCACGAAGCGCCATTTTATACGCTGGGCCCGCTGACCACCGATATCGCTCCCGGCTACGACCACATTACCAGTGCGATCGGAGCCGCGATGATTGGCTGGATGGGCACGGCGATGCTGTGTTATGTCACGCCGAAAGAGCATCTTGGTTTACCGAATAAGCAAGACGTCAAAGACGGGGTGATCGCCTATAAGATCGCTGCCCATGCTGCTGACGTCGCAAAAGGTCATCCGCATGCGCGGCACTGGGACGATACCTTATCGAAAGCGCGTTTCGAATTTCGCTGGGAAGATCAATTCGCGCTTTCGCTCGACCCGGAAACTGCGAAGAGTTACCACGACGAAACGCTGCCGGCCGAAGGCGCAAAAGTCGCGCATTTCTGCTCGATGTGCGGCCCGCATTTCTGCTCGATGAAAATCACGCAAGACGTGCGTGCCTATGCTCAAGCCGAAGCTGACATCGAAATTGGCATGAAAGCCAAAAGCGCTGAATTCCTCGAAAAAGGTGCCGAGGTCTACGTCCCGCTCACGCCTGCGACTCCGGCTGGAACTGCGCACTAGGACTTTTGGACCACGCATTTCGATAGGAGAATGCGACATTTGTAGCACAATTGCTCGAGTATTATGAGCTTCGATGTGTTCGCGTCATCGGCTATCCCGACGGCCCCGTTCTGGCGGCAGTCGCGGATTGCTGACGCGCCGATCGAGCTTCCACACCCGCAGCTCAGCGTCGAAGAACTCGAAGATCGAGCAGTCGCGCGACCTGTGTCACCCCTGAAGCAAGAAGCCGAAGCCAATTTGTTTGCGCCGAGCTTGGAGCAACCGCATCAGAACCGTACAAACACAACGGGGCGCAATCACGATGTGCGGCGGGTTGCGAGTCAGGTCTCTGATCTCCATTTACGACCCGAGCAACGGATCAATGCTCTCCACCCGCATGACACGGGTTTTGGTGCTGGGCGTCACGCGACAGGTATCCCCAAGGAGTGGTATCAGTCGATCGTTTTGCCGGAACGATTGGCTCAGGCGGAGTTATTGCATAAATATGCAGAGTCTGCGCTCCGCAAGCCTTCAGCGCGCCGCGCTCAACTCTTCGGCTCGGAGGACTTCGCCCCGCGGCCCTCGCTCAAAAGATTTTGGCTAGTCAAGCCCACGCGCGAAAGTTTAGGCGTGCTGGGTGCGTTGATGCAAACGTGGAGCGCTGCACTTGATCGCTTTCAGCCAATGCTAGTATCCTAGCGGACTTTTTATTCATCTTCCCTTTTTGTTGCTTGACGGATACTCCAATGGCGTAGTATAATCTGCGGAGTGGTTGATCTTGCTGACGAGTTTGAATGGGATTCGGCGAAAAGTGATTGGACGTTCCGCACACGGGGTTTTGATTTTGCTACCGCGGCGTTAGTGTTTGATGATATCTATATAGAGCAAGAGGATGAACGTGAGGACTATGGCGAGACTCGCTATATCGTCACTGGCGTTGTCGGCGATCTCATGCTGGTTCTTATTGTGGTTTGGACGCCTCGTGCCCACAAGCGACGTATAATTTCCGCTCGTTTAGCTGAGCCAAAGGAGAGAGAAGAATATGGCCGATTCAGAGGCGCGCTCTAACGTAAGCATTTCTGCGAAAGCCCTGCGCGCGCGTGGTGGTCGGATCGATTATGCCCGCGTTCTTAGCACTACCGATGCTGAGATCGCGTTGCAGAAGATTGAGGATGATCATCCGCGACCGGAGAACCTCGGTCCACCACGTCTAGTGATTGGTGGACCGAACGTGCGTGATCTCCGGGCGAAGTTTAATATCTCTCAGGAAGAATTTGCTGCACGTTTTGGGTTATCGTTACGCACCTTGCAACAATGGGAACAGAAGCGTCGCGTTCCAGACGGACCAGCAAAGTTATTATTGCGCATCATTGAAGAACGCCCGCAGGTTGTCGAGCAGATAGTCCACGGCTAGCTCCGGCGCCTCGCTGAGAGGCGCGTTGTTGCGCGAAGCAGAAAGGGGAACCCTGGTGGTTTGGCCTTGTTTCTGTCTTTGCTGGCGATGAAAATAGGGTGGTATGCGAGACGTCTTGGTGCTCAATTTTACCTACGAAGCGCTCAATATTACAAGCTTGAAGCGTGCCGTGAAACTGCTGTTTTCCGGCAAAGCCGAAGTTGTCCATCGAGGCGACCTCCGAGTTGCTTCGCCTAGTTTCGAGATGCGCATGCCGACCATCATCCGCATGCTGTATTATATTCGCCGCCCGATGCAACGCGTCGCGCTGACAAAGAAAAATGTCTTGCTGCGTGATGATTATGAATGCCAGTATTGCGGCTGCCGCACCGAAAACGTGATGACTGTTGACCACGTGCTGCCTAAAAGCCGTGGCGGACCTTCAACCTGGGAAAATTTAGTCTGCGCGTGTATGCGCTGCAATAATCGCAAAAATAATCGCACTCCCGATGATGCGAATATGCCGCTCAAGCGTAAGCCGCGGGCGCCGAAGTATATTCCGTGGGTGCAGGTCCAGCGTAATACCTTGCCTGACGAGTGGCAGAAGTTTCTTTTTCTCTACCACGTCTCGATCGACACCCGTCTCGAGTAGTTCCCTCCACACGGATAGGTGCCGTGGCCGCTACGTGGAAGGCCTGAGCCGTGGACCAGACGCGTACTCCGTACTTTGATGTTTTACTTGACTACGTTGACTCAGGGGTGATCCCGTTTCATACGCCCGGGCATAAGCAGGGTATCGGGATGGATCGGGCCTTTCGTGAATTTGTCGGCGATAACGTCCTCTCGATCGATCTCACCCAGATTCGAGGCTTGGACGATCTACTACAGCCCAGCGAAGCGATCGTCGAAGCCCAGGCGCTCGCGGCTGAAGCGTATGGAGCCGAGCATTCTTTTTTTCTGATTAACGGTTCGACCAGCGGAAATCAGATCATGATGATGACCGCGGTCAATCCGGGTCAAAAAATCGCGGTTCCGCGCAATGCTCATAAAAGTATGATGGGCGGCCTGATCATGAGTGGCGCTCATCCGCTGTATATGCAGCCCGAAGTCGACGAAGAGCTGCACATGGACATGACGGTTACTCCTGAAACTGTCGCCGCAACCTTGCGTGAGCATCCCGATGTGCAGGCTGTCTATATCGTCAGCCCCACCTATTACGGAGTAGCCGCCGATCTCGAGGCGATTGCCCAGATTGCCCACGATCATGGCGTGCCATTATTGGTCGATGAGGCGTGGGGCCCGCATTTTCGCTTTCATCCTGCTCTGCCGATCTCTGCGATCGATGCTGGCGCAGATATGTGCATTAATTCCACCCATAAGATGCTCTCGAGCCTTTCGCAGACGGCGATGCTCCATCAGCAGGGCAAGCGGATTCGCTACGATCGCCTCAAAGCGGTCGTGAAATTATTTCTTTCGACTTCGCCAAATTTAGTATTGGTTGCTTCGCTCGATGTCGCTCGTCGGCAAATGGCGACTGATGGCGCGGCGTTACTCTCGACGACGATCGAATTAGCGAATGAAACCCGTCGGCAACTCAACGCGATCGATGGCATTCAGTGTTTTGGTGAAGAGCTGGTTGGGCGACCTGGTTTTGCCGATTTTGATCCAACTCGGGTGACGATTACCGTGAAAGATTTAGGTTATACTGGGTACGAAGCGGAAGAGATTCTTCGTCGGCGTTACAATGTCCAGGTCGAATTAGCCGATCTTTTTAATTGCGTGGCGCTTTTTACCATTGGAACAACCGCAGAAGCTGCCGAACGTCTCGTTTCGGCTGTACGTGAATTAGCCCGTGAAGATCGCCCCTTGGATATTTTTTCTCCGTCTGGTGTGCTCGAACGACGCTTGAAAACGAGTACCTATCGCCTTCCCAAAATTCCCCCGATGCGGATGATTCCGCGCGAGGCCTTTTTGGCGACAACCGAATTTGTGAAATTTAAAGAGAGTGCTGGCCGGATTTGTGCGGAGGTAATTACTCCCTATCCACCCGGAATTCCGGTCATTTCTCCGGGGGAAGAAATTACCCCAGAAATTATCGCTTATCTCGATTTAGAATTGCGCGCGGGTGGAAGAATGCAAGGTCCCTATGACGATCAGTTGCGTACCGTGCGGGTTGTTCAGGAATCTGGCCCATAATTGCAGCTTTTGTCGTAAAGAGCGAGTTCTGGGGTTTAAGAGGGGGACGAATCGAGAAAATGCTCGACTAGCCGATAGTAGTGGTGTTATCTGCAGAGAGTGGGGGCCTACGTGATCGCAACGCATGCCGTGTCCGTATTACCTGAGCCGGAGTTTGTCAAACTCCTCGACATCTTTCCGTTGCCAATCCGTCAAGCGTTACTCCGTGCTACGAATTCCCAAACCATCGTTGAAGTTGTGATGGACTTGGGGCGGCCGGTTGAAGTCCGTTTTGATAGCGGATATCTGGATTTAAGCGAGCAGGTCGTGACCCGAGCCGATTTAGAAGCCGTCGCCAGCCGGCTATCGTCGTTTGGGCGCGATAATCGTGCCGGCATCGAGCAGACCTTGCATCGTATTTCGGCGATTCGTAATCGCAACGGGGCGATTGTTGGCCTGACGTGTCGCGTGGGTCGTGCGGTGAGCGGCACCCTTGATTTATTGGGCGACGTGATCCGCAGCGGCAAATCGATCTGTTTGCTGGGTCGTCCGGGAGTCGGGAAAACGACGATGCTGCGCGAGTGCGCGCGCCTCTTAGGCGAAGAGCGGCGCGTGGTGGTGGTTGATACCTCGAATGAAATTGCCGGTGATAGCGATATTCCTCATCGTGGAATCGGTCGAGCCCGGCGGATGCAAGTGATGGACACGGCGCAGCAACACGCAGTGATGATTGAAGCCGTCGAAAATCACATGCCAGAAGTAATCGTGATCGATGAAATCGGCACCGAAGCGGAGGCCTTGGCGGCGCGAACTATTGCAGAACGCGGTGTCCAATTAATCGGGACGGCGCATGGCCAATCGCTCCATAACCTCTTGATGAATCCAACCTTGTCCGATCTCGTCGGCGGCATCAGTTCGGTGACGTTATCTGATGAAGAAGCCCGTCGTCGTGGAACGCGGAAAACCGTGCTCGAACGCAAATTGCCACCTACGTTCGATACGGTGGTCGAAATTCTCAGCCGTTCGGAAATTGCGATCCACGAGAATGTCGCCGACGTCATCGATGCGATGCTCCGCGGGGTCGAGCCGCAACCCGAAGTGCGTAAACGTACCGAAACTGGGCAAGTCGAGGTGGTTCAGGAAGCGCGCACCGAACGGTCCGAGCGCGTGTCCTCAGAGCCGTACGCTGACTTGCACGATCGTTTTGACCAGAGCACGGGTGATCCTGAAGAGCGTATCATGATTTTCCCCTACGGGGTGTCGCGCAATAAAATCGAACGCGCGATTCGCAATTTACACGTCCATGCCGGGATTGCGCGTAAATGGGATGATGCGGATATTGTAATGACGCTCAAGTCCTTAGAGCGTAAGGATTCGTCCAAATTGCGCATGATTGCTCAAGAAGACGTCCCCATCTACACGCTCAAAACCAATACCACAGCTCAGGTGCAGAGTGCTCTGCGGACCATTTTTTCGTGCGAATCCTTGGAAGACGAAGAAGAGCTGGGTTTACAGGAAGCGCACGCGGCGATTATGCGGGTCTTGGGCGACGAAACCAGTGTCGAGCTAACGCCCCAGAGTTCGTATGTGCGGCGACTGCAGCATCAGCTCGCCGAGCAATCCTCGGTGCAGTCGTGTAGTACTGGCTTCGAACCGAACCGCCGAGTCCGGATTTTCCGGGGGTACGACGTGCCGCTCGTATAAATCTGGCTAGATGTTCATTACGATAGAAGGGGTCGAGGGCACCGGCAAAACGACCTTAGGGAAGCGGCTGCATACATATCTCCAAGCTCAGGGGCATCAGGTACTCGCGAGCCGCGAGCCCGGCGGTACGCCGGTGGGCGATCGCTTGCGCGCGCTGTTCCTTGATCAGACCTTGAATATGCACGCGCTGACTGAGGTCTTAGTGGTCAATGCCGCGCGCGCCGAGTTGCTCCAGACCTTGATCAAGCCGGCTTTAGAGCGCGGAACCTTGGTCTTGTGCGATCGCTATATCGACGCGACGTACGCCTATCAGGGCTACGGCCGCGGGATTGAATTGACGCTGCTGCGTACCGCGTGCGAGCTCGCAACCGGGGGGCTCGAGCCCGATTTGACGTTGCTGCTGGATCTGGACGTGCGCCAAGGTCTGGCGCGGCAGGGGCTTGCAACACCCGACCGCATCGAGCGTGAAGGGCTGGAGTTTCACGAGCGGGTTCGTCAGGGCTATTTGGCGTTAGCGCGTGACTCAGCTCGTTTTCGCGTGATCGATGCTGCGCAAACGCCCGACGCGGTTTTTGCGGAAGTGGTGGCACATGTCAACGCTGCGCTTTGAGAGTGAGGAGGCGTTTGGCCCTAAGCGCTTTTTTGCAAAACTGAAGCGCGAGCAGTTGGCGCATGCCTATCTTTTTAGCGGCCCCGCGGGCGTCGGTAAAAAACACTTTGCTCGCTTGCTTACTCAGTCGCTGCTCTGTGAAGCGCCCAAACCCGAGGGGGTGCTAGGGTACGACGGTAGCTGTCACTCTTGCCGCTTATTTCTTGCTGGGACGCATCCCGATTTCTACGCCCACGAGGGTGAGCTAAAAATTGGTGAGCGCGAATCGGGGCGGGCTGGCGAGGAGCTAACGGCGCGCGATCTCGTCCGCGTGCTTTCGTTGCACGCCTATGGCTCGAGTTGTCGGGTTCTCTTACTGGGTGACCTTGAATTTGCGACACATCACGCCGCCAATGCGCTCCTGAAATTCTTCGAAGAGCCACCAGCGGGAGTGGTCTTATTGCTAACCAGTAGTGCGCCCGGAAAACTCTTGGGAACGATCCGTTCACGCTTGGTCGAAGTCCCTTTTCCCGCTCTCTCGACGGCGGCGGTCGGTCGGATTCTGGCCGCGCAAGGAGTTGACGCAGCCGATGCTGCTCGGGTATCCGCCGCGGCGCAGGGCAGCGTCACGCGGGCTCGCGAGTTGGTAGAAGAACACGGCTTGCGCGAACAGGTGGTGACGTGGTTTTTTGCTGCCTTGGCCGGTCAAAGTGCTGATGCCGCGTGGGCGACGCGCGCAACCTTGGCGAGTGGCCTAGAATTGATCGGCTTGCTGATTCGTGATTGGGCGGTGCAGTGTCTTGGGAAGACGGCCGGGTTTCTCTCCGGAGAAGATCAGCGCTTTGCGGCTTTGCCCCAAGAGAGCAAGTCCGCTTTACTGGCGCTTGAGGCGTTTCACGAAGCGCAGCGTCTCGGGCGCACAAACGTTTCCCCTGGCCTAGTGCTCGAGGGGCTGCGTCTGGCGTTAGCGCAGCTGGCGCTGTCAGCTCGCCCTCGGCACGTTGCCCGTGTAGGACGTTCCTAGCGATGGCATTTTTTGGCGCGGCTCTCGCGTTGCTCGTCGCCTACCAAGCTTGGCGGGCGTCTCGACACGGTGGCAAATTCTACGCGGCCGAAGTCTACGGCATGCCTCCATCACTTCACGGCCGCATCGCGTTGATCGCTCTAGCGACGGGGCTAGCGATTCTCTGCGTGCCCGCGGCCTACACGACTCCGCTCGTCGCGCTCGAAACCCTTGCTGCGACGCTCTACCTCGCCTCGTTCGCTCGCGGCGCCTCCGACGACGACCCCGGATAAAATTCAACCGCACTCGCGCGAATAATTTCCTGGAATTCCGCTGACGTGCTGGCCCAGTCGACGATATCGACTCGATAGGGCAGATCAGAATCGTCGAAGGCTTCCCGTAAGTCAGCCAAGCGGCTGGCGGGGAGCGGTGCTTTGGTCATGATCACGAGATCGAGGTCAGAGAACGGTTTGACGAGCCCTGTTGCGCGTGAGCCAAATACCCAGACCGCAAAATCGTAGACATATGTTTGCAGAATCGTTCGCACAATCGCAGCGTGCTGTGCTTCGATTGCCAGCTCGGTCATGCTGCCGGGCGCTCAACGAGCGCGTGGTAGATATTCCACGCATCGGCGAGCAGAGCTGGGCTGGCAGCACAGACAAGCTCAGCTTTTGCATGATCATACGTATGAGCCGTGATGTTCCGGAGTTCACGATACGTGAACCACGGCTCAACCGCTGAAATAATACCGCTCTCCGCTGCTAGCCTGACGAGCCCCCGAAAGCTCGCCGAATCGATGGCTGTGCGCGAGGTCGCTTCAAGTTCGAGTTGACGTCGGACCATCTTGATGCTGAGCTCAAAGACAAATTCAAAGTTCTTCACGATGCCTGCAGTAAGAGTCTTGCGCAAGCTCGTGCTAGGGTGGTCAAGCCAGGAAATATCTTGACGATCTTGCAGGCTCTCGCGAAGCGATTCCAGGGCATTTCGCAGAGAACTGAGCTCAAGGCGTTCGGTCATGTCACTTCCAAGGGATGAGGGAGTGGTGCTGCGTTCGATATTCTCGGGAGCCCCTCTTGCACTCGCCTGCTTGCTCTGCTACCATTCCACTTGGCACTCTTGTGCTATGAGTGCCAATACACGTTTACGTGGAGGTTGTATAGTTTGGGTAAACATTTGAAGCCGTTGGCTGACCGCGTGGTCGTCAAGCCGGTTGAACAAGCTGAGAAGACATCTGGCGGTATTTTTTTGCCAGAGACCGCCAAAGATGAATCGCAAGAAGGCGTGATCGTTGCCGTTGGTCCAGGACGTACTTTGGATGATGGCAAGCTTGTGCCGATTTCAGTCAAGGTTGGCGAGCATGTGCTCTATGCCAAATACGGCGGTAGCAAAATTAAAGTTGATGGCTCGGAAGTCCTCATTATTGCAGAGAAAGATGTTCTCGCGATCGTTAGCGACGCACCCGTTGCTGTAGGAGTAAATTAAGAGATATGGCTGCAAAGCAACTCGTTCATAAAGAAGAAGCGCGTCAAGCACTCAAGCGTGGTGCAGATAAGCTTGCTGATACCGTAAAAGTGACCCTCGGGCCCAAGGGCCGTAACGTTGTGTTAGATCGCAAATTCGGTTCGCCGACGATCACCAATGACGGCGTCACGATTGCCAAGGAAATCGAACTCTCAGATCCCCTCGAGAACATGGGCGCTCAGCTCGTCAAGGAAGTCGCTTCGAAGACCAACGATATCGCTGGCGACGGAACGACCACCGCGACCGTGTTGGCCCAAGCTATTATCGCTGAAGGCACGCGCAACGTTACCGCAGGTTCCAATCCCTTATTAATTGGTCGCGGTATCAAGAAAGCGGTCGAGATCGCTGTTGCCGAGATGCAAAAGCTCGTGCAAAAAGTCGATACCCGCGAAAAGATTGCTCAGATTGCTTCAATCTCAGCGAACGATAAAGAAATTGGTGAATTAATCGCCGTTGCCATGGAAAAAGTTGGCAAAGATGGCGTGATCACGGTTGAAGAATCAAAATCAACCAAGACCGAAGTCGAAACCAAAGACGGTATGCAGTTCGATAAGGGCTATGTTTCGCCGTACATGGTTACCGATCAAGAACGCATGGAAGCTGTCTTAAACGACGCGTACGTGCTGATCACCGATCGTAAAATCGGCGCAATCGCCGACATCTTACCGATCCTCGAAAAAGTCGTGCAGACTCAGCGTCAATTGCTGATCATTGCAGAAGACGTCGAAGGCGAAGCCTTGGCAACCTTGGTTGTCAATAAATTACGCGGCGCGTTCACCACGGTTGCTGTCAAGGCTCCTGGGTTCGGCGATCGTCGTAAAGAAATGCTCAAGGATATCGCGGTTCTCACCGGTGGTACCGTCATCAGCGAAGAGATCGGTCTCAAGCTCGATAAGGTAACCCCGGATCTCCTTGGTCAGGCGAATGTCAAAGTAACCAAGGAAGAAACCACGATCGTCAGTGGCAAAGGTAAGCCCGAAGCCATCAAGGCACGGATCGAAGAAATCCGTCGCGCGATCGATAACTCTGATTCCGAATTCGACAAAGAGAAGCTCTCAGAGCGTCTCGCGAAGCTTTCGGGCGGCGTTGCGGTGATTCAGGTTGGCGCTTCAACCGAGACCGAGCTCAAAGAGAAGAAGCATCGCATTGAAGATGCCCTTTCGGCGACCCGTGCTGCGGTGCAAGAAGGCATGATCCCCGGTGGTGGTAGTTCACTCGTTCACGCCAGCAAGGCGCTCGAGAACTACAAGATCACCGCGAGCAATACCTCAGCAGATGAGCAAATTGGCATCGAAATCGTGCGTCGTGCCCTCGTTGCCCCGTTGCGTCAGATTGCTGACAATGCTGGCCTAGAAGGTTCCATCTGGGTCGAGAAGGTCAAAGCTGCAAAGCCTGGCCAAGGCCTCGATGCGATGACCGGCGAGCTCGTCGAAATGATTGCAGCTGGCGTGGTTGAGCCATTCAAAGTCACCCGTTCAGGGTTGGAAAATGCCGGTTCGATCGGCGCGATTTTCCTCACTACCGAAGCGGTTGTTTTTGAGAAGCCCGAACCCAAGACCCCAGCAGCTCCTGGCGGCGGCGGAATGCCGGGCGGCATGGGCGGCTACGGCGACTTCTAGACTCTGACCAGAGGTCAGGTGTAAAGGGCACAGCTCCTGTTATGTGCAGGGGCTGTGCCCTTTATCAGTACACGAATTTGCCAATTTTTGTACCGTCAGTGAACCAAATATTCCCATCTGATCCTAGTGTGATCCCATAAGGTGTTGCGCCAGATTGCATGCCACTACTATATTCGCTAAGGGAGCCGCTGGTGGTCATTCTGCCAATTTTCCCGCTGCCAAGTTCAGCTATCCAGATGTTATTGTCTGGGCCGGTGACGATACCATATGGTTGAGAGCCTGTTGAATATGTTGTAATTGTACCGGAGAGTGTGGATTTCGCGATATTACCCGCACTCGGATTGGACCACCATATCTTCCCGTCGGGACCTACCATGATAAATCTTGGATATTGATTATAATATCCGGTTCCATAGTTGCCCAGCGTTTTGCCTTGTGGATTCATTTTGATGAGGTTGAACTGGGAAGGCCAAACGTACCAAATATTCCCATCGGGGCCAATTGTCATTGACTGTGGTTGATACGCCGCCACGGTCGTTTTTATTTGTCCTGATGGATTCATTGCGACTAGCTTGCCGTTCGTATAGTCTGTGTACCAAGTGCGCCGTAGCAGCGCAGAAAGAGAGCCTACATGATGTAGCACTCAGAAGTGCGAGAAGCTGTGTGAAAGATGAGGGTAGGTCCCTCGGAATTGGCTTTCAGGAGCGAGTTTCAAACCAATCCATGCTGCTGCG
>CAIKPM010000009.1 GCA_903829325.1 uncultured bacterium
GAGTAACAATCGGACCTCACCGTCGGTTTTCATCCTTCCCACTTCGAGAACGATGCCATGAGATGAAGGGCTAGCAAGCTAGCCCTTCATACCGGTAATTCTAATTGTCGTTAACCGGCGTTTCTAATTGTCGCTGGACAGGGCCTTGCTGGCCGATTGACCGATAGCGCGTATATGGGAAGCTGGAAATTGCGTTTACCGTCGATCGGTGCACCGCGCATCGTGTGGATCGGGCTCTGCATTGCGGCGCTTGGTTTCGCGGCTTTGGCGATTCTCGCTGGCTTGGTTGCGGCGATCGCGCCCAGTCTGCGTCCGCTCTTCGCTCTTGCGATCGTGTGCATACCGCTGCTGCTCTTGATCAGCTTGCGGTATCCGCTGCTCTTTTTCGGGCTCTACGCTGGCTTCGTGCCGTTTGAAAATCTCAAGTTGCTCTCTGGGAGCGTCACGATTACCCGGTGTATTGCGCTCGTCGCAGCCCTGTCGATCATGCTCGCTCTCTTGGTGCGTCGCAGGATCGAACCAGGTGCTCGTCCGCTGTTGCAGTGGGGCGCTGTTTTTGCCTGGATGTTCCTTAGCGTCATGTGGTGCATCAATCGTGACGACGCGCTCGCCACACTCTTGCAAGAATTACAATTGTTTGCGCTTTACGTATTGGTTGCGCTGATGCCAATTCGCAGAAAAGAATTATGGACGCTCTTTGGCATGATCATTTGTGCCGGAGCACTTTCCGCGCTGCTCAATATCAAGGCCTACGCTGGCTACCACCCCGTGGGGTTGCAGACCGGCTTCGTGATGGGGAGTGATCCGACCAAATCAGCGCGTCAATGGGCGGGAGCTGCCGGCGATGATCCCTTGGATCCGAATAATTATGCGGCAGCATTACTCGCTCCGGCGGTTCTCTTGCTCATGACCCTGCTGCAGGAGCAGCGCTGGATACGTAAATGTCTGCTTTTGGGCCTGTTTTTGACCGTCATTTTTGGTATCCTGACCACGTCATCGCGCGGCGCCTTGACGGCGCTTGGCGTGGTCGTGGTGTACCTGATGCTGCGTTCTCGCTACAAGCGCCAGCTGACGTTCATTGGAGGCATCGGGTTTATGGTGACGCTCGCGTTGCCGGCGCTTTGGAGCCGCATCTTCGATCCTACTCAGGGCAACGGCTCGGGGCGTTTTGAAATTTGGGCTGTTGCTTGGGAGGCGTTTAAGCGCCACTGGCTCTTTGGCGCGGGGGTCGGTAATTTTCCCGCTGCGTTTGGCGAAGCGTTTCGCGAAGCGTACCAAACACCAAGCTATATGACTAGTCCTGATATGATGAGTCATAATCTGATTGCTGGACAAGCCGTCGAGCTTGGGGTCGTCGGTTTAGCGTTGATGCTACTTGCCTGGTGGATTCAGTGGCGGGTCTTGGCGCAAATTCCTCGCTGGTCGCGTTTGTATGATGTGCGCGTCGCGCTCGAGGCCTTACTCCTCGCGCTCTTCGTCGAGTCGATGTTTCTCGATACGATGATGCGTAAATACATCTGGCTGGCTTTTTCTTTAGTCGCGCTCACGCTGACCGTCTGGCGTCACTCGGAGGAGCTGCATACCAGCTTGGAATAAGCGGCGATAGCGTTCAATATCGCTGCGTTGCAAAAGAAAGAGTTCGCTTGCTGGTATCTTCGTGGTCCGTAGGAATAAAACACTCATAATAACGACCACGCACAGATAACTCGTCGAAGTCGCAATTGCCGCGCCGATAATCGAAAAATGCCGGATAGTTGCGACGCTAATCGTGGCGCAAAGGACGATCGAGAGACTTTGCACCACCAGCCGAAACGTTGGGTTCGCGTGTTGCACCGAGAAATAATACCCGATCGAACCCTCGATGGTATAAGCAATCATGCCCGGTAACAGCACCCGCAGGGCATTGGCGCTCGGCGCGAATTGTGCTCCGTAGACGAGAATGATCAGCTTGGGCGCCAGGAAGAAAATAACTATCCCGATGGTGAGTTGGACCGCTAAAAGATTTCTCGTAATTTTTGCCACGAGCTGCGCTGAGCGCTCAGGTGTCTCGCTTGCAATCCGGCCGAGTGCCGACCAGACGAGCGCTTGGGTGAATTTCCACATTAATTCTCCCGTTGCAATCGCCAGGGTGTAGAGACCGAGTTGCGCGGCGCCAAGCATGAGACTGACAATAATCACGTCGATGCGCAGATTGAGATAACTCGCAAACGATGAAAAACCGGCTTTACTCAAAAAAATCCACTGCTCACGCAGCACGGCTTCATGCTCGAGCGATAGTTCCGCACCGTCCGCATCGTGTGCGTCACGCTTGTAGCTGCGGGTGCCACGCAGGTAGGGAGCGAGTTTGATGCCTGCCCAGACCGCACCAACCATCTGCGAACCGACCCACACGATAAGCGTGCCGGTGGTATCGAGGTGGGCCCAGAGCAGCAGGGGGATCGCAACCAGCGCATACACCCCGATGGTTAAGCAGGCCTGGATATTGGCGGTTTGATTACGCCCTATTACGAGAAAAAACTGAGTGGCAAATTGCGCGTACAAGGCAAACGGCAGCGCAAGCGCCGTCGCTATGAGCACGTGTTGGCTCGGTCCTAAACCCGTCAGCGCGATGAGGCCAAGCATACAAAGTGGCGCTGCATACGCGAAAATATGCAGCATCGCGCGATGCACCGCCGCTAAGCCGATTCGTCTGCGCCCGAATTGATAGGCAATCGCCTCATTTTGGCCATTAAAGAACATCGTCACGAGAGAAAGCGCGATCATCGCATACGCGGTGATGCCTTTGCCCACCGGACCGAGCGCGCGCGCTAATTCAATGCCAACCAGAATCGCTGCAATTTGCTGGGCTATCTGGAAGAAGAGCGTGTTGGCGCTGCGCTCAAAAAGTGACGACATCCAAGCGTTCTACGCTGCCTTTTGAAAGAATACTTCGGCTGCTGTTTTTAGCATGATCGAAACATCCATAAATAACGACCAATGCTCGACGTAAAAGAGATCGTACGCGAGCCGCTCGCCAATCTGGGATTGATCGTGATTGCGTTTCATGTGGATATGCGACCAGCCGGTAATCCCGGGTCGTACGAGATGGCGTTCGTCGTACCGTGGCAGCACGTTGCGAAATTGCTCGACGAAGCGCGGTCGTTCGGGACGGGGCCCAACCAGCGACATTTCCCCGCGAATCACGTTAATCAGCTGAGGCAATTCATCCAAGCTCGAGCGTCGCAGAAACTTGCCGACACGCGTGGTGCGAGGCGGGGCGTCTGAACTGAGCACGGTCCAGACGGGGCCGCTGCTCGCTTCGGCGTCGATCGGCATCGAGCGGAATTTCCAAATGGTAAAGATCCGGCCTTGCTTGCCGACCCTCGCTTGACGATAGATGATCGGACCGCGATCGTCGAGATATACCGCGCTTGCCACCAACACGAAGATCGGTAACAACGCGCATAATGCAGCAACCGCGACGATCAAGTCAAAACACCGTTTGGCGAATTGCGCACTCGGTGTACACGCTTTCAGTCGTGTCGGTACCAGTAAACCCTGATTGCCAAAGCGCTGCATCGAAAAGGAATACGCATGCGTCTGAACCCGAGGTGGTGCAAAGGCAAGCTTGATACGCGCTTGAGCGGTGATTTCGAGAATGTGCGGCATCACCGCTGGAGGCAGCATTTCGGTCAAGAGCAGGGTGTCACATTTCCAGTCGCGGGCGCGGCACAACCACGGCACTGCATCCAAAGCATCGCTGCGACTCAGATCCAGCTCATGCAATGTCGCTTCGATATTCTCAACGGGAATATGCAAAATCGTATCCGCGCTCGTTTGCCCGAGTGCGTGTCCCGCTGAGGCGATGCGCTCAGCTTGACCGACGAGCACAATTCGTTGCGGCCGCCGCCGTCCGTAGGCATTGCGGTAGACATGTGCGATAGCGCGAGCTCCGCCGTCGATCGCAATCGCGAAGCCGAGCGTCAAAACTAACTGCAGTCGGGCGCCGCTTTCGTGCGGCAAGAGCCAGAAGGCGAAGAAAATTGGAACGATGCCGATGCACAGCGCGGCGATCGTACAATAGACTTCATCCTTGACCGAAAGCGCGAACGAGCGTTGATATAAACCTATTTTCTCGAAGAGCACGAGCCAAACGATGCCCAGCACGACCGACGAGACCGTGGCGAGTTCACGCATGGTCAACGCGGGCAGGGCGTTGTGTTGCATAATTGCCATCGCCGCGTAGCAAGAGATCATAAACGCGAGCACATCCACGAGTAGGAGCACTCCCGCCCATTTTGCACTAAATTCTACCGGAGGGTGATGGGGGGGCGCGCTTGCTCGCGCTTGCGTGCTCGCCCGGATCGTTGGAATCGTTGGTGCAGAGTGTGAGATCATTGGACTTTCAGTCTAGCAACGTTTGTAAGCGGCAGAAATAACCTCATCGCCTATAATGAGGGTCTGAACGGCCCAGGTTGATACCCTACCCAGCGCACGCGGAAGCGAAATCGGCTCGATCTGTTCGAGTTGGGTTTCTATCAGCGGCCACGCGATGTCGAGGTTGCGTCCGTCGGCTTTGCCGATCGCTTCTTTTCGCGTCCACAATTGGAGTGCGCTCAAGCTTGGGCAGGCCGACGCATGAATCTGGGCTTGTTCGTGCGGTGAGAAGGTGTCTTCAATAAATGCCGCTGACATATGCCGTTGCTGCGTGAACGATTCAACATCAATCCCCACGGGAATATTCCAGCCGCAGCAAATTGCGGTGAGATTGTGCGAACGACTTAATGAAAATATGAGTGGTTTCTCCGCGAATTGATGCTCTAATTGAAGTTTACCGTGTAAAGATTGGGTGAATTTGAGCTCACGCGCGTTCTTCCGTAATGATTGCAGCGTTGCCTTGGGATTGAGTTGCTGAGCGAGAAACAAACGCAAAAAAGCCCGCGAGAGGATAAAACGTTGTCGATCTTCTTCAAAATGATACGCGCCCGCGCGTTCGTGCTCATTCTGAGATAAAAAACTTTTTTCCTCAGAAATCGCACCTTCTAGCTCTTGAAAAGTCGCGACGGTGCAGGTAAGCTCAGGGAAGACAACCGGCAAGATGATGCCGGGCAATCTTGGTGTCATACAACCGTTGCCACTTCGTAGGTGCGATCGGCGCCTCTTGCACGACGGTCATTCTTTGCAGTAAAGGTCAGCAATGCTTCAGAACGCGGGGCTTTTTCTTTGGTCAAGTGATGATATCGAGCGTGGAGCAATGTCAGACTTGGCGCAGGCAGATCAAACCGTGCTCCGTGAGATCATGAGCTGGACCCGCGAGTATCTCGTTGCGCCCCACCCCGAGCTCGGTCGCGATGGTCCCGTCTGCCCCTTTACAAAACCGTCGCTTGCCAAGCAGCTTTTTTTTCTGGCGACCCCCGAACACGGGCGGGATGTGTCTGTGCTTACGGCCCGTTTGCAGCATTGGCGTGAATGGTATGAAAATTTATTATTGGAGAAAGAAGAAGTCGATCGCAATTTGCTCACCGTGCTCGTTCCTTTGCCAGATTTTGATCGGGTGGATGCGGCACCACTCGATCAATTCCAAGACCTCTTAAAAGACGATTTTGTGCAACACGGGTTGATGATCGGTCAATTCCATCCCAATTGCGATAAGCCCGGTTTGTGGAATGAAGCTTTTCGCCCCTTACGTTGTCCGATTCCCCTTCTTGCAATGCGCGTGATGGTGCTCTACGATCTGCCTTTTTTGATGGAAACCCAATCGTATCTCGATGCTTACCTCAAACATTTTGCCCGCGAAATCCCGCCGAAGGTGCGGGGCCAATTAGTCAGCCGGCTCTATGCCCCCCGACCAGCTGTAGGTCCGCAATAAATTGCCGCAAGCATTGCTCCTGCATCAGTTTTTTGCACTCCAGGCGCAGCGCACACCTTCGGCTATCGCCGCCGTCGATGGCAGTACGACTATCACGTATGCACAGCTCGCACAGCGTGCGCAGCAGATTACGCTTGCCCTGCAACGCCGTGGCGTCGGTGTTGAACAACGCGTCGGGTTGTGCGTTCAGCGTTCGTTTGATTTCCTAGCGGCATTGATTGGCATTCTGCAAGCCGGTGCTGCATATGTCCCGCTCGATCCGCAGTACCCGTGCGAGCGCATTGGATTTATGTGCGAGAACGCTAGCCTTGATCTCATCGTTGCGCAACACGCAACCCGCGCAGGCGTGGAAAAAGCAAAGACACCGCTGCTCTTGCTGGACGAGATCGCAGCGGATCCAGATGCTGCACCCGTGGTGCTGCCTCCGTTGATTCCACCTTCGGGTTTAGCGTATCTGATGTTTACTTCAGGGTCTACCGGAAAACCCAAGGGCGTGATGATCGAACATCGTCAGGTTGTGCCGTTTATTCAATGGACGCTCTCATTTTTTTCTAAGCGTCAGTTTGCTGCGACACTGTGTGCGAACTCGGTGAGTTTTGATGTATCAATTTTTGAAATTTTTGCAACACTCGCTGCTGGTGGAACCCTCGTCTTAACCCGGAGTATTCTTGATCTATTAACCGATCCGCCGCTACATCCGATCTCGACAATGATTACCGTGCCTTCTGCACTGACAGAAATTGTTCGCGCTAAAGCGATTCCAGATTCCCTCGAGACCATTATTTTCGGCGGAGAACGCTTGTCGCACGCCTTGGTCCACGAATTGTATACCACAACCCACGTGCGTGACATCTATAATTCGTGGGGTGTGACCGAAGATAGCATTGCTAGTACGTTTGTGCACGTCGCGCGCGACACACACGAAGATCCACCCATGGGCCAAGCGATCGAGGGATGCGCGGTGTATCTGCTCGATGAGGATTTGTTGCCAGTTCCGCTTGGAGCCACGGGCGAGCTGTTCTGCGCGGGGTATGGTGTTGCTCGCGGCTACACGGGCGATACGCGCCTGAACGCAGAGCGTTATTTGCCGAATCCCTTCGGTACATCGCCGACGATGTATCGCACCGGCGATTTCGCGTTTTGTCGTGAAGATGGCGCACTCGTCTTTGTCGGTCGTAAGGATCAGCAGATTAAAATGCACGGCTTTCGCATAGAACTAGGCGAGATCGAAGCGATGCTCGAGACGCATCCTGCTATTGCGCAAGCAGTTGTGCTTGCACAGCTCGAGCAGGGTCGTCTTGAAATGTACGCGGTACTCAAAGCGGGTCACATCGTGAGTCAGACGCAGCTACAACTATTTCTCGCTCGCTCGCTTCCTGCACATATGGTTCCCAGCAGTCTTATTTGCGTTGAGCGTTTTCCGCTCAACACAAGCGGAAAAGTTGACCGGCATGCACTTTCTCTTTTGGGCCAAGCAGAACACGAGCGCGCTGCGATCTCGTCTGCACCAACGAATCCGATTGAAGAAACGCTCGCTCGACTTTTTGCACAAAGCCTTGGGTTGAAGCGAGTCGGTATCGATGAGAATTTTTTTGCGCTCGGTGGCAAATCATTAGCCGCAGCGCGTCTCGCTACCGAAATTCGCCACGCCTTTCCCAACCAAGTCGCTCAGCTTGAAGGGCTCGGGGGGAGAACCGTTCTTGCGCGGGTGTTGGCCCTCGACGCAACGGTCCGTTACGTCGCAGCAGTATTGCAGCAACCCACAGCGCTCCCTTCGCGCCGTCATTCACTCTGGTGCATTCAGGCGGGGTCTGCCCAAAAGCGTCCGCTCTTTTTGTTCCATGGGGTGATCGACGGCGAAGGATTATATTGCTACGAAGTGGCCAAGGCGCTTGCTCCGGATCAACCGGTATACGCGCTCGCTCCGCACGGTGCTGATGGCGGCCCAATCCCGCCAAGCGTGGAAGCGATGGCACGGGATTATCTTGCACGGATTGAGGCAATACAACCCCACGGTCCTTATCATTTCATGGGTTATTGTAATGGTGGCTTGGTCGCTTTCGAGTGCGCGAGAATATTGGCAGCTCGTCGCGAAGCGATCGAAACCTTGGTGTTAATTGCGACGCCTGGCCACAACGTGCGTAGTCGTTTTGTGAAACGCTGCGTACGCTTTATTAGCCGCGTCTTAGGGATCACCAGCGAAGATCGATCTCGACAGCTTTTCCTCAATACTCGTGATACGGTCTACCTCGGCAAATACGCGGGAGAATTTTTGCTCGACGTGCTTGCGTCGCTCGTGTCGCGCAAGAATTTCCCTCGCGTCACTCCCCGGCAGCGTTTGCAACGCATGCGCGAGCTTGGTCCGCAGTCGGAAAATGCGCGTTTTGTTCGGATCATGCAAGCGGTGCAAGCGTACGTTCCGGAACCGTATCTCGGGCGCATTTCTTTGCTCTGGGGTAAGCAGGACGAATATCTGAGTTATTATGATCCCCTGCACGATTGGAAACGCGTGAGTCCGCATATCGACATCGCTTATGTCGATGGTGATCATCATTTCCTCGACACCCAGGCAGTGTGTTTAGTCGACTATTTTCCCCCGAGCAGCTGCTGACACTGTTGCAAATCAGAGTAACGGTCGATATTAATCGCGCTTTCAGGATACGGCGTCGGTACGCCCCGCGTCGGGTGGCCAAGGATTGCGCTAATCCGCGCTTCGGTTTCGTGCAAGCCCAGAATGCCGAGTGCAAAACGCCACAAAATGCGGGGTCCCAGCAGCGAGGCGAGTCGCCACGGGGCTTTGCGTGCAGCTGCAACCGAATTCAGCAAGCGTAAGAGCGCCGGTAAAGCACGCGGCCGGATCGCACAAAGCCCAGTTCCGCAGAAGATCCCCTCGCGAAACCGTGCCCAGGTATGGCGAATCTGGGGATAATGTGCATCGTGGATCTTGCGGGCGAGGAAGCCATAGAGCAAATCCGCGCTTGGGCGTTGTGCTCGGGCCAGAAAATCGTCAATCGCGAGTGGGCCTAGCAGGGGTAAATCAGAGGCAACGACTAGGACGAAGTCGTGCTCGGGCAGCCCGGCTAAACCGTTCGCGAGCGATTCGCTGATAGTCGGCCCCGAAAGGCGGCGCTCGTCGGCCAAGCTGAGCGGCTCACTGGGAGCATCCGCCGGAGCAACCACGATGATCCGACTGATGCTTGCTGCCTCGCGCAGGGCTCGCAGCGTCGCGGTCACGAGTGCCACCCCGCCCACCTGCACGAAGGCTTTATTTACCGCAGTAGGGCTATCGCGGCAGACATCGTCGCGTCCGCCGCCGGCGAGTACGAGCGCCGTGACGCCGCTTGGTGGGTTCACCTTTGCACCGCTTGGCGTGCCTGAGGGACCGTATGCCAGCGCGTACTGGGAAGAAATGGTACACAGCGTGGCGTTTGGGCGTTGGCGCGCACCGCTGGGTCGGCGGTGAGGGCCGTCGCAAACGCTTGAGCCTGACTTTCGTTTTCGTGCAAGGTGAAGAGCCCGGAGCCGGAGCCGCTCAGATGCGGCCGCTGGCCCGCGCGGGCGTACGCCGCGAGGAGCGGTGCCATTTGCGGTTGAGGGAAGAAGACGCGCTCGAAGTCATTGCTGAGCAACTCGTTGAGCGTCGCGAAATCATGACCTTGCAGCGCCTCGATCAGCGCTAGTGAAGGGCTTGCTTGGCGTGACGGCGCGCTTGGGCGTGGGGGCAGAGCGTCGAGTTGGCGGTACGCATGCTCGGTGGGGCTAGGTAAGGTCGGACAGACGAGCACAACCCACCAGGGCGGGTTTGCCCCCAACGCGGTGACTCGTTCGCCGGTCGCTTCAATCAGCGCGGGAGCTTCGAGCAGAAATAGCGGCACATCCGAGCCGAGTTCTCGTGCCAAAGCCAGCCAATCGCGCTCGGGTTGCGGGCCGAAGGCACCCTCCATCGCCGCCAGTAAGAGTGCTGCGGCATCGCTCGAGCCTCCGCCTAAACCCGATCCCGTAGGGATTTCTTTTTTGAGCGTCAGCTTGAGCGGCAGCTGGTCGAGGCCTAGGGCACGAGCTGCGCGTAGCACGAGATTGTCATCGTATTCAAGGCTCGGCTCAGAACATGCAAAGCGAAAGCGCGGGCTAGCTTCCCACGACAATTCATCGGCGAAGGCGAGCGGTACGACCACCGAGCGCAGGGTGTGGAAACCATCGAGGCGCTTCGTGAGCACCTCGAGAGTGAGATTTATTTTTGCTGGTGCCAGCCGTCGCCCTGATTGCACAACCGCAGTCTCTGCGGCACATTTAAGAAAAAAGCCTTGCAGCGGGCTTGCGCAAATCGTTCTTTGTCGAATTTGCTCGTTCAGTACGGGTTTCGTCGGGGGAAAGCGTAAAGAACTCTGCTCATGAGAGCGATTTACGATGCCCAGCACAATGAGCGTTGTGCCTACACGCTCAGCCAAAGCGAAACACCCGTTGGCCTTACCTTAGGAAATAATAAAACCTTCGCCACTGCCACGAGCAACGGTGCGGTTCGCGGCTTGTGGTCCGCCGACACCGATCTGATCGTCTTCGGTACCCAACAACTCGCGTACCGCTTGGCGGGGGCCAAACGTACGCTCTTTGCCCAGCACATCGAGCGGACGTTGACCTTGTGTCCGCATGCCCAAATCAGCGAATTTGCGCTAGCGCCTGGATTGAATGTTCGCGAAACGTTCTTTGTGCCGCTGGGTGAGGCGCATCGCGATGTGGTCAGTTTCGTGCTGGACATCGAGGTGCAAAATACCACCACGCAAGCGCACCAACTCCAGCTTTTTTCTTCAGCGTTGCTGCTTGGTCAGCGTTTCGCCGCCGAGGTTGAGGCCAATATTCGCGCAGCGGTGGAATCCGGGCGGATTTGTGCTACCAATCCAAACAGTGGAGCCACGCGGTATTGGGGCAGCTCGTGCGCTCCTCAGGCAGTGCAGCTCGCTCTGCGCCACGGCCCGCTCCAGGCCGGTATCGAGCAAGGTGCGCTGAGCGAGGCGACCGCTGATACGAGCGTCGCCGGCCCCTTCGCGACAGGGCATCAGATTTTCGGTGCATTCCAATTCGAGCTCGCCCTCGCGGCTGGCGCGAGCACTTCGTTGCGGCTGTGCGTTGCCTTTCATCCGACTTCGGCCGAGCTGGCGGCGCAACATTTTGCCGCGTTGCTCAACGACACGCATGCGCTAGCCGACACGCAGGCGTACTATGCGCAGCATTTGCGCCGTGCGCAATTTTTGACCCCATCTGCGCCTATCAATCGTGGAGTCGTCTGGGCGAAAGTGAACATGCTCCGGGTGCCCAAAGCGTATCCGCAGGGATGGGGTTCGACCAATTCACCGCCATCAGATATTATCGTTGCGCGCGATACCTCGTGGTTTGTGCACGGCTATGATTATTTTTGGCCGGAGTTTAGCCGTGATGCCCTCGATGTATTTCATCATCACTTGGCAGAGAACGGCCAGGTGGTTGAATATGTGCGCGGGGTCACGGGGAAGGCGACAAATTATGGCTTGTCATTAAATGATGACACGCCGTTGCATCTCATTGCACTGCTGCATATTTACAACACCAGTCGTGATCTGGGCTGGATCCGTGAACGCTTGCCTTTTATTCACAAGATCGCCGATTATCTTTTGGCGCAGCGCGATGAGCGCGGATTATTATTTTGCCGCGCTGATGGAGCTGATTTATTCGGTATCACATCCTGGCGCAACATTATTCCCGCGTATACTCTTGACGGTGCGGTGACCGAAATCCAGGCAGAGGGCGTTTTCGCGTTGCGCGCTGCCGCACGTTTATGCACGCTGTGCGGAGAAAGTAGCGCTGCGCAAGAATACGCGCAAGCAGCCGACGCTTTGCAAAGCGCGATTCGCCAATATTTATATTGTTCCGATATCCAAGCTTTTATTCTCAATGTCGATCAATACGGCGATCACCAAGACGATATCACCGCCGACGAAATTTTTCCGGTGCTTTTTGAAGTGGCCAATCCCGCCCAACGCCTTCGCTTATTAGCGCGTTTGAGTGAGCCGGATTTCGTGACCTCGGTGGGCTTGCGCACGGTTTCGAATGTCGATTCGTGGTATGCGCCTTCGCACGGGTTTGGTTTGCTCGGTGGGATATGGCCCGATCTCACGCTATGGTTTGCGGTTGCCTTAGCGCGCAATGGTTTGACCCAAGAAGCAGCGCATTGGCTGAGCGTGATTGCCAGTACGATGGAAAGTGGTAGCGCGCGCAATACCGTTCCGGGGCAATTCCCCGAGTGGTTTGATGGTGCCGCCTTGGTCAATCGCGGCATGTATCTGTCCCCCTGGACCGGCGCGAAATATCTCTGGGCGGTTGCCGAAAGTATCGGTGGTTTCGATGGATATTGCCTGGATGACGACTCTGCGCTTGCCCCGCTTTTACCCCCCGACTGGCAGTGGTGTGGGGCTGGTCGCGTCCAATTGGCGGGTGGCGAATGTTCGTACGTGGTCGATGTTGCCCAGCAGCGCATCTACACCGATACGCAAAATCTGCGGGTGCGCGCTCCTTACCGCGCCCAGTATCTCGGGCGCGATATAAGCGACGAATGCGTAGTCGCGCCCGCCGAAGTGGGGGTGCTCGCCTTCGTTAGCGAGGCGGGTGAGCTTCGGGTGTTTCTGGGTAATACCGACGACACCGAGCGCGAAGTGACGCTGCGTGTGCGTGATATCGAGGGGCGCTTTCACCTGGCTGCCGGCGGCTTGCTGCAGCTGGTGAACAGGAATGGTGTTTTCGAACGCTACATGGAGAGAGCGTGAAATCGAACCGACGCGCTAAGTTTGCTGGGATGTTATTTTTCGGAGCGGCTGTTTTGCTCGCTTCAATCCTTATTGGGACGCGCATCGGTGATCACGTGATTGTGGTTGCTGACGGCAAAAGTGCTGATGCTGCTGCGGATTTGCCGACCCCTGTGCCGATCGGTACGGGTGTGTTGCCCGATAGCCCGCGCTGGAAACGTAGCCAAGTCGTGGCGGTCGCGACCGATCCGGGTTTTCCTGACCCTCGGGTGACGCCGACTCCGCGTCCGAGCCCAAGTCCAAGCGCTCGTCCGACGGCTCGGCCTTCGGGCTCGCCCCGGCGTACATCGGCTCCTCGCCCGCTTGCGGCTCTGACCGATACCCCGCCCGACGCTTTCCCGGTGCGCCATCGTCCCCTGGTCGCTCCGAAAGCCTCGAACGCACCGATCGCGACGCCGACAGCGACAAGTGAATTAGGCGAATAAGCGATCATTCTGGTAAACTGTGCATTGGAGCACGCTTTGGTGAGCGTGAAAGGATGAAAAATTGAGCGAACAAACTGGGACCGTCACGGTCAAACGAGGCTTAGCGCAAATGCTGAAGGGTGGAGTCATCATGGATGTGGTGACCCCGGAGCAGGCGTTGATCGCGCAAGAGGCCGGCGCGGTCGCGGTGATGGCCCTCGAGCGAATTCCGGCTGATATCCGTGCGGCCGGTGGGGTTGCGCGCATGAGCGATCTCAACCTCGTACAGGGCATCATGGATGCTGTCTCGATTCCGGTGATGGCGAAGGTGCGGATCGGCCATTTGGGCGAGGCACGCTGTCTCGAACAGATGGGGGTCGATTTTATCGATGAATCCGAAGTCCTCACCCCCGCTGACGATAAATACCACTTGCCGAAACAAGAGTATCGTATTCCGTTCGTGTGCGGTGCGCGCGATCTCGGTGAGGCCCTGCGGCGGATTTCCGAAGGCGCCGCGATGATTCGCAGCAAGGGTGAAGCCGGGAGCGGCAATATTGTTGAAGCGGTACGGCATATGCGCACGATTCGCGACGGTATTGCGACCTTAGCAGCGGCTCCCCCCGAAGAATTGGTGGCGCATGCGCGAGATTTGGGCGCGTCGTATGAGCTTGTCGCGCAAGTAGCCCAGGAACGCAAATTACCGGTGGTCTTATTCTGCGCGGGTGGTGTCTCCACACCGGCTGACGCGGCGCTGATGATGAGTTTAGGTGCTGAAGGCATTTTTGTGGGCAGTGGCATTTTCAAAGCTGCAGCGATTACCAAAAACGGCAAAGCCGAATACGATGCCAATGGGTTCCCCCGGGTTGATCCCGACATTGCGTTGTCCTACGCGAAGGCTATCGTTGCTGCGACCACCCATTTCGAAGACGCGGGAGCGGTGGTCGCTGCGTCCAAGGCACTCGGTGGCGCGAAACCGATGGCTGGGCTTGATCTGCGTCAGCTCAGCCCGCACGAACTCCTGAGCCAGCGCGGTGCCTGAAGCAGCTCTCGTTGCAAGCGCGGCACCGATTGGGGTGCTAGCCTTGCAGGGTGACGTTGCCGAGCATCTCGCGGCGTTGCAGCGGATTGGCGTGGCTGCGCTGGCGGTAAAGACCGAAGCGCAGCTCGCCAGCGTGTGCGGGCTGATTTTGCCCGGGGGGGAATCGACGACCTTGATTCGCCTCTTGCACCGTTTTGCGCTAGCCGCGCCGCTGGTAGCACGGATTCGTGCGGGGTTGCCGGTGTGGGGTACGTGCATGGGGATGATCGTGCTCGCGCACGAGGTCGCCGAACTTGAGCAAGAAACCCTCGACGTGCTCGACATTTGCGTGCGCCGCAACGCGTTCGGCCGCCAGATGGCGTCCGCCGAAGTGGCGCTTGATATCCCCGTGCTTGGTCCCGAGCCTTTCCCCGCGATCTTTATCCGTGCACCGTGGGTCGAATCGCTCGGTGCCGGGGTCGAGGTGTTAGCGAGCCACGGTGGTCACGGGGTCCTGGTCCGCCAGGGCTCGATCTTAGCGAGCGCCTTCCACCCCGAGCTAACCCACGACGACCGCCTCCACCACTATTTCCTGGGCATGATCACGCCGTTTGCTCTTGACTGATTATATTAAAACTTATATAGTATCATTCAGGAGTTGTATGTGAAGCTGGATCAGGAAAACCGTTCTGCGAGGATTGTTCATTACGTAAAAGCTGCTCAAAAAGCCCTAAATGATTTTCCTGAGGAAGTACGGATCGATTTCTTAACCGAGTTAGAGTTATTTCGACAAGGTGAGCCAACGCGTGATATCTTTCGGATGCAAGGGAGTCTACACGATGTCTATGAGATTAAGGAGAGTGACCGCACTGGTACATATCGTGTGATGTTCACTGCTATTATCGATGGCGAATTGTGGGTGCTTCACGCTTTTCAAAAAAAATCAACGTTAGGAATCGCTACTCCCAAGCACGATTTAGAGCTGATTCATCAGCGCCTCAAGAAAGTGAAAAATGCAAATGCAGCACGACGCAGATAGCGAAGACCTGGTTTTTGGCAGTGGGAATATTTTTGCTGATGCAGGATTGCCGAATGCCGATGAGTTGCAGCTAAAAGCTGATTTAGCTGTTGTGATAAGCCGCATGATTCGTGCAGCTAAGGTCTCACAAACCCAAGCTGCTGATATGATGCACATTACTCAACCTGAAGTTTCGCTGGTTCTCAACGGAAAATTGCGGTCTTTCTCTTTTGAGAAACTTCTTCATATGGCAAAGTATCTCGGATGCAATATTAACATCACCCTCGAGAAGTCCATGAAGCCGATCGGAGAGATTCATCTAGCCACTGTTTAAAACGCATTGAGACAAACGATCCAGCGGCAGTGATGTCGAGGTACAGTCTGTGAGCCCCATTGCATGGCATCGGTGTTATCGGGGTAAGCGGCTCTCGAGAGCTTATCACTACTCATCTTCATAAGAATGGGCTTTTGTTGTTATCATCGCATAGACGCTTTTCTTCATTATCTTTATTTTGCGTGCTCGGCTGCCTTGGTCTCTTGTTGACTGGGTGCCATAGCTCGGCGATGCGTAAGCGTCGGTCGCACACCGTCTTGCTGGATCTAACGTAGCTCGCGATAATATTGGCATATCCCTATTCGTCTCGAGGTTGGTATGTCCGTATTAGAATCCGCAATTCATAAACCAAGACGCAGCAGTCGTACTCGCA
>CAIKPM010000010.1 GCA_903829325.1 uncultured bacterium
TTGCGAGTACGACTGCTGCGTCTTGGTTTATGAATTGCGGATTCTAATACGGACATACCAACCTCGAGACGAATAGGGATATGCCAATATTATCGCGAGCTACGTTAGATCCAGCAAGACGGTGTGCGACCGACGCTTACTATGGAATCACCGTGGGACCAGACGGAAAAATATGGTTTAGCGAAAATGGTACTGGGAAAATGGCCTCGATTACCACAAATGGCACCGTGACCGAATATAGCACCAGTATGACCGGATATGGAATACGATTTATTATGATGGGACCCGATCGAAATATCTGGGTTGCCATGATTTCCGGCTATCTGGGAAAATTTGTGCTCTAGGGCACCAGGCGTATCCTCGCCCGATCTGCCTCAAAGTGCCCTCAAGATATCAGGTACCCTTTATACGAGCATCTCCAAAAATGGCGTAATATCGGCTTCGGCGACTTCCATACCCACGCCCCACGGTGTCCAAGCAACATCATGAAAATCAGCACCAGCGGTCATCACTAAATTATATGCAGCGGCAGCATGGCGAAAATCAATTATCTGCGCAGCAGTGTGGGTTGGATAAAATACTTCAATTCCGCGTATACCGGCTTCGACCAAGGTCGGCAGAATGCTCACATCGCTCAAACGACCCGGGTGCGCGAGCACCGGGATGCCGTCGACCTCGCGGATCATCCGAATCGCATCGAGCGGCGTTACGCGTGCACTCGGAACGTAGCCACGGCCACCCGATTTGAGATAGCGCGTCAGTGCGTCCTGAATACTCGTTGCATACCCGCGGTACACCAAGGCATTCGCAAGATGCGGACGCCCGAGCGCATGCGCACCTGGCGCTTGCGATACCACATCATCCCAAGTGAGGGGCAAGCCCGCAGCACATAGGCGCGCAATCATCTCCTCGATGCGCTCGCGTCGTGCTTGCTGATGCCGCGCTAAGGCTGCATCAAGCGACGAAGGCTGACTCGGTAATTTATAGCCGAGAATATGGACGTCCTGACCGGCAAAACTCGTATTAATTTCGACACCACGCACCAGCTGCGGCAGCACCGGCAATTCGGCATATGCGGCGAGCGTATCGTGATCGGTCACCGAATACCAGCGCACCCCACGGGCTGCCATGCTGGCAGCTAGTTCAGCTGGGCTGATATTGCCATCGCTCTTGTACGTGTGGCTATGAAAATCAACGAGCACGCTAACCAAGCCCTCGGATGCTGAGTCGCTTCACGCTCAGCGCTTTACCGGTCTCACGATCGATCGTGGCAACCAGAGCTCCGAATTGGCTCATACCGCCCTTGACCACGCTGAAACGCTCGGAAAGCGAGGTGGTAAAGCGCTCGATCACCGCTTTCGACTCCATGCCGATCACGCCATCGGTCGGGCCGGTCATGCCGAGATCGGTGATATACGCCGTCCCGCCCGGAAAAATTTGCTCGTCGGCGGTTTGCACGTGGGTATGCGTCCCAAACACGAGCGAAGCCTCACCGTCGAAAAAGCGCGCGATCCCCATTTTTTCCGAGGTTGCTTCGGCGTGCATATCGAGAATAATGATTGGCGTTTGAGCTAAGAGCTCATCCACGACGCGCCGACCGACAGCGAACGGATCATCAACCGCGGGCATGAAAACGCGGCCCATCAGATTGAGCACACCGATCCGCACGCCGGCGACATCGATGACCGTGCTCCCGCGGCCTGGTGTTGCAGAGGGATAATTCGCCGGGCGTAAGACACGATCGGTTTGATCGAGATACGGACGGAATTCGCGTTTATCGAAAATATGATTGCCGCTGGTAATGACATCGACTCCAGCGGCAAAGAGATCTTTAGCCGTGGCTTCGGTCAGGCCAAACCCACCGGCGGCGTTTTCGCCGTTGGCAACGCAGAAATCGATCTGGTGCTGTTCACGGGTGAGCGGCAAGTAACGAGCCAAGGCATCGCGCCCCGGGGAGCCGACGACGTCGCCGATGACGAGAATCTTGAGGGGTGTAGCGATGATGGACTCCAGACAAAAAAGGGGGAAGAAAGAACTGAGTATGCGTTAGTTTGATGACGACAGTTGCGCTTTGGCAAGCTCCTTCACTCTGACCATCACCATATCTATAAGTTTTCCGTTTGGAACATTGCACTGATCTGCGTTTGGAGCCGTCCGGTATTTCGGCAGCTCAGAATCATTCTTTCTGGTCTCTGGATCGACCGGATACGCGGTCTGAATGTTCAACGAATTATTGTCACCTTTTTTAACCACAACGCGTAAAACCCGCAAATCGGTATTGACATTCCCTTTGCGATCAAGTGACATACCCAGACTGCGCGGAGACGTCGCACTGAACAACACGAGCGAAGCAACGGGGTTGGTCTCGTGAAGAAAGTTCCGTAACCGAACCTGCGCTTCATCAGAAACAAAAGCAAGTCGAGCAAAGTGCTCGGCATACCGCTCGTCGTAAAAGCCAGACGCGAATTTGGGACGCGGATTGTCATCAAGTTGCTTGGCTAAGAACGCGATGCGGGCGTCCTCATCCGCAGGCAGCAAATGCTTGCTTAAAGCATGAGGCTGGGATTTCCCGACAATAGAAACTCCCGTATTGTCTTGGAGATTGCGAGGAAAATGATAGTGGGCCACACCGGGGCGGAGCTGGGTCTGAGGTGATAGAGCTTGTTTTAGGGCATCGTAGGCGCTCAACCGAGTTCCAGCGCTTTCAACGATACTATCCGGGTCTATCAACGTAGGGATTTTTTCCGGAGAACAATCATATAGCGGCACGACGTGCAGTTCGGCTGATTGCGGCAGAGTGCTTAGGGGAAGAGCACGCGCACGACCTTTCAGGCGCCGGGCAAGAAAAGAACGTTGCTCAGGAGATGCTGCTGGCTTTGACGCCAACTCTCCAGCCAACGAATCCACTTGTTCTTTTAGTGCATCATGCGCAGCCTTACGAGCCGTTGCTACGACGCGCGGCGAGCCGACGATTTTGCTTGGCGTGCATTCAGGCAAAGTATTGGTGGGTGGCGTGACAGGGGTTCCATCGTGTGAGCGTTTCTTCGGCGATGTCACCGGTGTACGCTGTTCTGCGGAGTAGACTGTAGCAGAAGGGAACATGACGAGACTTCCTTGATCCGGCACCCTGACGCAACGCACGCCGCCGATTTGCGTGCATATAGCTTATGTTATCGAGCGGGTTTCCTGACAAGAGGCCATGTGGACCTGCGCGGTTTGGCGTATACTCAGAAGGCATGTACTGTTTGTTCGCGGTGGCGTTTTGGCTGGTCTCGCTCGTCAGCTCGGCAACCTTCCCCGTCCATGGCATGGTGCTTGCCCAACCAAGCACGACCCACGCCATCGTCCGCCTAGACCCCGTCCCCCTCACCCAAGCCGGGGTGACCACCGCGATGCCGCTTGCCCCTGCCCAACGCTTGCACGCCGGGGAAGAATTTGATGCGATCCAAGCTCAGGGGAAACTAGAAGCAGTCACCGCCTCACAAGGCTATACCGCCGGCTTGCCCGATGCGCGCAACCTGACGACCCTCAACCTCGGCGACCGGCTTCCCCCGATCCAGCTCCTCGACCAACGCGGACAAGTGCTGCGGCTCGATCAAGCTTGGTTGGGCAAAACCGTCGTCCTCAGCTTCGTCTTCACGCGCTGCCCCGACGCCCTGATCTGCCCGGCGATCAGCGGCAAATTCGCCTACCTGCAAGATCACCTCGACGCGGCGCGCACCCACCTGGTCGAAGTCAGCCTTGATCCCGCCTACGATAGTCCGAAGGTGCTCGCCGCGTACGGCGCCCGCTTCGGGGCGATTCCCGAACGCTGGTCGCTGGTGACCGGCGAACAAAGCCAAATCGGCTTGCTCATCAACCGCTTTGGCCTCTCTAGCCTGCAGAGCCAACCAGGAAACTTTGTTCACGACGATACCCTCGCGATCATCAGCCCCGATGGCATCATCACCACGCTGATCCCCACGGTGGGTTGGACGCCCGACGATGTCATTGCGACCGTGCTCCATCAACAAGGGCACGAATCGAATCCCCTACGACGTCTTGAACTCGCGGCGATCGCTGGGGTCATCTCACTGTGCGGCGGGAGCACCACCACCGGACAAGTGATGCTCGATTCGATCGTTTTCGTCGCTGGAGTCGCGGTCTTCGGTGGCATCCTCTATCTGTTCGCGCGACGCATTTGGGGCTAAATCGCAAGGAGCCGAGCAGGGGAATTAGTCTCTCCTAAATTATTATATCGGGATGACAACATTTTGGGGACGGCTGTTCCGCGTGGTTGGCCCTGGCCTCATCGTCGCGTTTGCAGATACCGAAGCAGGGAGCGTGACCACCGCGGCAACTTCGGGAGCGCAGTTTGGGATGAAGCTCGTGCTGCTCCAGCTCCTGCTGATTGTGCCTTTGTTCGTGGTCCAGGAAATGACCGTGCGTTTGGGCACCGTAACCGGCAAAGGCCACGCTCGTTTAATTCGCGAGCATTACGGGCTCGCGTGGACCTGGGTTTCGCTCGGAACGATGTTGCTAACCAATATCGCGGCCTTGGTGACCGAGTTCATCGGGATTGCCGGCGCAGCCACGATTTTCGGGCTCAATACCAGCCTGATGGTCGGCACCGCCGCCGTCTTGCTGATCGCCGTTTCGATCACCGGAGAATATCGCCGGGCAGAATTGATTGCGCTCGCGCTCTGCGCGTTGGAATTACTGTTCATCCCGGCCGCGTTTGCAGCGCACCCTCACGTCGGGACGATCATCCATGAAGGGATTCTCGGCAATCAACCGCTCGGCAACCGCACCTATCTTCTGTTGATCGCGAGCAATATCGGGGCGGTCATTATGCCCTGGATGATTTTCTACCAGCAAAGCGCCACCGTCGATAAACAATTGGAGCCGGCCGACCTGCCCTTCGCGCGTATCGATACTGGTTTGGGCGCGTTGTTCACGCAGGTCATTATGATCGCGATCATCATCACGACCGCCGCTACGCTCTTCGTCCATCATGTGCAAGTCAGCGACGCCGCGCATGCCGCACTCGCCCTCGCACCTTTGGCCGGACGCTTTGCCCAAGTCGCGTTTGGCGCGGGTCTCATCGGTGCGGCGCTCCTTGGTGCGTTCGTCGTGTCGCTCGCAACCGCATGGGCGTTTGGCGAGGCCTTTTCCTGGCCTTGCTCGCTCAATCATCACGCCTTCCAAGCCAAACGATTTTACGGGTTGTATACGGTCTGCGTCCTCTTGGCCGCTGGCATCGTGCTGATCCCGGGTTTGCCATTGGTTCAGGTGACGCTCTACGTCGAAGCCTTCAACGCCCTGGTCTTGCCGATCGTCTTGGGATTTTTGCTCGTCATGGCCAATGATCGCAGCATCCTGGGCACGCGCGTCAACTCGTTGCTCGGAAATATCATCGCGTTCGGCGTTTCAGGGGTTTGTATCGCACTGGGGATCTGGTATGGCACCCTCACTCTGCTCGGGCAGGCTTCCTAGAGGTTCTATCGAGCGACGATCAGTTCCAGGCCACGCCGAATGTGTTCGAGTTCCCCAACCCAGCTAATCCGCAGCCATCCTTCGGCGGCGGATCCGAAGGCGACGCCGGGTACCACAAGGACATTGTCTCGCTCGACAAAACCCAAAGCGGCCGCGAGGCTATCGTGCACCTGCGGCAGGCGCAGCAAGGCGTAGAACGTGCCTTCGATCGGGGCTGATTCTATCTGCAGATCGCTGAGCAGCGCGCGGATAGCGCTGGCTTGAGTGGTATACCAGCTGCGCTGTGCACCGAGGGCCTCGGGATTCCGGAAAAGCGCCAGCGCCACTTGTTGGGCGTACGTCGAAGCAGTCGAGGTCGCCCAAGCGTGCAAACGAGTGATCGCATCTGCATAAAGAGCAGGAGCAATCGCCCAACCAAGACGCAAGCCCGTCAAAGCATTGCTCTTCGAGAGGGAATTGATAGCAATCGTGTGTGGATAGTACGCGGGGAAATGAGCGGCATCATCAACGTAGTGTAATTCGCGGTACACTTCGTCCCACAGGACGATGATCGGCTCGCCCGCTCGCACCAGCAAAGCCTGTGCTAGCTGCTGCGCCTCGGCCTGACGCAAAACGCGAGCAGTTGGATTGCACGGCGAACACAGCACGAGCATGCGGGTCTTAGGCGTGAGCGCCGCGAGAATGCGCTCGACATCAAACGCGAAACCACGCTCAACCGGCATCGCCACGCTGCGCTGGCGGATGGCCGCCAATTCGGCGATCTTGGCATATGCGCCAAACGCAGGTTCGACAATCAACAACTCATCGACGCTAGGATCAAGCAGCGCAGTAATGCTCGCATAAAGCGCTTCCTGAGAACCGCTTGTCACGCACACGTTCTTGGCCTCGGCCATCCCCGGATACGCGTAGTACGCTGCGATCAGCTCACGCAACTGCGGATCACCGGCGTTGGCGGTGTATTGGCATCCATGCTCGGCGACCCACGCAGTCGCCGCGGCAAAGAGCTGAGGATCAGGTCGTAAACGAGGTTCGCCTAAGCCGAGGTCGATCGATCCAGCATTGCGCTTAGCAGCGATTGCGCGAATCAGAGAGGGAGCAATTCCCGCTAGACGAGGATTCAAGAGAAGCCATCCACTCCTTCGTGATCGGTGTCGATCTCAATCGTTGAGTCACGATGACCAAGCCAGCTCTGGTACTCTTCTTGCAGCATGGCCGCTCCTTTTTCTTCGTCGCTCAGCGATTGAGCAGGCTTGAGGTTATCGGCAGAGAGCCAGCGCACCTCAAGCTGGTCGGGATCAGCGCTCGCAGCATCCACATGATGATCAACGTAAGGCTGTGCATGGGGAGACTGATGCGCAGCAGGCTGATCGTTAGCATGCGCCTTTTCGCCGAGATCGAGCGCAAGAAAATCAGGCACGGCTGCCAAGCGCGGATGCTCATGGCCCGCCCGCCAACGTTCATCGAGATCATCATCCGGCGCATGGACTGTCATCGGCAAACCTCACCATAATAGAAAAGAACGGCCGTGCATTTCTGCACAGCCGTTCTTTCGCTATGAAACTCTAATACTCGTCTTCAGGGTCAACGAGCAGCGTCTCTTCGTCTTCGGTTTCGAATTCTTCGTCCTCATCTTCGAGCACATATCCGTCTTCGTCTTCGATGATTTCTTCCTCGACCAGACTCATATCGTCTGGATCGCCATAAGGAGAGTCTTCATCTTCTAAGACACCAACCACAGGACGAACAATCAGGTCTGTTTCGAGATCACTGACCGGACGCCGACTCGGGGCGGCCGCTGCAGCCGCAGCTGTAACTGCTGCCACTTCTTCGTCGGTCACTTCTGATTCTTCGTCATCCTCTTCATCCAAGGGTGAAACGGATAAGACATCTGATGCAGCACCGGCTAAGCGTTCTTGCTCGGCTTCACGCTCGGCAAGATCGGTCTGCGAGAAACTCGGTTGTTCATCGGTCATGAGCAAGCCAATTTCTTGAGCACGATCAGCCATATCGTCATCAGAGATACGGATTTCAACTTCTTCACGGTTTTCGGTCAGAACCTTGACATCGAGCGCAAGCGACTGCAACTCTTTGATCAAGACCTTGAACGATTCCGGAACACCAGGCTCGAGAACATTTTCGCCCTTGACGATAGCCTCGTAGGTTTTAACACGACCCACAACATCGTCAGACTTCACGGTCAAGAGTTCTTGCAAGGTGTACGCCGCACCATAGGCTTCAAGTGCCCAGACTTCCATTTCACCGAAACGCTGACCACCGAATTGCGCTTTACCACCGAGTGGCTGTTGCGTGATCATCGAGTATGGACCGGTGGAACGAGCATGGATCTTATCGTCCACTAAGTGAGCGAGTTTGAGCATATACAAGATCCCGACGGTGATCGGTCGGCCAAAGCGCTCGCCGGTACGACCATCACGCAACCAGGTCTTGCCATCGGCGGGAAGGCCTGCGTCCTGCAGCCATTCGCTGATATCTTCAGCGTGCGCACCATCGAACACCGGCGTCGCAATCGTCAAGCCCAGCATCTTGGCGGCCCAACCTAGGTGGGTCTCCATGATCTGGCCCAAGTTCATACGAGAAGGTACACCCAAGGGATTGAGCACGATATCAACCGGCGTGCCATCTTCCAAATACGGCATGTCCTCTTCAGGCAGAATCTTCGCGATAACACCCTTGTTACCGTGACGACCGGCCATCTTATCGCCTTGCAAAATCTTGCGCTTCTGAGCGACGTAGACACGGACTAAGTGGTTGACTCCCGGTGAAAGCTCATCGCCATTCTCGCGCGAGAAGCGCTTGACTTCGATGATTTTGCCTTTTTCACCATGGGGGACTTTGAGCGAGGTGTCGCGGACTTCGCGCGATTTTTCCCCGAAGATCGCACGGAGCAAGCGCTCCTCAGCGGTCAGCTCAGTTTCGCCCTTCGGCGTCACTTTACCGACGAGAATATCCTCAGGACGAACCTCGGCACCGACGCGGATCACGCCGTTTTCGTCCAGGGCTTTTAAGGCATCTTCGCCGACGTTGGGAATATCGCGGGTGATTTCCTCAGGTCCAAGCTTGGTGTCGCGAGCTTCGCATTCATACTCTTCGATATGGATCGACGTGAAGACATCGTCTTTGACCATGCGTTCGCTGAGCAGAATGGCGTCTTCGTAGTTGTAGCCTTCCCACGCCATGAAAGCGACCAGGACGTTTTGACCAAGCGCCATTTCGCCGTTTTCGCTGGAAGGACCATCGGCCAGAATCTGACCACGCATCACGCGTTCACCGATTTTGACGATCGGCTTCTGATTGATGCACGTCCCAGCGTTGGAGCGGGTGAATTTCAGCAAATCGTAGTGATGAATCGCGCCATCGTCGTTCTTGACAGAAATATGCCGAGAATCGACTTCGGTGACCACACCGTTGGCTTTTGCATTGACGCAACCGCCAGAGTCTTTGGCCGAGCGGTATTCCATACCGGTACCGATGATCGGCGCACTCGGACGCAAAAGTGGCACCGCTTGACGTTGCATGTTGGCACCCATCAGGGCGCGATTGGCATCGTCGTGCTCAAGGAAGGGAATGAGGGCAGTTGCTACCGAGACGATTTGCTTCGGTGAAACATCCATGAGTTGGACGCGGTCTGCTGGTTCTAGGGTATACGCTTCCGCAAAACGGCAGACAACCGAATCGGTCTCTATCTTGCCATTTTTTGCCAAAGGCGTGTTCGCCTGAGCAATAATGTATTCGTCTTCGCGATCAGCGGTCAGATAGACCAATTCGTTGCTCACGACGCCATCGGTGACAACGCGATACGGTGTCTCGATAAAACCGAAGCGGTTGACGCGAGCGAAGGTCGCAAGCGCACCAATGAGACCAATATTCGGACCCTCTGGCGTCTCGATAGGACAAATACGACCATAATGACTGTGATGGACGTCGCGAACTTCAAAGCCCGCGCGTTCACGCGAAAGACCACCAGGCCCCAGTGCCGAGAGACGACGCTTATGAGTCAACTCCGATAACGAGTTCGTTTGATCCATAAACTGCGAAAGCTGTGATGAACCAAAGAATTCTTTGATTGCGGCCACAACCGGTCGAATATTGATCAAGGCTTGGGGGGTGACGGTTTCGATATCTTGCACCGTCATACGTTCGCGCACGACGCGCTCAAGTCTGAGCAAACCGACACGGAATTGGTTCTGCAACAGCTCTCCAACAGAACGCACGCGACGGTTTCCGAGGTGATCGATGTCGTCAATATGGACTTGCTTGGTAGCGACCTTTATCAAGCGGCGCACCACCGCAATCATATCTTCGCGGGTTAACGCCTTCTTCTCGATCGGTGGAACGGGGAAACCGAGCGCACGGTGCTCGCGCTCCAATTTGCCAGAAAGCTTATAACGGCCAACGCCAGCGAGATCGTAACGTTTCTCGTCGAAAAAGAGCGACTCGAGCAATTTCTCGGCGTTTTCAGCGTTTTCGGGCTCACCGGGACGCAGTTTTTTATAGATTTCCTTGAGCGCGTCTTCGCGCGTTTTAATGTCTTTATCTTTTTCAAGACAGTTTTGGATCAGCGGTGAATGATCGAACAGCGCTAAAATCGCTTCGTCGTTCTCCCAATCAAAGCCAAGATCAGGACGTGACAGCGCACGAACAAACGTGGTCGCATACACTTTACGATTCTTGTCGATGCGAACACCGATCGTGCCTTCGGTTTCGTCGTTCTTGGTGCCGTTATCGGTCTCAAACTCAATCCACGCGCCACGATTGGGGATAATCGTCGCGTTGTAGGTCGGCCGATTGTTCGTATCGGCATCCTGCATGAAATACACGCCCGGCGAACGGACCAACTGCGAAACAATAACGCGCTCGGCGCCATTGATCATGAAGGTACCCTTGTCGGTCATGAGCGGGAAATCGCCCACGAAAATTTCCTGGTCGGGGATGCCCTTGATTTCCCCCGACTCGGCCGTGATAAGACGAACGCGGACGCGCAGTGGCGCGCTGTACGTCATGTCGCGCTCGCGGCACTCCTCGACCGTGAACTTAGGCTCGCCCAAGCTGTGGTCGCCGAATTCGAGGACCAGGTTTCCCGTGAAATCTTTAATGGGAGAAATCGAAGAAAACGCTTCGCGAAGTCCATCGGTGGTGAACCAACGGAAGCTCGCTTTTTGCAGTTCGATCAAGTCGGGGATCGCCAAGATCTCCGCGCTTTTGCCAAACGAATAGCGGGTACGCTTCGGACCCGGATCTTCATACGTCTCTACGGTAAAAGCATCAGATGGAACAGCAAAACTACTACCGAGGCTTTCGCTAGAGCCGCCGCTCTCAGCCCCTGAACCACGTTTCGGCCGCACAGCCTTGGTACTGGGCGCCTTAGTAGCCGTCGGCTTAGAGACCGTCGATTTCGCCATAGATGCTTACACTCTCACTTATCCGGAAACTGGTACGAAAACGCGAAACGCCATAGATGCACTGAACTAACGGTGGTGTGTTCAGCTGCTCCTACGGCGAGTCAAAAGACATAGGCCCATAGGATAAAGGAAGCATGCTCGCCTTGTCAAGCGTTTTACAAACATGTTGCCGAATTATCCAGGCGGCCAACTCAGGTGACGTCCAGCCAAGAGATGCAGGTGGAGATGCGCGACCGTCTGGCCCGCATCCTGACCTTCATTTACTACCAGACGATAGCCGGCAGGACCCACACCTCTTCCCCATCGCGCAGCTGCCGCAAACAGCTCGCCCAGCTCAGCCGGCGCATCGTGAGCTGAAAGGCAGGCCACATGCCGAGTGGGGACCACCAAGAGATGCTCCGGCGCCTGCGGAGCGATATCCCGGAAAACGACATAGTTCTCAGCCCGCTCCAGCAATTCAACTGGCAGTTCGCCGTTCGCGATCTGGCAAAAAAGACAAGTAGTGTCCATACTGGCTCTAACGCTCCCGAAACATCCAGCGATACGTCGTCACGTTGCCTGCAATATCAGCCACCGTGACGACCACAGGAATACTTCCCGGCATAAGATCGTTCCCAGGCACGTAGGTCACGGCGGTATTCGTGCGGAGCGCGGCGGCGGTCACATTCTGCCCGTTCACATAAAGGGAGATCGAGTTTGGATCGATGGCGATGCCAGTCGGTGTGCTAAGAACAGCATAGATCGAAGGCCTCGTGTTATTGAGTTGCTGGCCATCACGCGGCGCGGTTTCGAGGATCTCGGGCAACACAGTCGCCGCAGAAAAGGCCGGAGCCGCAGTGACTGGCGGAGCAACCTGTGCTCCGAGCTGCAAGTGCCCAATTACCGCCGCCTGGCGAAAATTTGCACCCGGTGCAACCAGATAGATCCCACGATACAGCCCGGGCGAGACCTCTCTCATGGGCACGCCTTGCACCGAGGTGCCGATCGAAAAGCTCGCCTTGCCAGCGGGTGTGCCACGCACAAACACGTCAAGCTGTTCATGGGCGCGTAAAGCGTGAGCTGGACTGATAATACACTGAGTAATCTGCACCGACGAATGCGTCGTGGGTAGTGCTTCTTCACGCGAGGCCATGACCTCGCGAATTTCTTGACTCTCAGGATTACTGCGAACGGTCACGGCATCGCCAACCCGCAATTGGGCCAATACACTGAGTTGCCCATTCAGAGTGACCACGGTATTACGCGTAGGAATAACCAAATGTCCGTCGGCTAGGGCGAGGGCTCGGTTTGAAAGTGCAGCGATCGTGCCGCTGCGCGAACGGAAACTCTCATCGAGCTCACCCACGCTGCCTGTCGAGGTCAAAAGCAAATTTGCAAGATCCCCAACATGGACCGCCGCAAGGGACTCTTTGGTGCGGGTGCCAGTGGCAACATCGGAGAGATAGACGGGTATGTCGCTTGGCAACGGGACAGTGCGAAGCACGCCATTACTGAGCAGCGCAAGCACGGGCGGTTGAGAAAAACGATCGAGATTCGCGATAGTACCTTGGAGAACGTGCTCCTGTGCACACGCTGGCTCGGTCATGCCCAGACTCAGCACAAGACCAATAGCCAGCAAGCGACTCAACCAGATGATGCGCACATTTCCTCCAGCACTTCGCGATACAGATCAGCCGTTGCACGCGCGCAACGTTCCCAGGTGAAGCTCGCGCTATACGCGCGGCGCGCAGTGCGTTCCTGGAAATCCGACTGCGGCAAATCAATGATGGCGTGGCGAAACGCCATGATATCTCCAGGGGGGCAGCTGATCGCATAGCCGCGCAAGATCCCCGGTAAGGCTGCGCTACTGGCAATCACTGGCGTCCCCACCGAGAGCGCTTCCAACAGTGGCAAACCAAAGCCCTCACAATGCGATGGATATACCAACGCACGAGCTTGGTGGAGTGTCCTGGCGAGCTGTTCATCGCTCAGTTCACCAAGAAAGCAAACTCGAGCACCGTTCGGCCGAGTTCGCGGCAAGCTTAGACTGACATCGTCGCTGCCCGTGAGCCAAAAATCATCCTCGATCTCATCGGGCAACGAAGCCCACGCTGCAAACGCCGTGGCCAAATCCTTATGAGGGCGACGGTTCCCGGCATAAAGCAGATATGGACGCGATACGGGGCACGGATTGGGCGCGAACTCCGGCGCGAGAAAGGTCGACGAAACACCCAGCGGGATGACTCGAATCTTGCGCTCCGCCACCCCCAGAAAGCGCATCACATCGTCCACCGTCTTCTCATCATCGGTGATGATCCGTAGCGCGCGCCGCGATAAAGGGCCAACGACCCAGCGATAATATGCCTGAACCTGGGGCTTGAATTGCTCTGGATAACGCAGATGAATCAAATCATGAATCGTGACAATAACGGGCAGACTCGGGCAGAGCGGAGCGTATAAGGAAAGATGGTGCACAAACGCAGCACGAGAGCGCAGCATCGCTAACGGCAGCTCGACTTGCTCGGCGAAACTAAACGCTGACCCGCGCGCAAAAAACCTAAGCTCAAGATCAGGCGCAACCTGCGGCAACCAATGCGATAGCTCAGCATTGTACCGCTGCATACCAACCGAAAAATGACGCGTCACGCGCGTATCGAGCGCAATCTGCTTCACGCCACCCTCAGAACAGACCGGCGGGCAAATCGAGGATTATGCGACGTGCACTGCGATCGAACTCACGGATGTATGCTTTCACAAAAGGAACGAGCACACGCTGGGGACCGATCACCAACATGGCCGAGGAAGGGTAGTGCTCGACCGCCACGATCTCGCCAAGAGGCTGCCCGTGCGTATCGAGAGCGCGAATCCCAAGCAACTCTTCATCGAGGATTTCGTCGGGCTCTAATTCCGCGATAACCCGTGAACGAGGCGCAAACAAGCTGACCCCGACGTAGCCAGCGGCGCTCGCAACATTGGGGGCTTCTTGCAGAGACAGCAGCAAACGGCCCTTCTGTGCACGCACCGAGGCCAGGTTGACGCTGCGCTGACCAGGCAGCACCGAGAAGTTCGCACCAGGGACGAACAACGGTGCGCCCGCAGCAGTCGGATCACACTTCAGTTCGCCCTTGAGACCGAACACGCCAACAATCCGGCCGACCAGATAGGGTTCATCAGAGTTGTCCAGCGCGAAACTACGCCTCGGTTGTTTCGGCGAGAGTCATCGGTTCGGAGGCGGTCGGGGCAGCCTCATCGACACCAGGGTCTTTCGGCACCCGGGGACGGCGTGTGCGCTTCGCACGAGGCTTCTTTGCTGCCGGCTGCGGCTCTTCGGCTGCAGGAAGCTCCACGACCTCAAAGACGACGTCGCTTTCGGCAGTGGAGGGTGCAGGAATATCGATAATTTCGATCGCCACGCGTCCCTCTGCGGCAGCACGAACAATCGTGCGTAGCGCCTGGGCAACGCGTCCGCCACGACCGATGACTTTTCCTAAATCATCAGCTGAAACTTCGAGCTCCAAGAGTATCCCTTGCCGGGCGTCATCATGCGCCGCGACGGCGATGACTTCTGGTTTCGCAACGAGTCCCTTCGCCAAAAAAGCTAGGAGCTCAACGGCACGCTCACGCAAGACGTTGGGATCACCAGCCGGGCGACGCTCATCAAAGCGCCGCGGGCGCCGCGACAACGGATGGCCATTCGACGCCTCGCCGCGGCGAATTCGTCCGCGAGGCCGCTCGTCATCATCCATCTCGATTTCGTCGATAACAGTTTCCCCGGTGGAAATAAGCCGCGCACCGAGGGTCGAACGGCGTTCATCGTCATCATGACGCCGTGTATCGTCATCAAAAAGGCCAAACTCGTCGTCGAAGGCGCTCATGGCGCGACCTAGGACTTCTTGTTCTTCGGTTGACGTTTGGTCTCGGGCACATGGCCGCGTTCGACCAAGCCGCGCTCAGCAAACAGGCGACGCACAACGTCAGTGAGTTGCGCCCCTTTTTCGATCCACGCTTTGACTTTGTCTTCGTGAATCACCAAGGTCTTAGGCTCAGTGCGTGGATTGTAGTGCCCCAAAATTTCCAGGAAGCGTCCATCACGAGGTGAGCGCGCGTCAGCGGCGACAAAACGATAGGTTGGTTGTTTTTTGGCACCCATACGGCGCAATCTGATCTTGACCATGAACTCCGTGTCTTTTCAATAGGATTCGTGCAAAGTGGAAAGTGGTTATCGGCGACCGAAAGGCCCCAGGTTGGGACCGCCTCCGGATGGCATTGGGAAAGGCAAACGCGGCCGCTTTCCACCCATCATTGAACTCAGGCTTTTCATCATCTGACGCGCCTGATCAAACTGCTTGATCAAACGGTTGATATCGGCAACCTGGGTTCCACTGCCTGCTGCGATGCGTTTACGCCGCGACGCATTGAGGATATCCGGATTTTCTCGTTCGCGGCGTGTCATCGAACAAATAATCGCTTCGGTGCGATCGAGATCACGCTCGTCGATCTGCGCTTTCGCGGCGAGCTGAGAAAGCCCGCCCGGAAGCATTTTCAAGACGTCTTTCATCGCGCCAAGCTTACGCATCTGACGCAACTGATCCAAGAAGTCATCTAAAGTAAATTGTGCCTTGCGCAGCTTTTCTTCAAGCTTTTTCGCCTGTTGATCAGAATACAGGTTCTGGGATTTCTCGATAAGCGAGAGAACGTCGCCCATTCCCAAAATGCGCGAAGCGAGACGATCAGGATAGAACGGCTCTAGCGCGGCAAGTTTTTCACCCGTGCCGACAAACTTGATCGGCGCCCCGGTGACCTTGTGGATAGAAAGCGCCGCGCCGCCGCGCGTATCGCCATCCATCTTGGTCAGGATCACCCCGGTGATGCCCAAGCGGTCATGAAACACCCGCGCAACGCGAGTGGCTTCTTGACCCGTCATTGCATCGGCGACAAAAAGGGTTTCTTGCGGATTGAGTGCGGCTTTGAGCTCTTCCAACTCAGCCATTAAGGCATCGTCGATCTGTAAACGCCCGGCAGTATCGATGATCACCGTCGGAATCCCAAGGCGACGCGCCTGCGCAACCGCACCCTGCGCAATTTCCAACGGCTTGGCTTGCGGCAAAGTAAAGACTGGCAACTCGAGCTGTTGCCCGAGGGTTTGCAGCTGTTCGATTGCAGCGGGGCGATAGATATCGGCCGCGGCCAAGAGCGACGTGCGCCCGCCTGTTTTGAGGTGTAACGCTAACTTGCCCGCGTGGGTCGTTTTACCGGCACCCTGGAGACCAACGAGCATATAGACCGTCGGTGGGGCGTCGGCGTATTTGAGTCGAGCTTGAGCGCCGCCCATGAGCGCGACGAGTTCGTCGTTGACGATTTTGATCACCGACTGTGCGGGTGTCAGGGAATTGAGCACGTCGCTTCCAACAGCTTGGAAGCGAACCGTGGCCAAGAATTCCTTGACAACATCGAGATCGACGTCGGCTTCGATCAGCGCGGAGCGAACTTCGCGCATGACCGCATCAACGTCGCTCTCACCCAAACGACCACGACCAGCTAGACGGGCAAAAATCGGGCCGAGTTTTTCGCTTAAGCCCTCAAGCATGCCCGCTTCCCTTGCGCAGCCGGGCCACGCCGTCGAAACGTCGGTTTAAGATGCAGCAACTTTCTCTGCGCTCTCATCAATCCGCGCAACAGCATCAGCAACGGTTTTGATTTTTTCCGCTTCCTCATCAGGAATATCAATGCTGAATTCCGTCTCGAAGGCCATCACAAGCTCAACCTGGTCGAGCGAATCGGCGCCGAGATCTTCCGTGATCGAGGCCTCTGGTGTGACTTCTTCTGCATCGACGCCAAGTTGCTCGACGATAATCTTCTTGACTTTGTCGAAAGTAGTCGTAGCCATATTTTTTTCGAATCTCCCTAGACGATCACATCAAAAATCCGCCGTCAACGACGACGGTCTGCCCGGTGACGTATCGAGCAGCATCAGAACAGAGGAAAGCGACAACGCCGCTGATATCTTCCGGGGTGCCAGTGCGGCCGAGCGGAATCGTCCGTACATAGTGTTCGCGCGACTCTTTGGGCATCGACTCAGTCATCGCTGTCTCAATGAGTCCGGGCGCAACGGCGTTCACTCTTACGTTCCGCGATCCTAACTCCTTTGCCGCCGATTTGGCCAGCCCGAGAAGTCCCGCCTTCGCCGCCGCATACGCCGCCTGACCAGCATTTCCGCCAACCCCAACCACACTCGAAATGAGCACGATCGAACCAGCCCGCGCCTTGCACATCGGCTTTGCAACCGCGGTCAGCAAGGTAAAGGCTGACTTCAGATTGACGTTGAGCATCTGATCGACATGTTCCGGCTTCATACGCAGCAATAAGCCATTCTCGGCTTGTCCCGCATTTGCCACCGCCACCGCAATACTGCCAAATTCTTGCAACGCGCGCGCAACCGCCGCTTCCATCGCAAGCGGGTCGGTGACATCGCAAACTTCGGGCAAGCCACGCGCATCGGGGCGAGCGGCACGAACCAACTGCGCCGTTTCCTCAAGCGCAGCGAGATCGCGACCGATCAACAACACATCGTAGCCAGCTCGGGCAAGATCGACGGCAATCGCCCGACCTATGCCTCGGCTCGCGCCGGTAACAAGCGCACCTTTGCTCATAACGGTTCACATACTTCCTGCAGATCGCGGGCTAAGAGCTCCTGTACCTCGGCAAGGCTTTTGCGATCACCTACGTGCACAACGTCTGGCGCACCGGGCAAACGCTTGATCAACGAAGCCAAGACGCGCCCGGCTCCGCACTCGATAATCAGATCCGGCTCGTAGCGGAACAAGCCCAGCGCGGTATCATGCCAACGAACTTCGTCGGTCACCGAACGAACGAGATTTTCGCGGATGTGTTCAATCTGCTGATACGGTAAGGCATCGACATTCGAGATCACCGGGATCTGGGGTGCAGACATGGCAACTTGCGCCACCGCCACGGCAAACTCGTCGCGTGCCGGCTGCATCAATTCACTGTGCCACGCCCCCGAAACATTGAGCGGAACGACGCGTTTTGCGCCTGCAGCCACCGCTTGCGCTCCCACCGCTTCCACACCACGCCGATCACCACTAATGACGATCTGCGTCGGGGCATTGAAGTTCGCCAAGCTCACACGCGCTTGGGGATCGGCAGCGCGAACTGCGGCAATGATAGGCCGTAATTGCTCGGCTTCTAGCCCCAAGACCGCAGACATCGCGCCCGCAACCCGATCCGCAGCTCGGCCCATTGCTTGTCCGCGGGCGTGCACGAGCGCAACCGCGGTTTCGAAATCGAAGACTCCAGCCACCGTTAGGGCACAATACTCGGCGAAAGAATGCCCAGCCGCGACAATCGGCTGCACCGTGTCGCCCAGCGCGGCCAAGAGCGCTAGATTGGTGACAAAGATCGCAGGTTGACTGACGCGCGTGTCTTGCAGCGCTACATCAGGTCCTTCGTGGGTCAACTTGAGCAAATCGTAGCCTAAAACGGTACTCGCGCGCTCAAACAAAGCTTTGGCTTGCGGCGAAAAGGCCACAATGTCATCGGCCATCCCGACCGATTGCGAGCCTTGGCCAGGAAAAACGACGGCAATCCGCCTCTTCACGCTTCCCATCTCCATACAACGGTGCCCCACGATAAGCCACCACCAAAACCCGAGAAGGCGAGAATGTTCCCGTGCTTGATGTCACCGCGTGCGACGGCTTCTGAAAGCGTAATCGGAATCGATGCCGCCGAGGTATTGCCGTATTCCGCGATATTGACCAAAACGCGCTCACTCGACAAGCCCAATTGCTTACCAACTAAATCGATGATCCGACCATTGGCTTGGTGGGGAATAAAATAGGAACAATCAGACGGTGTCAGACCCGCCTGCGCGAAGGCGGCGTTGGTTGATTCGACCATTTTCGTGACAGCGTGTTTGAAAATCTCGCGGCCTTGCATCCGTATGCAATGCGCGCGTTCTTCGAGGCCAGCCTGATCGAGGGGACGGCGGGTGCCGCCAGCAGGGACGTACAGCAAACTCGGCTCGCGCCCATCGGCACCCAATTCACACCCAAGCAGGCCATCGGTCGCGCTGCGCTCGACGATCACCGCACCGGCGCCGTCAGCGAACAGAATCGCAGTCCCACGGTCGGTCATATCGGTAACGCTCGAAAGTTTGTCAGCACCGATGAGCATGACCCGACGGAAAATCCCCGCCTGGACAAGACTTGCCGCGACACTGATTCCGTAGACAAAGCCGCTACACGCGATTTCCATATCGAAAGCGGGTTTACCGACAGCGCCAAGCGCAGAAGCGACCAAACATGCCGTCGCCGGAAAAGCATAATCGGGGGTTGAGGTCGCCACGATAAAGCAATCGATCTCGCTTGCTTCAATATTTGCATTGTCGAGCGCATGCCGAGCGGCAGCGATCGCTAGATCGCTCGTCGCTTCGTGCTCGCCAGCAATGTGGCGATTTTTCATCCCTGTGCGGGTGGTAATCCATTCATCATTGGTGTCGAGCATCGCTTCGAGATCGGCGTTGGTGCGCAGCGTTGCGGGCACATAATGACCGGCGCTCGCAATACGAGCGCCATATCGTAGGCGTTCGATTGTCGTTTAGCCGTGACTGTGGCCGGCGTGAGCATCGGCACGCGGTGCAACAACCTGGCGACCGTCATAGACGCCGCAAGCTTCGCACACAAAATGCGGGCGCTTCGCCGCGTGACACTGCGGGCAGCGAACGGTCGTTACCGGGGATAAAAACCAATTTGCGGCACGACGGCTGCGGGTTTTCGAGCGAGGAGTTTTCCACTTGGGATTAGCCATGATCGCCTTTCGTTCGGTCCCCGCACTCGCAGGTTCCTTCGTTGAGGTTCTTGCCGCAGGTGGCACACAGCCCCGCACAATCCTCGTTGCAGAGTAAAACCAGGGGTAAAGCCGCATCGACAACTTGCCGGATGAGGTCGCTCAGATCAAGCCGATCATTCTGCACCACATTCCCTTCGCCGAAAGGATCGGCGTCAGGTCCCGTGGTGAAGCTTTCTTCAACATCATACACCGAAGAAACCGCAAAGGTCCCGAGGCAGCGATTGCACACTCCTTGCGCCTCGATCTGCGCGGTGCCCACGATCATAATCGTTTCAGCAGAGCGTTCGATGACCAGCGCGACGGAGACGGGTTCGGCAAAATCGAGGCCACCAAAAGGTGGCAACACGACGGTTTCGGCGATCTCAAGACGCTTTTGGGCGCCAGAGAGCAGGGATAGATCGATTTCGTTTGTGAGCAAGCCTCAGACATTGTAGGGGTCGACCTAGACCTTGTCAATGCGCCTGCTCGCCGTGAATGTGTTGGCACACAAACCTGATGTCGCAGATACAAGGGGAGAATTGACATGTCGGGACTTTTATCAACCCTCGGAGGCGTCGCCGAGGGAGCCTTGTTGGGCGGTGGTGGCGGAGCGGTGCTTGGTGGGCTTTCGGGCCTGCTTGGCGGAAGCGCGAGTTCGCTCACGGGCAACGCTTCCAACGCGGAGCTGCAAGCAGCGATGGCGGCTTCCGAGCAAGATCAGGTCAAGAACCAAATCGATCAGATGGGCTTCGATAGTCAAATGCAGTGGCAAAACACCTGGTTTAACCAGATGCTGGAACAAAAATCGCAGTCGATGGAGCAAGTCAACGAATTGCGCGACGTTGCGATGCAACAGCGCAAGGCTGACGACTCGATCACCAAAGAATATATCCAGGCAATTAAGTCATGAGCGACTTGATCGTCAATAGCGCTCCCGCTCCGCGAGCAGGCAAAGCTCCGGCGGTCAGCCCGAAGACATTTCACCAGGCCAACAATGTACGCAGTGATCTGGACACCCAAGAAGCCGACACCACTGCGGGCCAACTTGCAGCCCTGGCCACTCGTGAACGCGCCTTCAACTATATGGCGGAGGAACGCGCCGAGGACCAACGCGAGGAAAGTTCGCTCGACACCCTTTTCCTGGCCGAGCTCAAGCAACAGGATGAGGTTCTCAAATCGTTCTTACGCTTGGCGTCGTAAGCGAGCCGCTAGCAAGCACGATCTTCTCAACGGCAAGAAGGAATTAGAGAGCGGGCACACGCAATGAGTGCCTCGCCCTTTGGGCCATTAGCTCAGCTGGTTAGAGCGCATGCTTGATAAGCATGAGGTCCTTGGTTCGATCCCAAGATGGCCCACCATGTCGACGACACGCCAACATTGTGGGGACGTAGCTCAGTTGGTAGAGCGCCAGCTTTGCAAGTTGGATGTCAGGAGTTCGAGCCTCCTCGTCTCCATATCGAAAAAAGCCTGTGTTAGCGGGCTTTTTTGATTTTATGCGAGGGTGGCGATAAATCGACGACTTGCTATTAGATCACATACCAAACGCCCAGCTCACCAGATGCCCTAAAGAATGTTAGCGACTTTACCGAAATACTACACATGCTGCACGCAGGCACGGATCGCTCTTCTGGAGCTGGCGAGGGGGGGAGGAACGGTCGCAGTGTACCAGGGTGCTTCGAGACCAGCCAAATGGCTGGTCTCTGTTTTTTGTAGTGCCGGATCTCAGATCGCACCAAGGAGCACCCTGACTTCACCTTCTGCTCACTTCGGCCGAAGCATATCTCAGAAACGCTCGCTCTCGTGAGGATCTCTTGGGATGCCCCTGGCAACATTTGCGCAACTCGCTACACGCACCGCTCAGGCAATGGCGCTGCTTGGCGTGCTTTCGCTCTGCTCTTGTGGGGGCGGTGGGCGCGCGGGTGCTCGAATTCAGGTGCGAGCGCGAGTGTTATTCCCGCCGTGGCGACGACTGCTCCAGCAGCAAGCAACGCCTTCCCTAGCCTGCCAAACTTCCCCAGTATGCCACCGCCTGCGAGCGCTCCCACGCTCGCACCAGCTCCACCAGTGGACACCCAGCCGGTCCCGATCAGGCTTACGTTCACCTTGCCAGCAGCAACGCCAGCACCAACATCGTTGATCCAAGTGCGCCGTAGCAGCGCAGAAAGAGAGCCTACATGATGTAGCACTCAGAAGTGCGAGAAGCTGTGTGAAAGATGAGGGTAGGTCCCTCGGAATTGGCTTTCAGGAGCGAGTTTCAAACCAA
>CAIKPM010000011.1 GCA_903829325.1 uncultured bacterium
AACCTGTGCTCAACAGCGAATCCATGCTGCTAATTATATTGAGGAGGCTGTGCAGTTCACGCGGCGCGGGCTTACACCGCCTCCTTTGGTTGTGAAAGCCGTAACCTGACCTTATTAGGCTGAGGGGCTGAACGCTTACCTCATTTGACTTCGCTAGATCTCAGAGGGTGTGATAATATCACGGCTGAGCATATGCGAATGATCGGAACACTGCATCGTCTCGAGCTACTCGCGCTGGGTAATTCCAGCATAACCGACGAGGGGATGGGTTCCCTTGCGAGTCTCCAATCACTGCAATACCTCAGTCTCGAGAATACGAGGATCAGTGACGACGGAATAAGCAAAATCAAGCACCTTACTCAACTCCGATCTCTGAATCTGTGGGGCACACATATTGGCGACAGAGGGATAAAAGAGCTTGAGACGCTTTCGCAACTCCGGGAACTCACTCTCGGGAATACACCGATAAGCGATATTGGGCTAGCTACACTTGCAAAATTTAGCAAACTTGAGGAGCTTATTCTTGAGTCAATGCAGATTACCGATAACGGAGTAGCCCATCTCTCAGGGCTTGTCGAGCTGCAACATCTCAATCTCGTCGATAATGATGTCAGCGACACTGCGCTGGGCTATCTGCAGAATCTGCAAAAACTGGAGAATCTCTTTGTCGACAGCACAGGGGTCACGGATGCGGGGCTCCCCAATCTGCGAGGTTTGCGCAAATTACTCAACCTCGGCATCAGTGAAACAGAGATCAGCGATGCTGGGCTAGATCATATTCAGCGTTTGACGCAGCTACGAACGCTCGCTCTTGATCACACCGATATTACCGACGAGGGAATGTTCAAGCTGCAAAGCTTGGTACAGCTGCAAGAATTGGGCGTCGGGTACATGGGCATCACGGATAGGGGTCTCGAAGCGATCAGTAATTTGACATCGCTTCGCATACTGAACGCCCAAGAGACGAAAATCACCGATGAAGGAACGCAGCACTTGCGCAACCTGAAATCACTCGAGGTGCTCGACCTTATGGGTAATGACATATCGGACAGAGGGCTGGAATCCATCGGCGCCCTGACATCACTCACCGATCTCGACCTTATGAGCACGCAAATCACCGACGAGGGCTTACCCTTCTTAGCCGGATTAGCAGAGCTGCGAGACATCAATATTGCAGCAACCCACGTTACGCAGCAGGGCTTCGATACGCTGCGAACGCTATTGCCTGGGTGCTGGATTCACATGGGCATCGCAGACGTGCCCGACGCACCGTAAACGGCACAAAGTCATGAGAGCGAATTCGGAGTTATAGGGGATTCACGGCCGAGACTCGGGAGGCAGGCTATGAGCGTCTCGCCGCCGAGGTGCCGCAAACAGGACGGATCTAGCGCGTGCCGTAGTGGGGGCGGATGACGCATGATGCAGCCGCGCTCGATGCGCAAACCCACGACAAAATCGTCACCCACCTCGAGCTCGTAACGCCACTGCTGGCCAAGACGCTTGGGAGCATCCCCTTGGTGTATGTCACCTACCCCCAAGGGTTTGCCGGCGCGGCCGTGTACCATCGCTGGCTCGATCAGGGCCCGGCCACGATTCCAACCATTCCGGTCCACACCGTGAGTGGGACCCATCGCTACGTCGCCCTATCGGTGCATAATGTCACGTGGCTGGTCAAAGGGCGTTTCGCGGTTGAATTAGAGAGCTGGTCGCCGATCGCGACCGATCCACAACGCGCCGCGTTCGCGCGCATTATTCTTGAACCAGCCGGCACCGCGACTCAAGCCGATGTCGCTGCTGCGGTGCTGTTCGCACGCGCGCAATTACAAGCCGAAGGGCTCGACGGCATTCCGATACTCGATGGTGGACACGGATTTGCGTTATGGATACCCTTCAATAATGCACCGAATTACGACACCGTCGCACGTTGGTTGCATCGTTTCGTCGCAGAATTAGCAGCTGCGCATCCGCAATTATTGACGACCGAAAATAAAATCGCAAATCGTGGAAATCGCGTGGCCTTAGGTATCCGCACCAACCACCCTGGCATGATGAGCATTCTGCCGTATTGCCTGCGCGGATCAACCCGGCTCCCGATCGCGTTGCCGCTATTATGGAGCGAAGTCGGTAACGTTCACAACGGAGATATCACGGTTGAAAATTTCCCCGCTTGGCTCGCAGCAAACGGTGATCGTTTCGCAACCCTGAGCGCAAGTTTAGCCGCGCAAAACTTGCCGACACAAACAAAACCGCTCCAGGTGCTCGCGCCCGAAAATGCCCCCGGTAGTGATCACGTCTTAGCCGCGGCCTTACGCGTCTTAGCAGACGGAAAACCGCGCGACGCCGAGAGTATTCTGGCCGCGGCGATTGCCCAAGGCTGGCTCACCGCCGACGTGACCCGCAAGCATCTCTACACCGACCTCTACGAATATGTCACGCGTACGCTCGGTGCCGGCAAAAAACCGGAAATTATCCGCGATGAAGCGAGCAAGCTCTTTCGCTTAAACCAACCGGTGGATGCCTGGCCCGACATTGCGTTGCCGCCTGCTCCTCGCTGGCTCGACGATACCGCGATCGAGCTGCTCATCGAGCGTGTGAGCGCTGCAGCGACGGGACCCGACCCGACGGCGTTTGAGACGTCGGTCTGCGAAGCGTTCGCGGCGCTGGGTTTTGCCGCGACGCATATTGGCGGAAATGCCGCGCCCGACGGCACGCTCGATGCAAAATTGGGCGAGCGCGGATATCGCGTGATCTTAGAATGCAAGACCGCTGAACCCAACGGCATCGTCAATAATCCGCGTCCCGCCGAGCCGGATAGTTTCCGCGCCGCGTACCACGGACAGTACGCGCTGCTGATTGGGCCGGCGTTTAGTAACGAGGCCTCGTTAAAGAGCGAGCTACAGACCCACCAGGTGGCGTTATGGACCACCGACGACTTGGCGCGGATGCTGCGCGCGCAGGTTGGTCCGCTCGAAGTCTTGCCGGCTTTGGCAGCGGGTATCGCCGCCGACGCCTGCGACTCCATCCTTTGGGAGCGTGCTCACGGTGTGCCCAAGCGCCTCGCGTACCTGCAGGCGGCGATCCTCACCGCCGCCTGGCGCAGCCAAAGCGATTTCGCGACCAAGCTCCCCCCGAGCGAAACACCGGCGCTCACCCGCGACGCGCTGTTCTTGCTGGTCGACGAGGCGCTGATCGCGCAAGGCATCCCCAACGGTGCGACGCGCAGCGAGTACGACACCGCTTTCGATCAGCTCGTGAGCAAGGGCAGCCTCGTGCCCAGCGGGAGCAGCAGCTATGTGACCCCGCAGCCGTACGCTTGCCCGGGCTGAAGCAGACCGTATATCGCAAGCACCGTGAGCGAGGTGCGATAAAAGGCGTGGCGCAGTCAACGCTGTTTTAGGGCCGCGGGTTGATTGCGATTCGGGTCCAGGCGGGGTCGGCGTGCTGGGATTCCGAAGTGACTCCGCCATGGAACCTCAAGAGTTGCTCGCAATTGTAGCACGCGGTGACGAGATCCCCGTGGTTGGTTCTTCGGTTCGCGACATCGACTTCCATTATTTTCGAGATTTTTTCAAGCTGCGTTTTGACCAGGATTTTGAAGAACAAAACTTGTCACTAGAACAAGTTCTAGCGAATATGCGTTTGCTCACGAAGGGACAATTGACCGTTGCTGGCATGCTGCTCTTCGGCCGCAATTCGCACGCATTTTTACCCATTTTTCAAGTCAAAGCAATTAGTTGTCTTGGCAACGATATTCATGCAGAGCACTATCTAGACAGTGAAGACATCGGCGGAAGGCTCGAACGCCAATTCGAGCGATCAGTCGGGTTTATTATGCGGCACCTACGCAAAGAACAAAGGGGGCAGAGCATCAATAGCCTCGGGATACCAGAAATTCCCAGGATAGTGCTCGAAGAGTTGCTGGCGAATGCCCTGCTCCACCGCGATTATTTTATCTCGGCCCCCATTCGCGTTTTCGTGTTTGGCAACCGGATTGAAATTATTAGCCCTGGTCACCTACCGAACAGTCTCACGATCGCGAATATCCGCAGCGGGAATTCAAATATCCGCAATCCGATCCTGACGTCGTACGCCACCAGGGTTTTGCCCTATCGCGGGCTGGGGACTGGTATCGTGCGTGCGCTCAAGGAATATCCGGGGATTGAATTCGACGATGATCGCGAAGGGAATCAATTTCGTGTCGTGATTCACCGTCACAGCTGATGACGCGCAAGACTTTCGGACTATACCCTCTGTCTTATCCTTTCCAGACGCAATCAACGATACATTCAATGTGATACGACGAGCATGCTTGCGTGGTCAAATAGTCGCGCCCGGTTAGTCGGCTTGACAAACGGCTTGAGTTTTGCAGATTTATTCTGCATGATGGGGGATATACAAACCTGTGAGTAACGACGTTTTCAGACAAGTTATCTCGTACATCCCGGAGCAAATGTTAAGCTTAAACGACCGAAAAAATTTAGCGTTGACCTGCAAAGCACTGTATCACGAGCACAATGTCACAGGACCAATCAAACAAAAATCACGCAAAAATATTGGATTAATGACCGCAGATGTATTAGGGTTTTCAACATCGCCGCGTGTGATTCGTTCTAATATTTATTCGGACATAACACAACCATCTCATGCCATCAAGAAATATGATGAACTTGATCAAAAAATAGCATCATTACCGTTCAAGCTGACTCTGCTAAGAACAGTTTTACGAAGCAAGCTTACTTCTGAGCTTGAAGATGTTGAACGAGATGCAGCTTCAGCACGATTTATGAAACTCGTCAAGGAAGCGCAAGACAAGAGCTACGCACCTCGCGACGAAAGGCGCAATATGCTCTCAGACGTGCTCAAGAGTGCCAAGCCACTGGACTCTCAGAGCGTATCATACCTCTATGTACACCGTACGATTGACGTGCCGGAACACTTGCAACAATTTCCAGGGGAGCAGGTACATATTCATGAGAGTTTTCCGGTAATGCCATTCAAAGGAATAGATGATTTTGGCAAAAGCATGATTAGAAATGAGGCACGGTACGGCTTGCGGAAAATGTAAGTATAACCGTACGACAGCTCCAACCGAGTCCGAATCAAGAGCTGTCACATGGACCTTTTGTAGCTAACGCAATGTCCAGCGACAATTAGAAACGCCGGATAACGACAATTAGAATTACCGGTATGAAGGGCTAGCTTGCTAGCCCTTCATCTCATGGCATCGTTCTCGAAGTGGGAAGGATGAAAACCGACGGTGAGGTCCGATTGTTACTCAAACACATAGCCCAAGGCAAAAGCCAG
>CAIKPM010000012.1 GCA_903829325.1 uncultured bacterium
CAAAGAAATCACTCCCCTGGATGGCCTCCGTTTGGTGTTCATGTAGACGAACATCCATTCTAGAGGCCATCCCTTTTTTATGCTTGGGGGGTGCAATTTCTCGTTACCGCTAGGGGTGCACTTTCTCGCGAGCGTTACCATACGGTTCTGCATCTGGTGCATTTGCAAAAATGCTGGTGCATGAAAATGGTGCTTTAGCCGCACGCAGTCTCTATGGCATGTTTGACCTACTCAAAAAGTATGACGTGAGTGAAGTCGAGCATGCATGCGATATCGCTGTACGCGTTGGGGCATTGCGTCTCCGATTCGTGAGGCGCATTCTACAATGCGGAAAAACGCCGCAGCCGCTCACAAACACACATCCGTTAATCGAAGAAATCGCGACCTATCGTTCTCATTTCACACGCGTTACCCAAGGAGATCTTTTTGATGCAACCTGATGAAATCGCCACGGCACTCCGTCAATTGCGCTTGAGCGCGATGGCCTCAACTCTTACGCTTCGCGCTCAACAAGCGCGCACTGACAGCCTCGGTCCGCTTGATTTCTTGGGCCTGCTGATTCATGATGAACTGGAGCGACGAAAAGATCGCCTCCTGGAACGTCGTATTAAGGATGCGAATTTCCGTGATCCAAAGACATTCGATACGTTTAACTGGTCATTTAATAAGATTGACAAATCGCTCATCTTTGAACTTGCGACCAGTCGTTTTGTAGAACGACGTGAAGATGTTTTGATGCTTGGCAACGCTGGTGTCGGCAAAAGTCATTTGGCCCAAGCGATTGGTATGGCAGCCATTCATGCGGGGTTTCGTGTTATTTATCGTGAGGCTCATCGCCTTTTTGAAGAACTTGTGCTGGCATCGGTTACCGGTGAACGAGCCGCGCTAATAACGAAACTCAACGAGGTTCCGCTGCTTATTATTGATGATCTCGGTATGCGTAAACTGCCAGCAACTGCGGCGGAAGATCTGCTGGAATTGGTCATGCGGCGCTACGAACGTGCCTCGACGATCGTGACCTCCAATCGCCCCTTAGAAGATTGGCCAAAGCTGTTCGGTGACACGCCAGCGGTAACGGCTTTTCTTGACCGCTTGATGCACCATAGTCACCTGATTGAGATCCGTGGCAAGAGCTATCGCCTGCATGAATCAAGTCAAAATGCCCGCCAACGGAAGGGCACACTAGACCCGGACATAATTCCACAGACTTAAGTCACACTGCACGAGCCGGCCTATTTTGAAGTGCCCACAGGTGGACGGTTTTGAACTGCCCGCCGAGGCTGCACTCACATCTGTCATTCAAGAAGCCTATATCAACGGCGTCTCGACCCGAAAAATGCAGAAATTGGCCAAAGCCTTTGGGATCGAATCGCTCTCAAAAGCACAGGTTAGCGCGATCAATGCGGAACTTGACGGGCTTGTTGCCGAGTTCCGTGAGCGGCCGCTGACGGCGAATTATCCCTACTTGATGTTTGACGCGATTTACGAAAAGATTCGCATCAGTAACCGATCATGCTCGAACGCACTTGTCGTTGCATACGGCATTCGTGAAGATGGCGTCCGTGAACTCATCGGCCTTGAGGGGAGCCCTTCAATTCCTCAGTACCGCTAGGCCTTCAAAACCTCAGTACCGTTACCATCCGTACGCCGCCGTTGGCAGACACCCATTGCCAGGTCTTGGAGGCTCAAAATCGCCAGGATCAGTTAAAGTCACCTCAGTCATTATCAGCTTATTACTCCATGTAGCACCAAAAATATTCTGATCCGAACATAGGCGTATATTACCGCACATAATAACGCATATGGAAGAATGAACGTGATAGGAATTCTTATCCACAGCGGTTTTTTGCTTAAGCTTTTCCAAAAAAAATACAATAAAAAATACTGCACGCAAACAATAGGAATATTTTCGATAATGAAATCATAGAATATATGTATTTTCCCATCAAATGTCTGAAAATCGGGCATTACCATAATGCTTAACGCCCCAATGATTTCAAGTGGAGCAGTTAAAACCCCTAACCAAAATACTAATCCAGCCATAAGTGACCCTGCATAAGTCTCGACACAGTACAGAAACACTGGATTGGCAAAAACCGATAAAACCATCCCGACAACAATAAACCTCCAGGAAGGCTCGAAAAAGGCGACCACTTTTCTGACGACACGCATTGTCATAACCCCGGAACGACTATAGGCCAACCAAAAGGGGTTACCGCAGTGCTAGTTGGGCGAACAATTTCAGTCACACCTGAACCCTTAATTGCCTCATAAAAAGCGCCGGGAGCCCACTCAGCTTTACTATTGGGCAGATCAGGGACGCCAGACGCAGTAGCAAACGCAGAGGCTGCATCAACACAGTCATGGCCAGATACGGTGCTATAAACCGCCCTCATCTGCTGAACTTTTTTCAAAAATTGTGCTGCCCGCTTCGTTTGCTCTGCAGTTGCTTTAACCCGTTTCACGCCAGAAAGAGCTCCAGTTAATTTAGCGTAATGACCGGTAGAACCAAGCACAGCGCTAAACGTGTTGGCACCGGGATAAAACGGACCCACTTCCACAGGTTTAAGGCGGACCCACCTGCAGGCTCCCTTTGTGTCGCTTGACGTTTGCTCCTTCGACTTTCGAGCGCATACGATAACTTTTGCCTTTCAGGTTGAGCACGTGGCTATGCTGCAAGATCCGATCAAGCATGGCCTAAAGTGGACCCCATTGTCAAGACAAAATTTGTAGCTTCTTAAGCAAAGCTTCCTTTCTGAGTGGTGAGTAACAAAAGAGTTGTCCTATCCGGGGTATCTGCTCCACCGCTCGCTGTGCAAGGTCGCGTAGCGCCCCGC
>CAIKPM010000013.1 GCA_903829325.1 uncultured bacterium
AGCATCGTTGGGTTAAGCTGATGTTCAGAGGCAATCTGGGTGGCGGTTTTTTCTCCAGCTAAGATCTCTTAAACGATTTTAGCCTTGAAGGCTGAGGTAAAACGGCGACGTTTCATAATGATATATTCGCTTAGGCTGGCCGTCTTTTCTGTCTAAAATCATGGGTCCATTATAGTTTGCCGCATAAAGCGCTGATGAAGGAGACAACTCAAGGGCGATGCGGCCGAGCATACGTAAATCATTGTTGTGACTTAACGGAAAACAGAGCAATCTGATTTCTTGTTCAGCTAAGACGCGATTGTATTCAAATAATGTTTCGGGGCTTGGATGTTCCAGATAGGCAGACGCAATCGTAAGGTGACGTTTGGTGAAAATTATTTTCGTAGTCTCTGATTCTGGTTCTCGTTTTTCTGGAAGGGAGGGTGCTGCATCGAGAAAAGCCTGAAGATGGATTTCGCCCATCCGTTTCTGTAGTGGCTCTCGCAGCGCGAGCAATCTTTTTCGTAAGTCGGTCGCAGGAACGAAGGGGAATGTTTCTTGTAATGCTAGGCAGCGATCGGTGAGAGCTCGCACCTTTTCTTTGGGCATTTGTTCGATCGACGGATGTGCTGAAAACTCTTTTTCTAATGCGTGAAGGATGCTTTCACGCGAGCGCTTCTGGACAATAGAAAGCTTTTCTTCAGCAGCGTATTGCTGTTGAATATACAGCTTGAGGAATTTAAAATATTGCTCTTGTAGTTTTTGATTCAGTCGGAATGCATAAATCATGATCGTAGCCAGTTGATTGGCCCTAGTGCCTGTGATGCGTATATTGAGATCCTCAGGTCGACGGGTGTCGCCGCTTTGGGCTCGGATCTTGTTTAATGCCTGACACCAATCGGTTGAGGTGCAGGCGCGATGCATGATGTGTTCATCATTGTCATCTTCGAGTAGGGGCTTACTGCTGTGCGCCAAGATGGTCAGCGCTACCAGCTTTGAAAGCGTCGGGCTGACTGGCCCAGTTTGTAAGCTGTCCGCAACGCTGTGTGCCCCTGCTATCGGATCCGATTGGTCTACTAGCGCTAAAATATTCTCAGCCGGTCGTGGTTCCCGACATTGCAATCTCATCTCTGTTACTGCCCGCACCACTGGTTCCATATTACGTCATGACCTTTTGCCAAATGAAAAAAAAATCGCAGCCTGGCGACACCAGTATTTCATGTAGCAAGAAGTTCACTTTTGCAAGGGATACAATGGGGACTTTCGTCGGTATTTCAGCGCCCTGTTAGGGCCCAACTACCGCCGTTACTTCAATCTCCACCCTGGCGCCGCGAGGCAACGCGCTAACGGCTACGGTCGAGCGAGCAGGTGCGAGGGTTGCGAAGCGTTCTGCGTAGATTTCGTTGACGGCGGGGAAGTCGTCCATATCCACCAGGTAGATCGTCGTTTTGACGATGTGCGCAAAGCTGGCCCCAGCAGCTTTGAGTACACCGGCAATATTCGCCATGACTTGTTGGGTTTGGATGGAGACATCGTCGCTGACCAGCTCACCAGTCTTTGGGTCAAGCGGAATCTGGCCACTGCAGAAGAGGAAGTTGCCGACCCGGACTGCTTGGCTATACGGTCCGATCGGTGCTGGTGCATGCTGCGTGAAGATGGCAATTGGGGCGGCAACGTTCGTCTGACTCACTGCTTGCTAGACCCCCGCCGCTACTGGCTGCGCTTGAGAATCTGGTCGGATCATCGTGCCTTTGAACCGTTGCTCGTCCTCGCTGACGCCGAAATTTGTTTGGGCGAGTTCGGCGATGCGCGCGAGTTCGGTTGGGGTCAGGTCGGGCGCTTCGCAGGTGGTCGCGAATGCTTTGAGGCCGGCGGCATCGTAGATGTTCGGCAACACCGTCATGACGCGTGGGTTCGTGAGGATCCATTGCAGCGCAGCTTGGCCGAGATTGCGATTGGGTAGCTCGAGGAAGCGCAGGGTCTCGACCTTCTTGACCCCATTGAGGAGCCAAGAACGCGGGCGGTGCTTGCGGTGATCGTTGGCGGGGAACACCGTATCGACGGTGAGGTTGCCTTCGAGCATGCCGCTGGAATGAGGCACGCGAATCACAAAGCCCGTATCGGTGTTGCTGCGTTCGGCGGCGGCGAGGATCTCGTTGCCGGGGAACGGCTCGAACAGGTTGTAGATCATATGCATGCTCTCGATCTTGCGTTGCTCGATCGCGTCGATACCCTCGTAGAGCCAGCCGATTGCCGGCCCCAGGGTCACGCCGTAATGGCGGATCTTGCCTTCGGCTTTGAATTCTTCAAGCAAGCCAAACAATTCGTCGCTGACGACTTGCTCATGGCGTACGTTGTGGATTTGATACAGATCGATATAATCGGTTTGCAGCCGCTTGAGCGATTGCTCTAGGGCGAAACGCACGAATTTGGGCGAAAAATCGTGGGGAATCTCTTGCTGGCCGCGGCGTTCATCGCCATGGTTATAGAAGTCGTAGCCAAACTTGGTGGCATAGATGATTTTATCGCGGCAACTTTTGAAGGCGCTACCTAGCTGTGTCTCACTCCGGCCGTTGCCGTAGGAATCGGCGGCATCGAAGAAGGTGACTCCGTAGCTGTGGTACGCCTCTTGAATCAGCGAGATCGCCTGCTCGTCGTTGACTGCGCCCCACCAGCCGGTGGACGTGGTCCACAAGCCAAAACCAATGGTGCTCACAGAAAAATCGGTGCCAGGGTAGCTGCGATACTTCATACGAATTCCTCCGGCACGCTCTTTCGTTGCCGACTTGCGATTTTCAGCTGTTGTGACATCTGAACAATGCGCGGGTTTTATGCTCGAGCGCTCTAGGAGGTCGTGGTTCTGTTGTCCCCTGCACCGGTAGCACAATCTGCCGCCGAAGCTTTTGCTCGTTTGGCGGCTTCGTGTTGCGGCGTTGAAGCCGGCCTTTTTCTTCGGGTTCACGATGGGCGCTTTGAAGTTCAGGGCGCTTATGGCTTGCGGGGTGATGTCGAAACCCTGCGCGGGAGTGCGATTTTCGCTGCGACCCTGCGGCATCGAGATATTCTCGAGGTGGTGCAGCGGCCGAAGTCGGCTCGGGAACAGCGCCAGGGCGAGCATCACGTCTATCGTTTCTATGCTGGGGTTGCCGTGCGCGCGGCCGACGGCACCCCGTTGGGCGTGGTCGTGGTCTTGGACCCCTCGGCGCGCATGTTGGAACCACGCGCCCGCGATCAAATGCGACTCCTCGCCCAGGGGCTGTCGTCGCTGGATATGGCCCAGCCGCAGAGCGTGCTCGAACTGGTCATTCGTTGCTATGAGCGCTCGCCAGAGCCGACTCTCGTCTATGTGCGACGCGAAACCGAAGTGCGCGGGCAGTTGGTGTGCGCGAACCGGGCGTTCGAGCGGATGGCCGGTGTAGTGGCTGACACGCTCCTCTCCCAAGGGCTGGATGCCTTACTGGGACCGAAGACCGATCAGACGATCGCAGCTGCGATGCGCACCGCGCAGCATCGGGGTAAGCCCATGCGGGCGACGCTCGCGCTCTATCCTGCGGGGAATCGAACCCTGGCGCCTCGTTGGTTTGAGGTTAGTGGCTACCCGGTGGAGGCGGAAACCAGCGGTGTTCACTACTGGGTCGAATCGTATCACGACGTGACCGAGCGTGCTTCGCGGATTACCGAGCTTGCTACCGAACGGAATCGCTTGCAATTTACTCTGGCTTCTATGGATGAAGCGGTGGTAACGGCTGATCGGTTTGGCAAACTGTTGTTCATGAATCATGCTGCGCGCGATTTGTTTGCCGATGGTGTTTTGCAGCTGCGTGATTTGGAAACCGAAAAAGTCCTGATTTCTCCGCTGGAATATGCGCGAAAAAATGGCAGTATCAAGCGCGAACGGGCTTTGGTTTTGACCAAGGATGATACTCGACGCTATGTCGAGTATTCGGTTGCGCCGATTGAGCGGCCGAATCAACAGAGTGATGGTTTCGTTATTGTGATGCGGGATGTGACCGAAGAAGAAGGGCTTACTCGTCGTTTGTCTTTCGAAGCGAGTCACGACCAATTAACGAGTATTTTCAATCGTCGCTATTTTGATCAGGCGCTCGGTCGTGCACTCAATAGCTTGAAGCATCGTGAAGAAGCGCAACACGCTTTAGCCTTTTTGGATCTTGATCGATTCAAAATTATCAACGATACGTGCGGTCATGCTGCTGGTGATGACGTCTTGCGCGATGTTGCACAATTATTTAAAAAGCAATTGCGGGGCAATGATGTTCTCGCGCGGTTTGGCGGCGACGAATTTGCGATCCTGATGCACGATTGTCCCTTACCGGTCGCCGCTCGCATTATGGAGCGGATTCGAGCGAAGTTACAAGACTACGTTTTCCCGTGGGATGGCTACGACTTCCGTTTAGGTGTGAGTATTGGCTTGGCAGAAATAACACCAAAAACGACGAGTGCGCAAGAGGTCATGAAAGCCGCCGACGCGGCGTGCTATGCCGACAAACTCCAACGAAAAACCAAACAAGCCGGAACGATTCGCGGCAACATCGGCCCCAACACCGGCATCGCCTGGCTACGCTGAGAGAACGACCGAAGTCAGTGATTATTGATTGCGATTTCGCCGGAAAACCTCAATCAGGGAGTGTGAAAAAATGAGATTCCGGCGAAGCTGACTACGCTGTCTGGGTCGATGTTCCACTGTTCGTAGTGCTGTAGCGTGCCGCGGGCGTTGGGCATGATTTTTAGGAATGAGTAGAATGGAGCTGAACCGCACCAACGCAGGTCGTCGTGGTTTTCTCGTATCTTTTCCCAGAACGTCGTTGCATCACCGGCGTTGAGACTCTGGATGCGATCATGATCGCGCTCTCTCACTCGTAGCAAGTGCTCTTGCTCGGCGTGCGCGGCGATTGGATCGCCGTAGCGCAGGCCGATGTGCGCCATATCGACACCGAGGATCCAATAGAGTTGCTCGGCGCGTTGTTCGGCAATTTCTCCGAGAGTTTCGAAAAAACGATGCACGAGATCGTCGTCTTCTGGTTTGCCGTTGTTGTAGATGCTGGGATAAAACGAACCGCAGAGTAATGGCAGTATTTTGACGTCTGGACCGTAGAGATGTTGCAGAAAAATAACCTGGAATTCGATCGTGTGCTCAATCGCGTGGCAATAATCTTCTTGAATGACAGTTGGTTGCGCTGCAAGCAGATCGAGCAGAGCTGGATCGGTGCGGGTGATACCAAGCGGGGTTTCAAATGGTTTGCGCGTCAACCCAAAGCGATTCGCTTGGCCGTAGTGCGACGTCCCGAGAATAACAAAGGTGCGGTCCTTGAGATCGGGGGTGAGTTGACGATACGCCGCTCCGTATGAGCGGGCGCCTCCGCCAGGACTGACATGCGGAGCCGCGATGCCAACCGGGTGAGGCCGTAGAACCGGGGTTTCGCCGACGAGAAAGCCCTGCAGCGTTGCGTGGATATTCTCGGCGGTATCGAAGACGTGCGCGGCTTGACGCACTGGACTTTGCACAAATGCCTGATACTTGGCGTCGCGAAGCTGCGTGAATGTCTCGTTTTCGAGGAAGCCAGCCTTATCGAGAGCTTCAAACAAGTGCTGCGCGGTATCCGCTGCGTTTGCCTGGTTGCTCAAGCGAGCAAATTCGGCCGCTAGCTCAGCTTGCGTATGTCCGCCATCGAAAAAAGATAAGCGCTGTGCAAGAAACGCCGGAATAATGAGCCAGGCTTCGGTGAAACGATAATGATCGCGTATATAGAGACCCGGATTTTGTGGATCAGGCGAGGGTGAAACGTTGAGCTCGGGACGCAGCCGAGGAAGAATCATGAGTACCTCTCGTATGCTTGGTGAAACCAGCTTTCTTGTTGCTTCGGCAATTTGCGTGAGAAACTGTGGTCAGCATATTTTATCGCACGGTGAACTTTTGGCTTGCGTGTGGCGTTTCTCTGATGATCTTGTTGTGTTTTTGGGGATGTTACTGATGATGTTAAAGAAAAAAATAGCCGTCGCGTTGGCGAGTGCCTTGTCTGTCTTGCCTTTGGCAGTGCAGGCTCAAGAGGTCCCTACGTATAGTCAACAGTTGTACGGTGTCGATCGAATCCAGGGGCGTATCGCTTCATTTGATGGCGGTTACGATTTGCGTGTGCGCGATGAGCGTGGCTATATCGATCGGGTGCACATTCATCCAGGGACGATAATTAATCCAACCGGGATTACGCTAACTCCAGGTATGGTTGTAAGTATTGTTGGTGAAAATGAAGGCGATTATTTCTCAGGCGATGAGGTTGATACGCCGTATACGATCTATGGCGGTGTTCCGTATTATCGTGATCGTGTTTGGACCGACTACGGCAACGGTTTTGCGTTAGGGTTCTTTTTTGCCAACACAAATTGGTGGCATGGAAGCTATTTTAATGGATATCACTACGGCTGGTCGAATGGCTATCGCCGGTATTCAATCCCCAATTATCATCCCGGTGCCTGGCATGGTGCAGGCGAGTGGCGTGGCGATAATCGTGGCGAGTGGCGCGGCAATGGCGATAATCGCGGCGAGTGGCGTGGGCGCGCTGGTGGCGACGCGCGTCCGCATGATGGCGGAGACGCTCGTGCGCACGATGACCGTGGTGATGCACGCGGGCATGACGGCGGTGACGTGCATGGGCGTGATGGTGGTGATGCGCGTGGGCGCGATGGGGATTATTCTCGGTAAATCCAGCGCAGGACGGGTTCTAGCGGCCCACCCTGGATCACGATTGTCAGGATAACAGCAGCGGCGACGCCATCGAAAATGAGATGGCGCGCCGCTATTGTTGTTGGCAGGGCGAGCGCCAACGCTAGGGGGAGCGCGCCGCGCATACCTGCTAGGAAAAGCACTGCTTGGGTTTTTGTATCGCGCGCACCAAAGTAGGCGATCAGTGCGCGGGCTCCGATTAAGCTCAAGAGGGCGAGCACAATCAGCCCAGGATGTAGCCCCAGGGTAAGCGGATCGATCAAGAGACCGCTTGCAAAGAAGAGCACGGTATTCGCGAGCGAGGCGCTGGCGTTCCAGAAAATATCGACATCGTCACGATGCAGCAGCCCTTCCCGCGCTGCAATCAAGCCGCGTAGGGTAATCGCGCTGGCGGCGGTGGCGAAAATCCCCGAGAGGTGGAAGTGTGAGGCGCTCAGATAGGCCAGATATGCGAGAGCGACCGTTGCCGCGACTTCGTACTCTGATGAGCGAGTTGCACGCAGAGCGAGATACAGAGGCAAGGCCATTGTGGCCCCCAGAATACTCCCACCCCAGAGTTCGAAAAATGGGAGCAGCGTAATCGTGGCCAGGTGCAAACCGCTCGCGTCAAAATTGCTGCTGGTCGCTAGGCCGAGTGCGATTCCGAACAAGGCCACGGCCACGCCGTCGTTCGCGAGGGACTCACCCTCGATGATGGTTTTGATATCGCTGGGAATATTGACGCGGCGAAAGACCCCGACAACCGCGATCGGGTCGGTTGCCGCAATGATCGATCCGAAGAGGAAGGCTGCGGGCCAGCTCAGTGCGTGACTTGCACCCAGCGTTAATGTGAGCGATCCAGCGGTGGCGAGGGTCCCGATGAACGCCAAGAGCGAGATACGCAGGGCGTTGCGGGTGAGTGCAGCGAGATCGATATTCCAGGCGGCTTCAAAGACCAGCGGCGGCAAAAAAACGTAGAGCAAGGTTGGCCCGAAATGAAACGGCGTGCGCAGATGAAAGCCAGCCTGAATCAGCGCGCCAACTCCAACCAGGGCCGCGGCGGCCGGAATACGCAGACGTTCCGCAGCAATCGAAATGATCAATGCCATCGTGAGGAGACCGACAAAGATCAGAACCGTCAGCTCAATCACGAAACTGCTCTAGCGGCGCAACTGCGCTAGCATGCCAAGAGCGCGTTGCTTGGCTTGTCGAGGGCTTGCTCAAAGACTTTCGGGTGGGTGAGATAGAAGCCGCGCATGGCTTCGAAAAGGAAGTGGTGTGGCTGAGGGTGAGCCAGCTGCGCGATGCCTTGTTGCGCTTCGTGGATAAATCTGGCAAGCCGTTCGAGGGCGTCGGCTTCCGAAGCGTAGCAAGCATAAAAATTGAGTTCGTCATGTTCTCGATCTTCGGCTTGATCAAGGAAAGAATCGAGCAAGATGTGCAACCCGGCGATCGCCGGTAGGTAGGTCGCAAAGACGGCTTCGGCTTGCGCGGGCTGAAAATCGGGCATTTCGGTCAGGGCAAGCAGGGCGAACACCGGTAGCGATGATCCGCACGCTGCGGCAAATTCGTACCAACGCAATTCGTCAAAGCGTGGATCACGTTCGGCATACCACGCCTGACAGCGCGCTTCACGCTGTCCTGCCGGGAGGTGTTTATAGCTCTGGAGATCCCGATACAGGGTTACGGCGTAACTGAGGTGCGGGCGGATGCTGTGGTAATGAGGTAGCGTCGCGAGGTTTGCGCGAACGCTGGCGACGAGTTCGGCTAAATATCCGCCATCGTCGCGGAAGGGGCCATCGCGATACGGCGCTCCGGGGCTGCGCTCGAGGTCGACCGCATCGAGCAAGGCATCGTGCAAACTGGGATAGGCTGTGCTGGATACTTCTGGCAAGCGATCACACAACGTATCGAGATAATCGTAGATTGTTTCCAGGGCGGCGACGATGCGGAGGTGCCGGCTGGCTGCGGGGAGGGGCAAAAACGTGGCGAGCACGCAGCCGCCTTGAACGTGGTAGGCTTTTTCGTGAATGCTGCTGAGGGCGAGCTCGCGTAAGATGGGGTCGGGAATGCGCTCGGCGCGTTGTTCGATCCAACTCAGTTCGTCTAAGGCTTGCGGGATGATGCCGCTCAGGAAGCGAGCGAGCGAGCTACAATACGCGGGGCCGAGATTGAGCAGATAGCCGAGACGTTGCCGATGGACGAGAATCGTTTTGAGGGTTGCGTGGAGGTCATGCGCGAGTGTGCGCGTGCTCACAGCAGGCTGCGATCGATTGCATACAGCGAGCGCGGGTCGAAATGACTGCGTAGGGTTGGCACCAGGCTCTCGGATGAACGCTCGCGATTGACGGCGATGGTAAAGCGGTCGTGAAAAGAAGCCGGTGCCCCGAGCAAGCTGGCGCGGGTTGCTTCGTGGGCGAGCTCGACGAAGATTTCGCGCGCTGCAATATCCAGCGCGCGCGGACCGAAGGCTTTGACGCGGGCGTAGACATCTCCATTGTGGAGATCGGTGATCGTTTCGGCTTTGAGATTGACCTCGCCCAGTTGGCGATGCACGGTGTTGCGCAGCGCGACGGCTTTGCTCGGCGGCCCCCAGAGTCGGATGGTCGCGGTGTTATCGCCGTGGTTGTGGTGCAGTGGCACGGGGGCGTTGATGACGCCTTCGAGCAGCGCTTCGGCATCGCGATCGAAGAGACGCGTCTCGGATACGCCGATCGCCCCGAGGGCGGTGCGCAAATCTCTGGTGGCGCGCGCAATCGATGTTTCGGAGCCTTCGAAAGCGAGGAAAACCCGCCCATCTGGCCCTTCCCAGCCCGGAATTTCACGCATGAAGCCATCGATCAAGAGCGCCGCAGTCGGTTCGACCGGGAGCGCCTCGATGCTAGCGAGGACGCGACTACGGGTTCCTTCGGGCAAGGTCGCAACGATACAACGATGGGTTTCCGGCAAAGGCACGGTGCGCAGGTGGAGTGTGGCGTAGGCGCCGAGACAACCGTGCGCGCCGACCATCACCCGGCCGAGATTGTAGCCCGAGGCTTGGCGTTGTACGCGTCCGCCGGATTCCACCAGCGAGCCATCGGCGAGAACGAGCTGGGCCCCCAAGAGGGCGTCGCGCGTATAACCGAGGCTGCGGCGCCGCGGGCCAGCATAGCCACTGGCGAGCAAGCCGCCGATGGTGCCTTGTTGGGCATGGGGGCTATCGAGCATGAGCGTTTGGCCACGCATCGCGAGTTGTTCGCGCAGTTGGGCCAGCGGGATGCCTGCCTCGACGGTGACGGTAAAATCCATCGGGCGGAATTCGAGGACCCTATTAAGCCCATCGAGAGCAATCGCAATCGTCGGTTGACCGTGGAGCTGCGGAGCAACGGGGAGAGGATGGTTGCTCAGGCGCGTGCCCCCACCGACAAAAAAGAATGGAAAGCCGGCATGATTGGCGCGGCGCACGATCTCGACCAGCGCGGCCAGGCTGTTCGGCCGTAAGGTTCGGCCGCTGGGCGGAAAAGCGGGCCGCTGACTTTCTGGGGGACGTACCCAGCCCTTGGTCACCAGCTCTTCAAAGGGGTCGAGGGTGTCGTGAGCGATCATGCGTGCTCGAGTTCGCGGGGTGGAAGCAATTTTTCGGGATTGAAGCGTTGCTGAGGGTCGAGGGCATGGTGGAGGCGATGTAACGCCGCACGATCAGTCGCATCGCGCTGCTGATACACGATCTCGCGCTTGGTGAATCCGATGCCGTATTCGCCCGCGCCACCGCCGAGGGTCAACATGGCCTCGAGCATTTCGTTGCTTGCGCTTTCGACCGCGGCGTTTTCGTCGATATCGGTGCGGTCGTAGAGCAGAATTGGATGAAGCCCGCCGTCACCAAGATGGCCGACGGTCGAACAACGGAGGCGATGCTGTTTGGCGATCGCCGCTATTGCGCGGACCGCTTGAACGAGGCGCGAACGCGGCACGGCGAGATCGCATACCATGAGATCGGGGCTGATCCGTGAGAGCGCTTTGCGCACATCGTGGCGTCCTGACCACAGGCGCTGGGCTTCGGCCACGGTGTGGGTGCTGACCCAGCTGTCCGCAGCGTAGCGACGCACGAGGGCTTCGGCGCGGTCTTCGCTTTCGCGCGTATCTTCGAGTAAGCCGGCAAACTCGATCAGGAGCACCGCTTTGGCGTTGCGCGGGTAGGGGGAAGTGCTTGTTGCGGCGATCGCCATCAGCGCGAGCTCATCGAGAAGCTCCAGGGCGACCACGGCAGTGCAGCGTTCCCGAATCGCGGTCGAAGCTTCGATTGCGCTCTCGAGGTCGGGGAAAGATGCCACACCGATGCAGATCGATTCGGGCGCTTTCCGCAGGCGGACATCAAGGCAGGTGACGATACCGAGCGTGCCTTCGCTGCCGGCCAGGATGCTGCAGACATCGATACCACCGTCATCGAGGTTGCTCTGGCGAATATCGCCACTGGCGTCGACGTATTCGATCGCGAGCACTTGCTCGGCGGTCGCGCCGTAAGCGAAGGCGTGTGGGCCAGCGGCGTTGGTTGCAAAGTTTCCGCCAATGGTGCAAATCCGTTCACTCGCCGGGTCGGGGGCGAAGAAGAGACCGTAGGGAGCGGCGGCGTAGGTGAGGTCGAGGGTGACGACACCGGGTTGAACGCGGGCCCGGCGATGAGCCGGGTCGATTTCGAGGATATGATTCATCCGCACCGTCGAGAGGAGAATTCCTCCTGGTACGGCCACTGCACCGCCGGTCATGCCGGTAGCGGCACCGCGGGCGGTGATTGAACGTTCGAAGCTGGCAGCGATGCGTACGGTCATTGCGACATCCGCGGCGGAGCGTGGCAAGACAACAACGACCGGCGGCGGAGCATCAACGAGGGCATCGCAAGCATACGCGAGGAGATCATCCGGGGTGTCCAGGATCGCTTCACGACCGAGCGCGGAGACAAGCCGTCGCCGCAATTCCATATCGGTATCTGCCAAATCAGCCATGAACCGATGAGGTACGAAATTCACGCGAGTTTGTCCTCGAGTCGGCCTCTGCTTGATCAATAAGTTTTCGTGTAGTCGCCAGGGCGCAAGGTCGGGGTGGAGAATCCCGCCCTGATGAGCCAGGGTATGCCTCAGAGGCGTTCTGCGTATCGGATTGTAGTGGGTATCGAGGCTCACTATATTCCCGTATCCCCAACATCGACCGTTCCTCTGTCTCGCTTACGTTCTTCGGCGCCCTGGGTTCGTGGCAAAATTCACGATATTAGCGTGGGTGGCTTGCGTTTGACTGGTCCGATGGGTTTGAAATCAGACGAACACGTTGCGGTTTCTTTTGTCCCATCTTCACATTTTCTCAACGATATGCTGGTCACGCGAGAACACCATGTGTTTAGTCCGCTTGGGCTACGCAAACAGCGGATCGTGTATCGTGAGGCCGATTTCCCCGAAATTGTGGTCAAGGGGCGTATTTGCCACTCTACGTACGACGCCGATCATAAGTATTTTCGCTACCATATTCAGTTTATTCAGCTTGATAAACGCATCGAAGAAGAAATAGCTCGGTTTGTCAATCTGGCCCAACGACACGCCTTGCGGAAAAAAGCGGAGTCCGATTAGGAGTCTGCGCGACTTCTCACCGGACTCCGAGGGTATTGCGCTACCAACCGCCGCCGTTGTCGCTACCGCCACCGCTATCTCCACCCCAATCTCCGAAGCTGGAGTCGTCGAGGTTGGCTTGACCGGCGTCGTTTTGGAAGCCGCTGGCATCGTAGTTTGAGGCGGTGTCGTTAAAATTGGCGGCGTTCGCATCGTAGGTTTGCGGCTGTTGGAGATACTCGTTGCCCTGGGGGCGATTGAACGCGTTGAACAGCTCATTGCCGAGAAACGCCCCGCCGAGACCACCGAGCATGCTGCTGAAGAAGCCACCGCCACCGCCACCGCCGAAGCCGGGTGCGCCGTAGCCCGGGCCGGGGCCATAGCCTGGGCCTGGACCGTAGCCAGGGCCGCCGCCGGGTGTGTTAGGCGGATAGTAGTTCGTGTTTGATGAGGCGCGGACAATCGCGCGGATGATGAAAATCAGGCCGAGTCCGATAACGATGACCCAGAACCAGTTGATTTGCGGTTCGGGGCGTTGCACTGCGTATGCCGGGTGGTAGGCCGGGGCGAAGGCGTGTTGGCGGCGGACTGTGAGGGCGCCGGCATGGCTTTGGTAGGTGTTGACTATGAGATTGACCCCGGTGGTGATCCCCCCGTCGAAATCGTTCGCCTTGAAGCTCGTACGGATCGCTGCACGGACACTCGCGATCAAGCTGGGGGGAAAAATTGCCCTCGCGGCTTCATCCGGAATAATTCCTAGAGATTTAGGCTGTTTGGAGACGAAGATCATGACGCCATTGACATTATGGCTAGCAAATTCGCGTCGGGCGAAGTTTTGGGGAGTGTCGCCGTTGGTGCTGGGGACGATGTCCACGACGACTTCTTTTCCGGTCTGTGTTTGGAGATGCTCGATCGTGGCGTTGAGGCTGGTCACCGTGCTGCTTGAAAGCAGGCCAGCGCTGTCAAAAATGTGGCTAGTGCTCGCAGCGGCGGGCAAGCTCAGGCCTGCACAGAGCGCGATTGTGGTCAGAATGCGAGGGACAATCTTCATCGATGACTCTTTCTATTGATGCGACGATTGGGTGACGAAGGCGAGGCCGATGATGCTGGCAATGAAGCTAGCGAGGAAGAGCCATACTCCCAGTTGCTTGAGGCGGTGGACCCGTCTGCGAGCTCGGCGGGTTGTCTGATTCAGCCGCCCCATAACCGCTCCAGGTTATAGAAGGCTCGTTGCTCTGGGGTAAAGATATGCACGAGGATGCTGCCTAAGTCGAGTAAGATCCACGTGCCTTCCTCGTACCCTTCGACACGTGGGCTCGCTAAACCCGAGTCACGGACGCTCTCCGTGATCTGATCGGCGATCGCACGTGTTTGGATGTTGGATCGGCCGGTTGCGATAATGAAACAATCGGCTAAGATGGTGCGCTGGGCCACATGGAGTGTGCGGAGATCTTCCGCTTTTTTCTCGAGGGCAGCGTCACAAACGAGGGTGACCAGGCGACTGAGCATCACCCTGTCTGCGCTCTCCGGAAAAGCGGGCCCTGGTGCGGTTTGCGTCATCACCCGACTCAAAAGACGAGCTGCTTCGAGAGCTGGTCGCGCAGGGCGGCAAGGCGGCTTCGATAGAGCGGGCCGCGCAAATCGCCGGCCCACATCACCAGCGCGTCCTCTTGGTTATCGGTGTAGTAGCCGCGCCTGGTTGCAACGGTGGTGAAGCCGTATTTTTGATACAGGCGTTGTGCCGATTGGTTGCTGACCCGGACTTCAAGCGTCATCCAGGCGGCATTTCGTTCAATCGCTTGCTCGAGTAATGTGAGCAGGAGCGCTTCGCCAAAGCGACGTCGTTGCCAGTTAGGGTGCACTGCGATCGTGGTAATATGCGAGTCCTCCATAATAACCCAGATCCCGCCGAAGCCCACGATGATGTCGTCATGGCGTACGACAAAGTAATGCGCCAAGCGATTTTCCTCCAGCTCGTGGCGGAAGGCATTATCGGGCCAGCTTGATTGGAAAGCTGCATCCTCGATCTCTAAGACGCTCGCAACGTCATCGGGTTGCATGGGAGCAAGCAGAATGTGTGGCCGAAGCGCGGCGTCGCTGGTCACTGGCATAGTGCCTTGGCGGTGGTAGCCGGTGCTGCGCCATATTCCGCACGGACCGCATGCGCCGGCGGCCAGCTAGCAGCGTCGCCCAGGTGAAGCGCGGCGTAGCGCGCGATGCTCAGGGCGGGCAATTCGTAGTGGGTGCCGACGTTCTGTCCGCGGATGGCTGCCGCGAGCAGCGCACTGGCCGTTTCGGAGGGGAGCGTGGCTAACGCTTGAGTCGAATCGACGCCGAGCAGGGGGCGATCGAGCGCCAGGGCGAGTGCCTTGGCGAACGAGAGCATAATCCGTAAGCCGGTAAAGCTGCCAGGGCCAACACCGACTGCCAGTGCGTCAATTTCAGGCAGGGTGGTGCAAAGTTCCTGACAGACGGCCTCGACGAGTGCGAGACCGTTTTCAAGGGCGTCGTTGCCACGGCCGGAGCGGGTGGCGCAGGTCGAGCCACGGAGGAGCGCAACCGAGCACGGGCTCAGGGCGCCGTCAAGCGCCAGGATGATCGGAGTGTTCATGCAGCGAGTAGCCTAGTTCGAGGTGACGCGGCTCATCGCCCGCGCCCTGGAGCTTGAGGTACACGGTATGAGCAGGCAGCAGTGTCGGTGCTTGCTCGGGCCATTCGACGAGGGTGACGCTGCTCGAGTCGAAGGCTTCGTGTAAACCGAGTTCAGGCAGATCGGCTTGGTTTTCGATGCGGTAGAGGTCTAAATGGTTGACGGGGATGCGGCCTTCGTAGCGTTGCCAGAGCAGAAAACTCGGGCTCGAGGCCACATCATCTCCGGTCAAGGCGGTGGTCAGGCTACGGATGAGGGTAGTTTTGCCGCTGCCGATGGGGCCGCTGAAGGCGATCACGTCGCCGCCGCGCAGACCGAGCGCAAGGCCTTGCGCGAAAAGCTGCGTGTCATGTAATGAAGTGAGCTGAACTCGTGGCATGGTAAGCGCAAGATACGCAGTGACCGAGCGCGAACCTTGGGCTTTCATGAAACGCGAAGAGATTGCTGCCGTGCAGAAACTCGAGCTTGAGGAAGTGGCTGAGGCTGAAATCGCCGAGATGCGCCGCGAAGCCCGTGCTGCCCGTGAGCGAATCGAGCTTGCCGCGGCGGCTCTCGCGGCGAAGCTTGGGCTTGCTCCGCCGGTGGTCGAGCCTGTGGTGCCGGTTTTGCCCGAGCCGGCTCCGGTGGTCGAGCTGCCTGTAGAACCGCCGGCCTTGCCCGAACCGGTGGTGGCAGAAGCGCATCGCGAAACGGCGAATTTTGCCGATATTGCTGCAAATATTGCCGGCAATGACTGGAAGGATCTGTAGAGCTTTCCATCTGCCCTCGTTTCGAGGGCATCGGATGTTCCTGTCGTAAGAGTGCCGCGTGAGTATCGATCAGATTACAGCGGTTGCCGTTGAAAATGAGATGCGCGATTCGTATCTCTCCTATGCGATGTCGGTTATTGCTTCGCGGGCGTTGCCCGATGTGCGCGATGGCCTGAAGCCCGTCCAACGGCGTATTCTTTACGCCATGCGCGAGATGGGACTCAATCCTGATCGTCAGCACCGCAAGTGCGCCGGTGTAATCGGTGAAGTGCTTAAGTCATACCATCCGCACGGCGATTCGTCGGTGTACGACGCGCTCGTCCGTATGGCGCAAGATTTTACGCTGCGCTATCCACTGATCGATGGCCACGGGAATTTCGGTTCGATCGACGGCGACCCACCAGCGGCGTATCGCTATACCGAATCACGTCTGGCTCGTGCGGCGCTCGATTTGCTGATCGATATTGAAAAAGAAACGGTCGATTTTCTTCCCAATTTCGATAACCAAGGTACCGAACCGGCCGTTTTACCAGCGCGCTTGCCGCAGCTGTTGATCAACGGTTCCAGTGGTATTGCCGTTGGCATGGCGACCAATATTCCGCCGCATAATTTGCGCGAAATCGGCGCTGCGATTGAACGCTTGATCGACGATCCAAATTGCACCGTCGATGATTTATGCGACATCGTTTTGGGCCCTGATTTCCCGACCTTCGGTTTCGTGCTCGGGAAAGAAGCGATTCGCACTGCCTATCGCACCGGCCGTGGCTCCGTGACGATGCGTGGTAAAGCCGAAATTGTTGAGGAACGCGGTCGCCATAAGATCGTCATTACCGAGGTTCCGTTCCAGGTTACCAAGTCGCGTATTGTCGAGGCGATTGCTGAAGCCCACGCGGAAAAGCGCATTCCGAATATCGTGCGGATGGATGACGAATCCAATCGCAAAGGCATGCGTGTGGTGATTGAGCTTAATCGTCAAGCCACGCCGAATGTGGTCTTGAATCAGCTCTACAAACACACACCGTTGCAGAGCAATTTTGGCTTTAATATGTTGGCCCTGGTGCCGTCGACGTATCCGGCTTTAGATCGGACGGTCAGCGCTGAGCAAATCATGAATTTGCCGGTTGGAGCGCTTGAACCGCGTACACTTTCGCTCAAGGAATTGCTCGAATATTTCTTGGCGCATCGTCGTCATGTCGTCGTCCGGCGCGCGTATTACGAACGGCGTAAAGCGCAAGAGCGGATCCATCTGCTCGAGGGTTTCCGCATCGCCCTCGATCACATCGATGAAGTGATCGCGATTATTCGCGGCAGCCAAACCCCCGATGAAGCGAAGTCGGGTCTGCGTGAACGCTTTGCCCTCTCCGAGATTCAAGCGACGGCTATCGTTGATATGCGTCTTCGTACGCTCACTGGTTTAGAGCGGCAAAAAATCGAGGACGAATATAATAAACTTCTGGCACTGATTGAAGAACTCACCAGCTTGCTCGGCAGCACCGCGCAGCAGTACGCTTTGATTAAGAGCGAAACGGCGGATATCGTCAAGCGCTTGGGTGATGCACGCCGCACCGAAGTGCTGCCGGCCGAAGACGAATTTGCCATGGAAGACATGATCCCCGATACGGATGTTGTCGTCACCTCAACGGTTGGTGGTTATATCAAGCGCGTCTCGGTGGATACATTCCGCGCGCAAAATCGTGGTGGTCGTGGTGTGGTTGGCATTGCCAACCTCAAGCGTGAAGACGTGGTCAGCAAATTCTTTGTTGCGACGACGCATCAACACGTGATGTTCTTCACCAATAAAGGCCGTGCGTATCGTTTACGCGCCTACGAAATTCCTGACACGACGCGTCAAGCGCGCGGCACGGCGCTGGTGAATCTTTTAACCTTACCCCCGGGTGAGCATGTCACCGCCGTTTTCCCGATCTCGAATTTTGAGGGAGAGCGTTACCTCGTGATGGTGACCCGCCAGGGTGTCATTAAAAAATCCCGTCTGAGCGAATTCGGCAATGTTCGTCGGAGCGGATTGAATGCGATTGGCCTCGATGACGGGGACGAATTGCTATCGGTGGATCTTTCTGATGGTGAAGGCGATATTCTGCTCGCGACTCGCGATGGTATGGCGGTTCATTTTAGTGAACGCGACGTGCGCGCGATGGGTCGTAATGCGCGTGGCGTAAAAGCGATTACCTTAGCGAAGGGTGATGAGCTCGTCGCGATGGATGTGGTCGAAGAGGGTCGCGGCGAAGTGTTGATTGTGACCTCGCAGGGTTACGGTAAACGTACTCCGATTGAGGATTATCGTCATACGTCGCGTGGTGGCAAAGGCGTCAAGGCCTTCGCCAAGGAGAAAGAAATTGGTCACGTCGTTGACCAAATTCTGGTTGCCCCCGAAGATGATTTGTTGATGATTACCTCGGCCAATCAAGTGATTCGTTTACCGATTTCGCAGATTCGTCGTGCGGGTCGCTCCACCAAGGGCGTCAAGCTCCAGAACTTGGGCCCTGGCGACGAAGTCATTGCGATTGCGAATCTCGGCGTGCAGGCCGAGGGTGTCGAAGAAATTACTGGCGAGCCTCCCGCAGTTGGGTAGCTGCGGGGAGGACGTACACGTTGTGGGAGAAATGGGCGAGATATGAGTGCTGTAGATGATGTAACAACTGCGAATTTCCAGAGCAAGGTTTTGGATTCGGGTCTGCCGGTTTTGGTTGATTTCTGGGCGTCGTGGTGCGGTCCGTGCAAGCAATTAGCACCGGTCGTCGATAAATTGGCGAACGAATTCGCCGGTAAGCTCAGCGTAGTGAAGCTCAATACCGACGAAAATCCCGATATTGCAGGCAATTACGGTATCTCCGGTATTCCTTGCTTGATTCTCTTTCGGGATGGCAAAGCGGTCGATCGTTTCGTCGGTTTCGACAGCGGCGCCCGCATCAAATCGATGCTCAGCAAACACCTCCCCGTCAGCTAGACGGCTTTCCCAGGTTTCTGATTTCCCCAGAGCTTGCCAATCCCGCGGAACGTGGGGTATGATGACGGCAAGATGGATAAGGCTGCGAAGAGTTTTCGGTGCTACGTGCGCCCTGAGGGGAAGCGCCTTGTTGCAATTTGTGTTGATCTCAACCTCTACGCGACTGGCGAGACCGCTGAGGAAGCGAAGCAGCGGTTGCATCAGCATCTTCAGAACGCTATCTATGCGGCTTCGATCGATAACTCACTCGACACATTTCTGAGCCAGACACCTTCTCCGACCTTGCTGCGTGAGTATCAGAAGGCTGTGCGTACATATCGCTTCTTACAGCGCTTTGCTCGTTTTATCGCGCCAGCTGTGGGTTTTTTCTTGCTCGTTGAATCAGCACTTGCCACGCTGATATACACAGAAGCTCCCGATAGTTTTTGCCCAGCGTAATTGGTGCGGATTGGGCGGGAAACAGTATCCGAATCTCTCAAAGCGTGGGGCTAAAAAAATTGGCAAGAGGTGGCAAGGCTGATACTCTGCCACTTCTTCGGGGGTTTTTGGGTTGTAGTGAGCGATGAATGTTGATCGTATGACTGAGCGCGTACAGCTCGCGCTCAATGACGCGTATGCTCGGGCGTTACGTGAGCACAATACCCAGACCAGTCCCGAACACTTGATGGCGGCGCTGCTCGAACAAGAAGAGGGGATCGTTCCCTCGGTCTTGCTCAAGGCGGGGATTGATCCGCGCGATCTTGCGAAACGTGTCAATGAAGCAATCGCCCAGCTGCCGCGGCTCTCGGGGCCGAACGCTGATAATGCTACGGTTTCTTTGGCGCCACAGGTGAGTCGTCTGTTGACAAGCGCGGAGGCCGAAGCAAAGCAGTTGGGCGACGAGTACGTTTCGGTCGAGCATATGCTTTTGGCGCTGATTGATGACAGCGGTGCGGTTGGCCGGGCACTGCGTGAAACCGGCGTGACTCGCGACGTTGTGCTCAAAGCTCTGCGCGATGTGCGCGGTAACCAGCGGGTGACTTCGCAAAATCCGGAGGGAACCTATCAGACCCTCGAGCGCTACGGGCGTGATTTGACACGTGATGCGGCTGCGGGCAAACTCGATCCTGTGATCGGGCGTGATGATGAGATTCGGCGTGTGGTGCAAGTGCTCTCACGCCGCACGAAAAATAATCCTGTCTTGATCGGTGAGCCCGGCGTTGGGAAGACGGCGATTGTCGAAGGGCTCGCCCAGCGGATTGTGCGTGGCGACGTGCCCGAAGGGCTGAAAAAGAAGCAGTTGATTTCGCTCGATATGGGCGCGCTGATTGCCGGGGCGAAATATCGCGGTGAATTTGAAGAGCGGCTCAAGGCCGTTCTGAAGGAAGTACAGAGCGCCGCGGGGCGGGTTTTGCTCTTTGTCGACGAGCTGCATACCGTCGTGGGCGCCGGCCGTACCGAAGGCAGCATGGATGCGGGTAATCTGCTCAAGCCGCTCCTAGCACGCGGTGAGCTGCACATGATTGGCGCGACCACCCTCGATGAATATCGCAAATATATCGAAAAAGATGCTGCGCTCGAGCGGCGTTTCCAGCCTGTTGTCGTCGACCAGCCGAGTGTCGATGATACGATCTCGATTCTGCGCGGCTTGCGTGAACGCTACGAAGTCCATCACGGCGTGCGCATTAAAGATTCAGCCTTAGTTGCCGCCGCGACCTTATCAAATCGCTATATCGCGGATCGTTTCTTGCCTGATAAGGCGATCGATTTGGTCGATGAGGCGGCGGCGCGCTTGCGTACCGAAATCGACTCGATGCCGAACGAGCTGGATGAAATTTCCCGCCGTACGATGCAGCTCGAAATCGAACGCGAGGCGTTGCGCAAAGAAGTCGACGCACCCAGCCAAGCGCGTTTGGAAAAGCTTGAACGCGAATTGGCGGAATTGCGCGCTTCTGGTGCTGGTTTGCAAACCCAATGGCAGCGCGAAAAAGATGCCGTCCAGACCTTGCGCGCTCTGCGTGAACAGATCGAGTCGACCAAAACCGAAATCGAGCAAGCCGAGCGCAATTACGATTTAAATCGGGCTGCGGCGCTGAAATACGGCACGCTCGCTGGGCTCGAGCGCGAGCTGGCTGATGCTGAGCAACGCCTGAGTCATAACGATGGAGCCGCGCGTTTGCTCAAAGAAGTCGTTGACGAAGAAGATATTGCTGAAGTCGTCAGTCGGTGGACCGGCGTGCCCGTATCGAAATTACTCGAGGGCGAAATTCGGAAGCTGCTGGATTTAGAGCAAGAATTGCACCACCGGGTTATCGGGCAAGACGAAGCGGTCAAGGCGGTGGCGCAAGCGGTCGTCCGGGCTCGCTCGGGGCTGGCTGATCCCCAGCGGCCGATTGGTTCGTTTCTGTTCCTGGGGCCGACCGGCGTCGGCAAAACCGAGCTAGCGCGGGCGTTAGCTAGCTACCTCTTCGACGACGAACGCTCGTTGATTCGCATCGACATGTCCGAATATCAGGAACGGCACGCGATCGCCCGCTTGATCGGTGCGCCGCCGGGCTATGTCGGGTTCGAAGAAGGCGGCCAACTGACCGAAGCGGTCCGCCGTCAGCCGTTTTCGGTGCTCTTGTTCGATGAGATCGAAAAGGCTCACCCCGACGTGTTCAATACGTTCTTGCAAATTCTCGATGACGGGCGTCTGACCGATGGTCAGGGTCGCGTCGTCAATTTCAAAAACACGATTATTATTATGACCTCGAATATCGGGAGTCATCGCATCTTAGATAGCGCAGGTGATGCGAGCGGTGCTGAAGCAGCGGTGATGCGCGCAACGGTGCTCGATGAGCTGCGGCGTCACTTCCGTCCCGAATTTCTCAATCGCATCGACGAGATTGTCGTCTTCACGGCTTTGAGCCAAGCACAGTTGGGCGAAATCGTCGAGTTGCAGCTCGGACGTCTGCGCGCGCGCCTAGCCGAGCGGCGTATGACGCTCACCCTGACTCCCGCCGCGCGGCAACATCTCGTGCTCGAGGGCTACGACCCCGTCTACGGCGCCCGCCCGATCAAGCGGACGATCCAGCGCGAGCTCGAGAGCACGCTAGGCCGCAAGCTCTTGGCCGGCGAGGTGCGTGAGGGTGATCGGCTACTGGTGGATTACGACGAACGCCAAGCTGCGTTGACTTTCGTCGCCGAATAAGCCCACCGGGCACCTCGATATATGGAAAGGGGCCTTTTTGCCCCTTTCCATTCTCCGGGAAGATAATTCGTGTATATTGTCGCGATTCGGTGGTCGTAAACGTATAGTACGATTGATTCATGGGGAACAAAGACGGAATCAGCTGGGCCACAGACGCCATGCTGGCCTGCAATGATCGACTTGAGGTGGCAAACCAAAATCTTGCCAATGCCTCGAGCCGTGATTTTCACAAAATTCTCGAGCGGATTGTGATGACACCCAACGGCCTGGCTGCGGTGCATACCCAGACAACGGGGGCCGGGCCACAACGCTCCACGGGGCGCCCGCTTGATTTGGTGATCGATGGCGAGGGTGGCTTCCGCGTGACCGACCCGTCTACCGGTGCCGTCAGCGAAACCCGCAACGGCTCGTTCAGTCGCGATAAAGAGGGCTATTTGGTCGATCCCACTGGCAAGCGATTATTGGCCGATACCGGCATGGTCAAAGTGAGTTCTGATCAAGTCCATGTGCGTGCGGATGGTTCGATTTTCGATGCTGGAAAACTCGTGGGCAAAATTGGCTTGCAGCCCGGAACCTTGGTACGTAGCGGGTTTATCGAAATTTCTAATGTTGACTCCGCAGAGATGATGATTCAAGTTATCGATGCGCAGCGCAGTTTTGAAACTGCGGAAAAAGCTCTGAGCTCAATCGACTCAGCACGTCAGAAGATGGCCAACGAGGTCGCGAGGTTAAAATGAATCGTGCAATGATTTCCGCCGCGTCGGGCATGTCCATGGAAGAAGCCAATCTCGAACAAATCAGCGAAAATGTTGCCAACGCCGATAATCCCAGCTATAAAGCGAGCAATACCTGGTTTTCGGCGTTATCGTCGGGCTTGGGCGCGACGATTGGGGGAACTCGGCTTGATTTGACCCAGGGAAAGCTGCAAAAAAGTGGCGGACCCTTCGATTTGGCGATCAACGGCAGTGGCTTCTTTAAAGTAGTTGCACCTAATGGCGATCTGGCGTATTCGCGCTTAGGTGATTTTTCGCGGACGGCTGATGGGAAAATGCAAAATGGCCAAGGCTGTACCTTGGTTGGGGTCAATTTGCCGGCGAACGCGAGCGATGTCACCGTCCTGGGTGATGGCACGATTCAAGCCACGCTCGACGGTCACAAAAACTTTACGATTGGCCACATCACTCTAGCAACGTTTGCTGCTCCTGAGCAGTTACGACAAGGGGGAGTGAAGGGGATTTTTACACCCACTGCTGATTCCGGTCCAGCACTCGATCTGCGGCCTGGTGGTGAGACCAAAATTGCGTTTGGGATGTTAGAGAAATCAAATATCTCGATTGTTGAATCAATGCTCGCAATGCTCGCTGCTCAGCGCGCGTACGAGGCGGATAGTAAAGGAGTGCAATCGGCCGATGAAATGCTCCGCATCGCAAACAGCCTCCAAAAGAGCTGATTCGCTTTCTCTTGACCATGCTGCGCCGGCTAGCGACGAGCGTCTGCGTCAACTTGCCGCCGAGTTCGAAGCACAATTGCTCAGTGTCGCTTTGCGCCCGATGACCAAACGTCTCGGTCCGATGAGCGAGATTTTGGCTCAGAATTTGGCGATGAATATTGCCAAGCAGAGCAGTGAGCCGTTGTACGAACAATTACGGCACGAGATGAGCTGATTCATTATGGGAATGCTCTTTGCCTCAAAGGCCTTTAATAACAAGCGGAAAGCCGCCGTTGGAGTTTCTCCAATGGGTAATTCAACCTACGATAAACATTCGGTGTGGCAACACCTCGAGCGTGAAGTCGCGGGTGAAGAAGCTTTTGCTGCGGATTCGGCTATCGATTTTCCAGCGGTGGCAGAATTAACGGAAGCACAGAAGCTGGAGTTGCGTAATGATCGCATTCAGCAATTGTATCCACTTGTGAAATCGGTGGCGCGTCGTGTGGCGCGTGCCTATCCAAAAGCTGATGTCGAAGAGCTGATTAGCGATGGCTGCGTGGGCCTCATTCGCGCGGTTGATTTGTTCGATCCGACGCGTGGAGTGGTGATTGAGGCGTATGCCCGGCGCTTGATCATCGGCGCGATTTTTAATGGTTTGCGCAAGCGAGACCCGCTCACGAGTCGGGTGCGTCGCGCGTTGCGCGAGACTGAAGAAGAACGCTACCGGATTGCGGCTGATCGGGGCACCATGCCAACGATGGTTGAAATGGAGCAGCGCGATAAAAAATTGAGCGCGGTGCGCACGAAAGCGATGCAGCGTTCGGTTGTTTCTTTGGATGCGCCCTTGCCGAGTGGCGTGACGATCGGTGCCTCAAACGAAAAAGATCCCGAGACGATTGCAGTCGAGCGGACGCTAATTACGGCTGCATTGACGGCGATTAATACCTTGCCTGCTCGTCAACGCGAGGTTATGATGTTATACTACATGGGCCAGGTGCCCTTACCGGCGATTGCGCAAAAACTTGGCGTTACTCGTCAGCGGGCTTCGCAAATTCATCGCGAAGCCCTTAAATCCGTAACCGACTATATTAACACCCACCCTTATTAACCACGCGTCTCTCAATTGCATCCGTTCTTTGCTCTCCACTTTCGCGCTGTAAATTTGCTTTTTATCTTTCTGAGAATCGACTATTATTATGGCACCCGTTGGTAATAATGGACCGTATATTCCACGTATCGACCCGAATGAGCTCGCTGCGAATAAGCGCTCTTTGGCGTTGCGTGATGCCTCGTCTACGGTGCTGAGTGATGTCACGAACACCCGCAGCAGTCAGCGTAACGGGCAGGTTGATGAGCGCGTTACCGCGACCCAGGTTGCTTTTGATCCCCTGGCACCACGCGCGAATGATCCTTCGGTTGATTCGATTAGCATCTCGCCAAAAACGCGGCGAGCGATGGAGCAACGCCGTGCGCAAGGCTACCAGCTGGGTAAACAGCTCAATGCGACCGGGTTTCATCCTAATCACACGCCGACGAGTCAGTATACAGCGGGCAATTGGTCGACCCAAGGCAATCAGGCTTCGCACCTTGCCAATCCCAATGTGAGCGTCACTCCGGCGGGACTCTATCAAATTACGGCGGCGGTGCCCCCCGAGGCGAACAAAGTTGCCCCCGTACGACGGGCGGCTCCGCCTCGTAGTGGGCTGCGTCCGCTCACCCCGATCTCGCCGGCCCGCACTCCGCTGACGCTGATGCGCTAGGGCAGTAGAGCGGTTGTTGGGTTGAGGGTGGAAAGCGGCGATTGTGGCTCCGTTTCAGTTTAATCTTCAACCCTTGCTTGAGATCCGCGAACGCACCGAAGATGAGCGCAAGCGTGAGTATGCTGCGGGTCTTGGCGAGCATCGGCGCTATTTGAGCGCGCTGCGTGCCGCCGAGGCCGAGTTACAGCGGAGCCTGCAGAAAATGCGCGCGAACCAAGTGCGGACCGACCCACGGGCGATCGAGGATGCCTTCGCCGAAGTTGCTTATTTGCGCGAACGTGCCCAGCGGGCGCAAGCCGATGTCGAGCGTTCGGAGCAGCATGTGGCCGAGCTGCGCGATGCCCTGCTTGAAGCCAGCAAGGAAAAAAATGTGCTGGAGAAGCTCAAAGAGCGTCGTCGCGAGGCGTATTTGGAGGCGCGTCGCCTGCGTGAGGAGGAGGAAATCGACGATACCAACGTCATTCGTACGAGTAATGCGGCGACTTTACGGCGCGAACACGAAAATTTGTGATATTTGTCGTAATGATGCAGGGGGTAAGGCCCCTATGTAACGAAATTGAGTTTTGGAAAGGCAATTGTCGAAAAATTTTTTGACACCGCCTTTTTTCTAACAGAACTTGTGGAGATTATGAGCATGCTTGAGAATGTGTCGCCTCGTTCAACGACTGAATCGCCTACCGTCTTATTGGTACGAAGCGAGCATGCGGCCTATCGTGAATTGGCTGATCGTCTCCAGGTTGAAGATTTCGCGGTGACTCAAGCAGCCGATGGACGCGAGTTGCTCGTGACCGCGCGCGAATCGCGTTTTGATATGATCATCATCGATATGGTGATGCCGGGGGTCGATGGCTTGTCGGTCTTGCGGACGCTGCGTAATGCGAATATTTGGACGCCCACCCTGGTGTATGCCACCCAGAGTTCCGAGATCGATTGCATGCTGGCATTCGAATTGGGCGCGGATGATTTCGTGGTTGCCCCGCGTTCGGATCGCGAGCTGGTGTCTCGGATTCGGGCTATTTTACGGAGAGTCACTGGGGTTGCTTCATCGGTTGCAGCGGCGCCGGTTACCGCTTCGACCCGGACCCTCAAGTACGGCAGTCTCGAAATAGATGAAGATGCCCGCGACGCGCGTGTGAATGGTGAGCCGTTGCAGCTGCGCCCACGCGAATTTGCTTTGTTGCTGGCCTTAGCCAAGCAGCCAGGGGTCGCGCTTTCGCGCAAGACCCTGGTTGATCGCGTGTGGGGCTATGATTATTTCGGCGATGAGCGTACGGTCGACAATCATGTTCGCCAAATTCGGGCCAAACTCGAAGCCCACCCAACTTCGCCTTCGCCAGTCCGTACGATCTACGGCTTCGGCTATCGCTTCGAACCCGCGCAAGCCGCTCGCCCAGCGCAGGCGATCTAGGCAGATCTAGTTTTTGGAGTAGCGTTGCCGACTGGCGCGGATGATGCGGGTCTTGCCACCGGTCTGGCGTTGATCGGAATCGGCGGATTTCTTTGCCAGATCGAGCGCAAACGACGTGAGGGCTGCTTCGGGGCCGAAATCTTCGGAAAGTGCGTCGAAGTAGCTGACGACTAGCTCCATATCAAGCGCCGCTTGCTGTAAGGCTGCAGGGTCGTGTTTGGGGCTGGTGGTGAGCCGTTCGATCGCTTGCTGCACCGCTTCCTCGTCGATGGCTGTTGTGTTTGCTGGGCTAGCGAACGAGCTGCGCGTTTTGCGCGGTGCCGGCGCAGCGCTATAGGCGTACATGGAGGCCGGGTTGAGGAGCGCAGGTCCGGTGAGGTAGGCGCCGGCGGTATATGGGCGTTGCATGTAGTGGCACTTCCTAAAGCGATGAGCGCAAACGGGCTCTTACCAGTCTTAATGGGCCTACCACCGCAAATGGAAAGGCTCATTAGGGGAAAACTTTTGTGCGTGCCGCTCTGCGTGGTGCCGAATCGGTTTGTTTGCACAATTCGTGGAAAATGCGCTTTCCATGTATGAGCTTTTGTGACATTAAAGGGGTTACAACTCATAGGCGCCCGATTGAGAGTGCCTGAGTGATTCTCTTGTGCAGAAGAAAGGACAACACGCTATGTCGATGACATCGATTGCCGCAGCTGTCAAGCGCGCCTCATCGGATTGTCTCGTCATGTGCGGCCCGATGTGCTGCTGTTGTCTCTGTATGCTGCGCACCGTCGCGGACGTGTGCGCACCCTTCTCTCGAGCTGTGCGCTCGAGCTAGAGCACTACTCGCAAACCCTTGAGCGCCATATCTCGTTGGCGTAGCGTGCATCGCGCGTATCGATCGTAAATTTGCTACGCCGCTCTGCCAGCTCCGGGGCTTGCTGTTGAGGATCACAGGAACACAACCTACATGGCCATTACTGGCGTCGCCCCGTTGTATTCGGGGTACAGCGGACCCCCGGCCAACTCGCCTCCTGCGTGGACGCAGACGAGTGTCTTCCCTGCGGGACTGGGTTCGGATTCGATCGGCCCGTCGGGTTCGGCGCAAGAAGGCGTTGCTGTTCCGCTGTTGTCCAATATGGCCCCGAACGATGCGACGTACGCGGCGAAGCATCCGGACACGCACCTCGATGGCATGAAGGCGATTGCGCTTCTTGGTGCGGTCATCTCTGGTTTAGCGGTAGTGTTGGTGCCTTTGCTCATGGAAATTCGTGAGACGCGGGGCAAGACGAAAGCCGAGCTCCAGCGTGAGAATTTTGTGCATATCATTACCAACGCATCCCGTGCGACGAAAGACCCTTCGGTTGAGTGGGTGCACTCGTTGGAAGCGACCGGCAAAGAAAATATTGATGCCGTCGTGTCAGAGGGCTTGGCCAGGCTCATGCTCGATGCGTGGGGTACGGCGCGTTCTGCGCCTGCCGACTCTGCACAGTATCAGCAGGCTAAGACACTGCTCTCGCAGTTGCAAGCCCCGGTGAAAGAAGTTGGCGGAAAGCTGGTGCTTGAGGAAGGGATGATCCACCCCGTCGAAGTCCTCGCTCCCTCGGCTGGCACGGCGATTACCCATCTCTATACCAATTATTTAGCGCAGCTCAAGCAACGCAATGCGATGGACGGTGATAACGGGCGCTTGGTCCAGATGCAAGCCCAACACTATTTGGACAGTGTATCTGGGGTGGGCAATAGGGCCGGCTTCTTGCAAGAAGGGCAGCGCTTGGCTGCGCGATCGGTTGACTACATTCAGAAGCTGCAAAAGTTACACGCGCTTGCGAAGCAGCATTTTATCAACTGGGTGGTGGCGTAATGAGTGTGGCTGCAGTGCCACCGCGATTCTCGGCGCACGGCGTCGGGATTAATCTCAAAACCGGTTATTTAATCCCATCGCTTCGTGACGGGGTGATCCGCCGGATGAATGCGGTTGAGGCGACGCGCGTCGCGATCGCTAAACAGCGCGCAGCCGGTGTAAAGGTGCAAGTACCGGAGTCCGCAGCAGAGGCGCTGCGCTTGCCCAATCTGGTCGAAGGCACATGCGAGGCGCCTCGCAATGCTGCTGAGATTGAGGCTTTGCTCAAGCGCCTTCAAACCAAGCAGGCGAACGAAGATACCCCAGCGTTGGTGCTGGATGTACTCGTGTCGGCTGAGCAACTGAATTTAATCCATCCGGGTGTTGGGGTGCATTTCCCTCACCTGCATCCTAATCAACCTGGCTTGTCGACTGGTAGTGCAGAAGATAAGAAAAAAATTCGGGTGATTTGGAAATATCGTGCACCGGTGAAGGGTGAGATTCATCCGGAGAAGCTTGAGTTTACTGATGGCCGTTTGACTGCTGCGTGGTTGACGTCTGAAGAAGCTGGTTTACCGAAGGGTACTCTGGACGAGTTTCATCGTCATACCGCGCGTTCGATTGATTTTCTCTTTGGTCATGAGGGGGCATTTACTGAGGGTGCAGCGCGGCGGCTTCTCAGTGGGATGCTATACCGCTACAAGTCGTATTTCATCGGACTCAAAGAAGGCTTGACTGATCCTCGTTTCAACGGCCGCATTGCTGCGAATTTGTTGGTGAACAGTCTGCCGCTTTCGGCTGCGTTGTATGCGATTTTCTACGGAGTCGACTACGAGTTAACGAAGCATGAAAATAACAAAGTCGATAAACAGCCTAATGCGAACTTGCCATATCCGGTAACCTATACCAACGCGAGTGTCGCGCTCACTACGTAGCGTTGAGTCTAAATGCTTAGTGGGCTAGGTTGCCAGGTTGGCCTGTGGGGACATAACCCTTATGCGGGGTAGCTCTTCAGCGAGGTGTCCTGACGTACTCACTTGAGAAGGTGTCGCGATGACGATATTTCCGGGCTACCACGAAGTTGTGCCGCCGGGTTATGAGCAGTGGTTTATCAATGATCCGAGCAAAAATTTTGGCGGCATCTTCGAAGTCACGCGTGACAAAAACCTGGGCATGGTTAAGCATGGGAGCGTGATACTTGGCCGTTTGCGTGAGAGTAATCTCTTGGCGAAAACCCCCAAGGCTGATCTCGATCTCGTGTCTTATCATAATTTTTTGGAGAGCAATCCTCAAGTCTTGTACTACGCCCGGTTTTCCGATTTACGGCGCTTGCCGCGGAGTGTGTGGGCGAGTCTCGAGTCCAGCTTTTCGCGGACCCGCGATGATGCGCGGGCTACTATGGCGGCGGTCGCGGCGGAACTGCGTGTAGCCCAGCGCAAGCTTGAGCAGACGTCTGATGCTACGGAGCGTAACGCGCTTGAGAGCAAGATCAATGAGTTGGAGACGAAACATATTGGTTGTAGCGAGTGTCAGGCGGTTGCTCAGGAATACGTTCAGCTGGTGGGGATGGCGCGTGCGTTGACGCAGCATCCTTCGTATCGTTGGATTGGGCGTCGGACACCGGGGTGGGTTTTTACGCATATCCCTGCGTTTGTGGGTGGGTTTATGATGTTGATTATGGTGGCGACGCTACCGATGCAGATCGACGGGATGCGTCAGTGGGTCGACCAATATCGCCACCCGCAGGGGGACCCAAGCCAAGCCACAAGCTAATCCGCGTCCGCGGATTGAATCAAAGGTCCTAATATCGCCCGAAACCGCTTGCTGTCATCATCGCTCGAGACATTATATAAATGAGCCCCTTCTATTAAATCAGGCTCAAATGTCTCGAGTTTTTATTTTTCGATATAAATATAGTTGGTGATTTTATGGCTTTAGCATCGGTTGCTGAATCGGGTATCAAACGCGCTGAATCGGGTATCGAGCACATTAAGGGAAAAGCGACGACGCACTCCGGGGCGGAAAATGCTAACTCGCATACTGCAACTCTTCCAGCTGGTGGTATAGTTCCTGGTCCGTCTTCGACAGGAACCATACAGGGAGAAGTCGCGAAAACTGGGTTAAATACCGGGCCGGATGAGAGTGCTATTAAGGCGATGACGAAAGAGCAGGCGTCTAGTGCCTTGGTTGTGCAGCAGCAACGTGTTAGTGATGCTGCTAGTGCGCTTAAAGTTGCACAAGACAGCAAGGATCCGGCGAAAATCGCTGCGGCTGAAAAAGATTTTGCTCAAGCTCAAGCGACGCAGAAAGCTTTGGAAAGCAAAAGTAAGGGGCTGCTGGGCAAAGTCGGTGATTTTGCAGCCAATCCACTGGTTGGTATCGGCGCGATGGTTGGGCTGCCGATGGCTCTGAGTGCCTTCACGGGCTCGGGATCAAGTGGTGCTGGCGCTGGATCGGGAGCTTCTGGCAGTGATCCCACCGCTGCGGGGAATGCCGCCGCAGGCGGCGCTGCACCGGGAACCTACGGCGGTGCCGCCGCCGGTGGTGGACTTACCTCTGAAATCACCGATCCGATGAGCGGTCAAAAATTGATGGTAACTGCATAAGGCGTGCCGGCAGCGCAACAAGCGTGCATAACCGGGGATGCATAGCTCTAATAAATGATTTAATCCCTAAACAATATAGCAATAATATAAAGAATGGAATAAATTCATGATCGATTCGATTGCTTACTTACGTGAGCATTGGTTTGGCGAAAAGGGACGTTTTACGCCCCTGCCTGCTGCTAATGGTGTTACTGCGCAGGCTGACGTCGCCTCCTACCATCTGGACGCGGCGAACAAAGCGCTGATGCCGAGCAATGCGGTTGAGGCTAGAAAAGCGCTGAGTGGAAAAATCGAAAGTGACGATCAAAGAAAAAGGATTGATACGGACGTAAAGGAGATAAAACAACGCGGTAGCCTAGCAGTTGAATCTCATATTTCGTTATTAAAAAGCGAGTATGAAAATTCGGAAAAACTCGCAATGGAAAAAATCTCCGCACATAAAAAGGTCGTTGATAAACTGAAGAATGACTCTAACAATACAGCATTGCTCAAAGACAGAGATGAATTGGAAGCAGATATACTCGCAATTGTTAAACAACAAGATGCAATTGTGTATAAGTCTGCGAAACTCGGTGAAAAAGGTTTGTTGGGAAAATTTGCTGAGAGCAAAAGCCTCGCATTTGTCATGGGCTTAGGGAATGTCTTGATGCTGCCGCTTATGGTTGGTCCGATGATTGCACAAATGGTCCGAAAACCACCTCCGCCGCCATCCTCGCAAAACGGCTACGCCTCCCCGGCTGCCTAATAGACACGTCGTATATTCACGCTGTCGCTCGTGATATTCAAAGCCCCTTCGGGGGGCTTTTTTTCTTGCATTTTGGTTGTCGCGCTCAAAAAATAAATTGTTCAAATATCGCTTGTCATCGACATAAACCGTGACATAAGAAATGCAGAAGATCGGTTCTTGCATCTTTGGTCGATACATCCCGCCGATAAAGCCCGTCAACTAGCGTAAAAGAAACCCACGTATCATCCTCCTGGTCGTGCAAAAACAACTGCACACCGAGCCTTGACCGCTCGCAAGCATCCGTGCGAAAGATGCAAACCGAGCGACCCAAGCCTCGTCACACCAGCGACCTGATACGTGGGTTTTTCTTTTCCTCAGCTGACCGCCCGAGAGACCCGTGTTCACGCTTCGCCCCAGCCACTCGCGGGCTAGCTCAGTGTGAGCATGCCTCTGCCGACGGTGGTGGTGGTGAGGTTGGCTAAGGCTTCGTTGATGGCTTCGAGAGGGTACTCGCGGTCGAGGAGCTGCTCGAAGGGCATGCTGCCGTCGGCCATGCCGGCAAGATAACGCGGGATGTCGCGGTCGGGCTGGCTGTCGCCGCCCCACGAACCCAGCAGTCGCTTGCCGCGGATCAAATCGAAGGGGTCGATGCTAATCCTCTCGCCGGCGCCGACGTTGCCGGCGAGGACCGCCGTGCCGCCCGGGCGGATCACTTGGAACGCGGCTTCCATCGTCGCGGTCAGCCCGGCTGATTCGAGCGCGAAATCGGCTCCAGCCCCGCCACAGAGGGCTTGGACGCAGGTGGGGATGTCGCTCGAGTGTGGATCGAGCGCGTGGGTCGCACCCAACGCTAACGCCTTCTCGCGCCGCGCGGCGTGGGGTTCGACGACGATCAGCGGAGCCGCACCGCTGGCTTTGGCGGCGATCACCGCGGCAAGCCCGACGCCGCCGGCGCCGAAAATCACCAGACTCTGTTGGGGCTTGAGCGCGAAAGTGTTGAGAATAATCCCCGCTCCAGTGGGGACCGCGCATCCTAATAACGCGGCGGCGGCAAGCGGAACATCGCGCGGAATCGGGACGAGTCGATTTTCCGAAATGAGCGCGTGGCTTTGAAACGTTGCAACCGCGCCGGAATTGATGTGGCCCTGGGCGCAGTCGTAATGAGCGCTGGGAATATCCGCACCGCTGCCTTTGAGCCAGGTGACGACGACATGATCACCGATCGTGACTTTGCGAACATCGGCGCCGATCGCTAGGACAATGCCCGAGCCTTCGTGCCCGAGGGTGTGCGGCAAATAGCGATCAGGGCCTTTGCGGCCGCGCACTTCCGATAATTGCGTATGACACACCCCGCTATAGGCGAGCTGAACGAGCACCTGCCCCGGCGCGAGCGGGGGCAGGGAGATGTCTTCAACGACCAGGGGGGTATTTTGGGCGCGGAGGATCGCAGCGCGGGCGTTCATTCGGCAATAAACCAATAGTAATCGTGGGTGTAGCCAATTTCGTCAAAGAGTTGCACCCACTCATCAACGTGCATATACGTTAAGGCTGTGAGATTCCACTTGAGCATGTTTTCTTTTTCGCGCTCGTTGCGCCAGGCATCCATCGTGACAAAAGCGTGGGCGCTGGTGACTCGTTCTATTTCTTGCAAAGCGACTTTGCAATTTTTCAGTGGGAGATTATGCACGGTGTTAATCGAGATCACCAGATCAAAACTGTTGTCTTCGAACGGCAATGTTTGCGCATCACCCACGCTGACAAAAGGGCGCATATCTTCCATCGCGTTTTCGATTGCATAGCGTGAGATATCGATGCCCTGAACGGTTGCTTCAGGCATCAACTCGTGAAAGTCGTGCAACATGAAACCTTTACCGCAGCCAACATCGAGGATGCGGGCATCGGGCTTTAATTGATAGTGATCACGGAAACGCTTGACGGTTTCTTGCCAAAAACGGGGATGGTAGTTGTAGCCGCCATAGCCGGTCAAACGGTCGCCGTCGAAAAAATTGCGATCAAAACGCCGCGCGATTTCGCGATGTTCGGGCGTAATCGAATTCCCTCGTTCTTCGATGGGACGCTTGGAACGCGGGTATTTATCCAAGAGATTAATTTCACGTTGAGCAACTTGTGTCATCGAAACTCCTATTGCGAAAGCACGGATGTTAGGCGGCGTGTTGGTACTCGTGGGGTAGTTTGAGAATATCCGACCAAAAACGTTCGACCCAAGCGATCACGCCGGTGAGGCCCTGATCGATCGAAACTTGTGGTGACCACGCAAATTCATTGCGCGCTTTGGTACTATCGATTACATACGCGGCATCCTGGCCGAGCCGTTCGGCGACGACGCGAGTCGAGGTAGCGAAATTCTTGCCGAGAGCGATGCAGATTCGCTCGACAATATCGCAGACGCGGTAGCCCTGATCGGGTGAGAGATGGTAGAGCTCGCCAACGCGGCCTTTTTCGAGAATTAGTTCTTCGCCGCGAGAGATATCACGAATATGAATAAACGATTTGACTGCTTGACCACCGCCGTGTAATTCGATGATTTCATCGCGCCGCAGACGGATGACCGAGCGGGGGATAATTTTAAACAGCTGTTGATGTGCTCCGTACACATTCGTCGAACGAACCGTCACCAACGGAAAATCGTAATTGCGCAGATAGGTTTGCAGTAGCAAATCTGCAGCGGCTTTTGACGCGGCATACGGCGTGGAAGGATTGAGCGGCGCGGTTTCGTCGATGCTGCCGACACACGTGCCGTACGCTTCGGGCGAAGAAATATGCAAATATTTGCGCAGATAGCGACGATCTTTGAGCGCATGAATCAGCTTCGCTAAAGCAACGGTGTTTGTCTCGAACCAGTGCTCGGGATGCTGCCAACTCGGCGCAACTTCGCTTTGTGCCGCGAAATTGACGATGTACTGAGGCTCGAAGGCATCGATTTCACGCAAGATCGTGGGAATATCGTGATTGAGATCAGCCTGGACAAAACGCAGTGGAGGAGAAGAACGATCACGATAAGGTAAAAAGACGGCACTTTTTTCGGGCGAACGACTAATCGCGAGAATTTCGGTTGCGGGTTGATCGAGCAGATGATCGATAAAATCACTGCCGGAAAAAGAATTACTTCCGAGTACAACAATACGGCGTGCATTTTGCATGCCTGCCGCTTCCGCGGAAATCGAGAACGACCCTGTGTTCCTCGGCACGAATTAAAATGGCCCGCGAAAGTTTTTATCAGGCACGTCGCGATGCAGGGGAATCGTGAGTTGCATGTCACTTTCGCTCATTGGTGTGCGCTTGAACATGTGCAGCGCGGCATTAACGATCTCGGCTACGCCCGGATAATAGAGGTTGGCGTGAGCTGGCGTCGTGGCGGGGTAATGATCAGGCGCGGTGACGCGTTGGGGTGCGCTGATCAGATCGGTAAAGGCGATCTCGCTCATGCTGGCAATAATTTCGCCGGCTACGCCAAAGCTTTTCCAGCCGTGATCAACCACGAGCAAACGCTTGGTTTTCTTGAGAGAAGCGTGAATCGTTTCGCGATCAAGCGGTTGAATCGAGCGTAAATCGAGCACTTCGGCCGAGATATTGTGTTGAGCGAGGATATTCGCGGCTTGCAAAGCTTCGATATGAGCAAGCGAGCTTGCAACCAACGTGATATCGCTGCCAGGGCGGCTCACGAGCGCTTGCGATAAAGGGGCGTGGTAATGCTCTGGCGGCACGTGCCCGAAGGTCGAATGCAACCAGCGGTGCTCGAGAAATACAACGGGGTTCGGGTCGGCAATCGCGGCGAGCAGCATCCCTTTCGCATCGTAGGGCGAGGTTGGCATCACGACTTTTAAGCCGGGAAAATGCGCGAACGTCGCTTGCAAGCTTTGCGAGTGTTGCGGACCCTGTCCCCATCCGCGACCGATCAAGAGCCGAATGACGAGTGGCACCGATTGTTTTCCGGCGAAGAGAAAGCTCCATTTTGCGGCACTATTCGCGATTTGGTCTAAGGCTAAGAGCGCAAAGTCAACCCGCTGATGGACCATTACCGGGCGCATCCCAGCTAGCGCGGAACCGATCGCAACGCCGGTCATGCCGTTTTCGGCGACTGGCATATCGAAGACGCGTTGCGGACCATACTTTGCTTGCAAACCGGCGGTTGTCCCAAAAATCGCTTTGGGATCGGGGACGCCTAGGCCCATCACATAGACGCGTTGATCAGCAGCCATAGCGAGATCAAGCGCTTCGCGAATAGCCTCGGTATATAATAAGGTTCTCATGCGGCTTGCACACAAAGCTCGGTCGGGACAAAAAGATCGGTAAACAAGGTGCTTTCATCAGGGAATGGAGCTTCACGCGCTGCCGTAAACGCAGTCTCGATTTCGTCTTGCAAGCTCGCTTTGATGTCGCTCAGCGTTGCGGCGCAAAGCTCGCCGGAGGCGAGCAGTTCTCGTTCGGTGCGCGCGAGTGGATCGCGCTGTTGCCAGGCGAGAAATTCAGCTTCGCTCCGATAGCCAATATCATTGTCGTAGTGCGGACCGCAATGCTCACGCCAGCGATACGTCGCAAATTCGAGAAAACTCGGTCCACCGCCATTGCGTGCGCGGGCAACTGCGTTTTCGGTGAGGCTGAAAATTGCTTCGACATCATCGCCGTCGCCCAGCGCCGCGGTGATGCCGTGCGCCGCTGCTAAGGCCACGCGATCACGCGCGGGTTGCCGCACCTCGAGCGGTGAGTACACCGAATACAGATTGTTTTCGCAGATAAACACGATCGGTAATTGCTGCAGCGCCGCAAAATTGAGCGATTCGGAAAACACGCCTTCTTCGGTGGTGCCGTCGCCAAAAAAGACCACGGTCACGCGCTGATCGCCGAGCAATTTGCTGCCAAACGCTGCACCGGTCGCGATCGGCAGGGTCGAGCCGACGATCGGCATGGTCGCAAGAATGCCGACATCAAGATCGCATAAGTGCATCGAACCGCCGCGACCACGAACACAGCCGGTATTGCGGCCGTAGATTTCGGCGATTAGGCCTGGCAAATCCCCGCCTTTGGCGAGATAATGCGCGTGCGAGCGGTGGGTGCTAAAGAGATAATCGCTGCGCGTAAACGCCGCGCACACCCCAGCGGCGATGGCTTCCTGCCCGATGCTCAAATGCACCGGGCAGCGCATTTCTTGCTCGTCGTAGCGCGCGGCGATCATTTCTTCGACCATACGGATGCGCAGCATCGTGGTGAAACGCGCGAGCTTGTCGCTGATCAAGGTCATACGGTGAGTAAGCGCTGCATCATGCGGATATTGTAATAGCTCGGGTCATCCATCGAATTGACGATGCGCTTGTCGGCAAATGCGGCGACCAAGTCTTTGACCGCGGATTTGATCGAGCGGTGAGGGGTAAAGCCCAGCTCGTCTTTGAGTTTTTTCGAGGAGATATGATACGAGCGGATATCATCGGTTGGTTCACTGACGATCTCGACGTCTTTGCCAACGACGTGCTTGACGATGTTGGCGATGCTATCGACGGTTTCGTTACTGTAACCGGCGTTGAAGATCTGACAATCAATCGTTTCGGCTGGCACTTGCAGACAGTGAACATAGAGATCGGTCATATCGTCGATATGAATATTCGGCCGGGTTTGCGCGCCACCCAAGACGCGAATTTTGCGATTGACGAGCGCATGATTTGTGAGAATATTCACGATCACGTCGAGCCGTTGGCGGGGAGCGTAGCCACACACGGTGGCTGGACGGATGATCACCGGGGTGAAGCTGCGTCGGCGCCCACGCTTTTCTAGCAGAATCGTTTCGCAGAGTGCCTTGTATTTTGAATAGTCGGTCAACGGCATGAGGGGCAAATCTTCGGTCACGTTGAGCTCGGATTTGATGCCATAGACGCTTGAAGAGGACGCGTAGATAAAGCGTCGCACCTTCGCGCGTTTGGCTGCATCGACCATCGGTCCAAAACAGGCGTAATTAATGCTGCGTCCCAACGCGGGATCGAGTTCAAAACTCGGATCGTTCGAGATACACGCGAGATGAATAATCGCTTCGCAGCCGGTCAAGGCTTTTTCGACGGTGGGGAGATCGCGAATATCGCCGATGATTTGGGTCAAGCCTGGATGCGAAGCGATATCGGCAAAAACATGCGGGCGAAAAAGGTACAGATCGAGCACGCGCACATTCCAGCCTGCGGCAAGCAGTTTGGGTACGAGGGCACTGCCTACATACCCGGCGCCGCCGGTGACGAGGACGGTTGGTTGTGTCGAACTCATGGACGTCAGATCCCCTTATTTGAGTAGTGAAGCGATAAACTTGAGGGTTGCAATGCGATCAACCGCGGAGCGATTGCCGATAATCTGCACTTTTTGCGCGCCGATCACGTTGGCTAAAAAGGCCACGATTGGCCCCGGCGCTCCCACCGCAACCGCTGCCGAAGTAATTGCGAGAACCGCATCGCCCGAGCCGGTCCGTTCTACGACCGTGGTGGCAAACGCCGGGCTACTGTGTTCGGTCGCGCGTTCGAAATACGTGACCCCGGAGCTGCCGCGGGTTACCAGCAAACGTTCGCAGACTAAGCGCGCCGAAAGCTGTTGCACTAGCTCGGAGAGTTCGGCGTGACGGTTGCGCGCATCCAATCGGACTTCTTGCTCATTGATGCAAATATAATCGGCACGGTCATACGCCGAAATCGCGTGATAGCGAATATTCGCTGCATTGATTTGGGTATTGACCGCGAGAAAGCGACTATTTTGGGTGAGGTGGGCAATCGCGTTGGTGGTGAGTAAACCATGGCCGAAATCAGCGGCGACCACCATATCTGCTTGGGGCAGGTATTCGTCGAACAACGCACACAGGGTTGTTTCTTCTTGTGAGGTCAGCGGCTCGTCGTTGATGTGGTACACTTCGAAATGTTTCGAACGCAAATAATGCTCGACATAACGACGCTTGACGATAGTTGGAGAATCGGCTTTTTCAAAAAAAACGGGAGTAACATTCGGTGCGAGTTTGCTGCGAATAAATGCTTCTTGGGGTTCGTGTTCGCCCAAAAAGGTTAGTAAGGTCACCCGTTTAACGAAATTGGCGAGATGATTGGCGACCGCTAACGACCCGCCGGCAAATAATTCGCGTGAATGATAACGCATCGCCAGAACGGGATCTTTTGCTGATTTGCCCATCTGTTCGCAATAAATGTATTCGTCGAGAATTGCTTCACCGGTGACAACGACCTCGAGCTCGCTGAGGCGGTCGATATAGTGCATGATATCGCTGAAAGAATATGCCTGGCGGAAGCCCTCGAGATAGGTTTCGGTCGCTGGGGCAAACGTCGGGACGTGGCGATTAAGCAGCGCTGAGGAGCTATACGTCTCGCCGTCGGTATAGTGCACAATCCCGCCATGGGCGCGGACCGCTTGTTCTTCGAGATCAATCCCGCCGGTAATGTCTTCGTGGTGGTTTTTATAGTCAGGGCCTTTGACGTAGACATCGGGGCGCAGCCCAGCGATCATCTCACCAGCGTTGGCTGAGCGGGAAATCGTGACAAAATCAACCCCGGCGAGGGCGGCGATCGCTTCTGCGCGCAAATGTTCCGGGAAGGCTGGGCGATGCGGGCCTTTGTTGACGTAACGATCCTCGGTGAGCGATACGACGAGAATGTCGCCGAGCGTTTTTGCTTCGGCAAAGTGCCGCATGTGGCCGATATGCAGCAAATCAAACACACCATGACAATGAATGATGCGTTTTCCGTTGGCTTTTAATTCGGCGATGAGCGGGGCGAGCTCCGGCAACTCATAGATTTTGCGTTTTGCGGGATCACTGTGCTTGATGGATTCAAGCGGTTTTCGACTTGTTGTCATACGCCCACGCGCGGCGGCGCAGCGAGGTTCTCGAACCAGGCTTTGGTTGCATCGGCAATGCGTTCAGGCGTCCACACCGGTGCGTCGGCGTAGGCATCCAACGTGGCGAGCATACGGCGCACGCCCTCTTCGAAAGGTACCTGGGCTTGCCAGTTGAGCAGACGTCGTGCTTTGCTCACGTCAGCAAACGTGCAGTCGGGCTCCCCGGGGCGTTTGGGGATATGCACAACCGGACCACCCAGCAGCGTGATGAGCTGGGTGATACTATAGGTGCCGCCAGAGCCGATATTGATTGATTCACCGCTAATGTCGGAGTCACGCGCGGCGATGCACGCGCTGACGACGTCGTCGACATAGGTGAAGTCGCGCGTTTGGCTGCCGTCGCCGACGACGGTGAACGGTTGGCCGGCGCGTTTTTGCGCGAGAAAAACGCCGAAAACCGCGCCGTAGGTGCCATTGGTGCGCGCGCGTGGGCCGAAGACATTAAAAAAACGCAGGGCGACGCTCGGCAGGTTGTACACTTGCGCCCAATGCAGCACGAGTTCTTCGCCGAGCCGTTTGGTCAACGCGTAAGGATACGCCGGGGCAATCGGCGCGGTTTCGGGCGTTGGGAATTGTTCCGCGAGACCATAGCACGAAGAAGAAGCGGCGTAGACCAGGCGGCGCACGTTTGCTTTTCGCGCGGCTTCGACGACCGCGAACGTGCCGTCAACATTAGCGCGGAAATATGCGGTGGGATTTTCTACCGACGGCACGATATCTGCTAGCGCAGCAAGATGAAAGATCGAGTGTGCACCTTGAAAATTCGTTTCGAGTAGCGCTTGGTCGTTGATATCGCCAATCTCAAGTCGAAACGAAGGTGATGTTTGGGCTGCGGCGAGATTTTCGCGTCGACCGACGGCGAGGTTATCGATGCCGATGACGCTTTCGCCGCGGGCAAGGAGCGCATCGACCAGGTGGCTGCCAATAAACCCCGCGGCACCGGTCACCACGCTGACGGGGCGCTGTGCTGATTTCACGCTTGCAGGAGGGCTTGGTGTGAATTACGGGCTTGGATGCGTTCGCGCAGCGCGAGGGCCACAACGTGGTTGAGGATCAGATGTCCGTCTTCTTGTTGCCCGATGCGATCGGCGGGGAAAATGATGCGATGATTGGCTAATTTCGCGAGCATGCCGCCGGGGGAGCCGCAAAAACCGATGACGGTCGCCATATTTTCCAAGGCGTATTCGCACGCACGAATGATATTGCGCGAATTGCCCGACCCCGAAATAGCGACGAGTACGTCGCCCGGGCGGAGCACATTTTCTAACGGATGGATGAAGATATCATCGAACGAGATATCGTTGCCGACCGCTGTCATGAGTGGGACATTATCGGTCAGGGCGATGGCGCGAAATGGTTTTTGCCCTTCGATTCGGGTGAATTTGCAGAGATCGTTCATCATGTGCGAAGCGGTTGCGGCGCTTCCGCCGTTACCGATGATATACGTTGTTGCTTGCCGTTCCCAGACTGATTCGAGGACGGCAACAACCGAGCGAATATCTTGCCGTGAAAGTCGTTGGACTGCAGTTTCGATCTCGGATAAATATTGCTCGATGATATCCATCAAGGCCACCTCGAAAAACAGGGAGTCACGAAGGCTCTCTAATTCTGGTCCCCCGATGTATGCCCTGCTCTATGCGGGTTAACGCATTCTCGCTTGCTTGGTCGGCAAGCGAGAATGTGTATAAAAAATGCATGATGTCGCTTTTTCATCACCCTGCTAATACACAAATTTGCCGATTTTATTGGTGGTATTTTCGCAAAACCAAATATTCCCATCGGGTCCCAGCGCAATTCCCACGAGCCCTGCTCCAGCAGTTGGAATCGTGTATTCTGTCAGCGTCCCGCTGGTGGTGATGCGGGCTATTTTGTTTGCACCCTGTTCTGTGAGCCACAAATTTCCATCTGGGCCGCTCACAATTGCTTCTGGATTCGATCCCACACTGAAAATTGTTTGAACACCTTTCATGCTTGTTCTTCTGACGGTGTTGCCATTCAAATCGGTATGCCATATGTTGCTATCGTAAGCGTCGCTTTGACACCGTCTGTAAGCGTCGCTTTGACACCGTCTTGCGTCGCCCATTTGATCTTGGGATAATCCAGGCATACCCTCACTCATTGCGAGGTTTGCATGCCTAGATCACATTTACTTCGTCGTCGTGGTTCTTCACTAAGTAGACGCGTGCGGAGAGTCCGACTCTGCCTGTTCAGATTCAGTCATCTTGAGATTCCACGGCAGCAAGTCTTCGATACGTGAAATCGGATGATCCGCAATACGCCGCAGCACTTCTCGCAAGTACGCTTCGGGGTTGATATTATTGAGCTTGGCGCTTCCAATAAGGCTATAAAATGCCGCTGCACGTTGTCCACCAGCATCACTTCCCGCGAATAAATAATTCTTGCGACCTAAGGCAACACAGCGCAACGCACGCTCCGCCGCATTATTATCAATTTCTATCCGTCCGTCATCACAAAAGCGCTCAAGCGCTTTCCAACGCGTCAAGGCATACTGAATGGCCTTTGCAACTTCAACTTTCCGCGAGAGACTTTGCAGCATTTCATTGAGCCAGATGTGCATCGCATCCAGAATCGGACGACTTCGTGCTTGGCGTGCGGCGCGACGTGCTTCTGCGGATTGCCCGCGGATTTCGCTTTCAATCAGGTAGAGCGCACCAATTCGTTCAAGCGCCTCTTTGGCAAGAGGAGATTTTTGTGCATGCCCAATATCGAAGAACTTGCGTCGCACATGCGCCCAACACGCAGCCTCGAGTACCTCGCCATTTTCATAGAGCTTTGAAAATCCCGCATACCCATCGGCCTGAAACACTCCGCGGAACCCCTCCATCTGGCGCTGTGGATGAATTCCCTTGCGATCAGGCGTGTACGCAAACCATACACCGGGTGCCGCTCCACCTGCAGCAGGCCGCTCATCGCGTACATACGTCCACAAACGACCGGTTTTTGTTTTCCCATTTCCTGGAGCAAGTACCGGGATGGGCGTGTCATCTGCGTGCACAACGTCAGCTGCAAAAATATGCGCGCGTAGTGCATCGATGAGAGGTTGCAACAAAGCCGCACAATTTCCGACCCAATCAGCTAAAAGCGTGCGC